>CAZJCR010000230.1:0-3050 GCA_964544385.1 uncultured Bacteroidales bacterium
TGAAACACAACAAACTCTACATAGGGGTTATACCTAAGTAAAGCGTTTATTTGCTACGCTTTAATCGCTTAACTTAGGTGTTAATCTACAGTTCTAATTTTGCATCTTTACAATAATTATAACCTTTTGTTAAATAAGTTATAATTGATGTTAAATTCCATAATATTTTAGTTTTATTGTCAGCTTTTTAATATAACATGTAAGCTATTAATTAATAATTTACATGCTAATTGTTATTTTTTAAAAAGCTAAAAAGCCACAGGTTTTAACCTAAGCCCTAATGTTTGGTCAAGTCCAAACATTATGTTCATGTTTTGTACGGCTTGCCCCGATGCGCCTTTTACAAGGTTATCGATAATCGATATTATTAAGGCTTTTTGTTTGTGTTTATGTAAGTATAAAACACATTTATTAGTGTTTACAACCTGTTTAACATCGGGGTTTTCGTTGGTCAAAATTACAAAAGGTGCATTGTTGTAAAAATTATTATACAGTAATTTTAGTTCGTCGAGCGTAAGGTCAGTGTCGGTATAACATGTGGCCATAATGCCGCGCGAAAAGTTTCCCCTAAGTGGTATAAAATTAAGTTCGGTTTGTGGCAAATTACCTTCAAAAAGCGTTTGGTTAATTTCGGCAATGTGTTGATGTTCGAAAATTTTGTATGCCGATACGTTATTGTTTTTCCAGCTAAAGTGCGATGTTTCGGTAGGTTTTTGGCCTGCCCCTGTTGAACCGGTAATTGCAGTAACGTGTAGTTCGCCAATATTTTTTTTGGCTTGTGTAATTGGCAAAAAAGCCAGTTCGATAGCAGTTGCAAAACAGCCAGGGTTTGCAAGGTATTTTGCATTTTTAATTTTATCAAAGTATAGTTCGGGCAACCCGTAAACAAACGAATTGCCTGGGGCATTTAATCTAAAATCGTTGCTAAGGTCAATAATTTTAACATTATGGGGCAAGGTGTTTTCGGCCATAAATCCAATACTTTTTCCATGTCCGCTACACAAAAAAACAACATCAACAGTTGGGTCAATACTGGTTGCAAATTTAAGGTTAGTATCGCCAAGTAAATCGCGGTGCACTTTATAAATAAATTGGCCGGCATGGCTTGTGCTTTGTACCGATGTTATTTCAACCATGGGGTGGTTAACCAAAATACGCAATAATTCGCCGGCGGTATAGCCTGCACCGCCCACTATTCCAACTTTTATCATAATAAATTAATAAGTTTAGGTATTATAATTCGTTTGGGTTAACCGCGTAATAGTTTTTTAGCGGGTTGCCTAAAATATTTATAAACCCTTTAACGTCGTCGGCGGTCCATTTACCGGCGGCCTCGCCATATGCTCCAAAACCCGAGTTCATTAAATCGTAACCCGATTCGATACCAATTACCTGGAAGTAATAAGGGTTAAGCTCAACAAACACTTTACCGGTAACATGTAGTTGGGTGTCTTCCATAAATTTTTCGACATTACGCATTGTAGGTTCAAGGTAAAGCCCGTCGTGCAACATTGTTCCATACCAGTTTGATAGTTGGTCTTTCCACATCATCTGGTTTTTGGTAAGGGTATGTTTTTCGAGTTCGTGGTGTGCTTTAATAATTATAAAGGCTGCCGGAGCCTCGAACCCAACGCGGCCTTTAGTACCAATAATAGTATCGCCAACATGTATGCCCCGTCCAATGGCGTATTTTTTACCAATATTATTTATATATCTAATGGCATCAACAGGGTGGTCAAAATTTTTGCCGTCAACGGTTTTAATTTGGCCTTGTTCAAATTCAATGGTAAGTTTATACGGTTTGGTTTCGCTTAGTTGCGATGGGTATGCATGGTTAGGGAGCGACAAATGCGACGACAGGGTTTCTTTACCGCCAACGCTTGTTCCCCAAAGGCCTTCGTTAATGCTGTATTCCATTTTTTTAAAGTCGAAATTTACACCATGTGAGCGCAGGTAGTTAATTTCGTCTTCGCGCATCAGCTTTTCGTCGCGTACAAGTGCAATTATTGGCATATTTGGCAGCATAATTTTGAAAACAAGGTCGAACCTTACCTGGTCGTTACCTGCTACTGTACAGCCATGTGCTATAAAGTCGGCGTTGGTTGTTTTTGCAAAATCGGCAATGGCTTTTGCCTGAAAAAACCTTTCGGAGCTTACCGACAAAGGATAAGTGTTGTTTTTTAGTGTGTTACCAAATATCAGGTATTTAATACAATATTGGTAATAATCTTTTTCGATATTAAGTACTACGTGTTGTTTTACACCCAGTTCGTTTGCTTTTTGGGCAATAACTTCGAGTTGTTCGTTACTAAAGCCACCTGTATTTGCAACTACCGATATAACATCGTAGTTTTTTTCGACCGACAGGTATTTGGCAGTGTAAGTTGTGTCTAAACCTCCGCTGTAAGCTAAAATAACAGTTTTTTTAGTGTTTGCCATTGTTAATTTTTTTTTACCGTACATGTGTAGTACAGTATGGTTTATTAAAATTTGTTAATTGTATATTTATGTGTTAAAATATTATTTTAATGAATATTTATACCAGTTCGGCATTATAATTCATTGTTGTTTGTTTTTTTTTTAATTCTTTAAGGTCTAAAACCATTCCGGTGCATAAGCACATTTTTTGGTTTGTACGTTGTAAAATGTCGTAATTTACACAGCCCTGGCAACCTTTCCAAAATTCGGGGTCGGTTGTAAGTTCGCTAAAAGTAACTGGTTTATAACCAAGTTTAAAGTTAATGTTTAATACAGCCTGGCTTGTTGTAATGCCAAAAACTTTGGCATCGGGGTATTTTTGTTGCGACAGTTCTAATATTTTTTTCTTTATATTAAATGCTAAATGGATACCGCGGTAGCTTGGGTGTACTATCAGGCCCGAGTTTGCAACATATTTACCATGTTCCCATGTTTCGATGTATGAAAAACCAATTATTGTTTCACAATCAAATGCAACAACAGCTTTGCCTTCAACAAGTTTGCTTTCAATATAAAGTGGCGAACGTTTTGCTATTCCTGTTCCGCGCAAACGTGCAGCCTCTTCAATCATA
>CAZJCR010000230.1:3060-5966 GCA_964544385.1 uncultured Bacteroidales bacterium
TTTGGTTTGCTACCCTTATAATTACGTTTGGCGTTAGTTCCATTGTTTAATTAGTTTTGTATTGTTTTTTTTGTGTTAATAGTTTGATTTTAAACAAAAAAGCCCCTTACGCGAGGGGCTTTTTTTGTTTTATAATACATTACCCTCAACATCGGATGTTGTTTGTACGTCGTATATGTAATGTATAAATATGCATAAAACATGTATAAATTTGCAGTGCAAATGTATTAACAATTTTATTATTTCAAACAACTAATTAAAATTTTTTATAAAAAAAAAGTTGTGGTTATTGCCACAACTTTTCAGGATATTTTCCAGCTAAAATAAGTTCATTTAGTTTTGTTACGGTGCCAGGCCTGTCGTTTTGGTATGTAACCCCGAACCATTGGGCTTCTGGTTCTAACACTCGAGTTTTAACTTTGTGTTCTTTCATAAGGTCGTCGACAACAAATGGTATATAAAATTCGGATTTAATGTTTTGTGAATTTTGATTAGCAAAATCAATAAATTTCTCTTCAAGATGGTTAAATATTGAAGGGTGAAAAGCCCAAAAATTCATGCTTACAATATCGTTTTCGTTAAGTTCAATGTTATCAATGCCGTTATTGTAGGTTATTATGCCGTTGTTGCGGGTAATTGCAGTGCGCTCTGTTACATTAATTAAAAAACCGTTGCTATCGGTAGTGCAAACTCCTCGCGATACTGTTCCAAATTGGCTTAATGTTTTAGCGAGCTGGTATCCGCACATAGCGTAAATATTTTGCGATGCCTGTGTTTTTAAAAATTGTGCAGCTGTAGCAAATGCTTCGGCACCATAAAAGTCGTCGGCATTAATAACAGCAAAGGGTTCGTTAATTGTGTTTTTAGCAACAAGTATAGCATGCCCTGTGCCCCATGGTTTAACGCGGTCGGCAGGGTAGGTTACGCCAGCCGGTACATTGTCGAGTTCCTGAAAAACAAGTTCAATGTCGATATTATGTTTTAGTTTATCGACAAACATTTCAACAAACTCGTTTTCAAAGCTTTTGCGGATAACAAAAACCACTTTTCCAAAACCTGCCCTTATTGCATCGTAAACCGAGTAGTCCATAATTGTTTCGCCACCGGGGCCAAGGCGGTCTAATTGTTTTAAGCCTCCGTAACGGCTACCCATTCCGGCTGCTAATATTAATAATGTTGGTTTCACTATTTATTTTTTATAAAGGTTTTATAATTATAATGGCAGTTTTTACTTTTTATAAAAACTGCCATTTAATTATATTGATTATTAAATTTTGTGTCTAATAATGGTTGCTTCTCTGTCGGGGCCAACCGATACTATCGATACCGGCACACCGGTTTCTTTTTCGATAAAGTTGATGTATGCGGCAAGTTCGGCGGGGAGTTCGTTTTGGTTGCGTAGTTTTGTTATATCGCAATTCCAGCCTTTAAATGTTTTGTAAACAGGTTTTAGGTTTTGGTTAATTTCGTAGGGGAAATAGTCCGATTCAATTCCGTCAATGTCATATGCCACGGCAACTTTAATTTCGTCCATTTGGTCTAATACATCGGCTTTCATCATAATAAGGTTAGTAACGCCGTTTATCATAATGCTATATTTAAGTGCAACTAAGTCGAGCCATCCGCACCTGCGAGGCCTGCCGGTAGTGCTGCCAAACTCGCGTCCAATTTGGCGCATTGTTTCGCCTGTTTGGTCGTTAAGTTCGGTTGGAAAAGGGCCTGCGCCTACGCGTGTGCAATATGCTTTAAAAATTCCCATTACTTTACCAATGTTCGATGGTGCAATTCCTAAGCCTGTACATGCGCCGGCGCAAATTGTGTTCGACGATGTTACAAATGGGTATGAACCATAATCGATATCGAGTAGTGAGCCTTGGGCTCCTTCGGCAAGTATTTTTGTGCCGGGGTTTTGTACAAATTTGTTTACAATATGTTCGCAATCAACAAGTTCAAATTTTTTCAATAATTCAATGCCTTCAAACCATTCGTCTTCTAATGGTTTTAAATCGTATTCAAAATTGTAAAGGCTTAAAAGCTTAAGGTGTTGTTGTTTTAATTTATTGTAGCGCTGTTCAAAATCGGGTTGTAAAATGTCGCCAATTCGCAACGCGTTGCGCCCTGCTTTATCGGTGTAAGCCGGGCCTATACCTTTAAGTGTCGACCCTATTTTTGAATCGCCTTTCGATTGTTCCATTGCGCCATCAATAATTTTATGTGTTGGTATTATTAGGTTGGCTTTTTTTGCAATTTTAAGGCGTTGGGTTGGGTCGAACCCGAATTTTTTCAGGTTGTCAATTTCTTTTTTAAATACCGATGGGTCGAAAACTACGCCATTACCAATAATATTTATGGCATCGTTATGGAATATGCCCGATGGTATTAGGTGCAGTACATGTTTTATATTGTTGAATTCGAGGCTGTGCCCTGCATTTGCACCACCCTGAAAACGGGTAATTACTTTATAACCCGGGGTAAGTACGTCAACTACTTTTCCTTTTCCTTCGTCGCCCCATTGGAGGCCTAATAATACATCTACTTTCATTATGTTAAATATTTATTTTCAATAGTATTTTTTTCTTTGTGTTTGCTTTTGTACTTTTTGTTACACATATATTTATTATGCATATTTTTTGGTTAATATGCTGTTTTAATGGTTATAAAGTATGAATAGCAAATTTATATTTTACGACCCCGAATTTACTAATTATTTTAACTAATAGGTATTTTATGCTCCAATAGTTGGCAAAAAAAACAACTTAGTGCATAATTATGGCTATGGTTAAATAAAACCCAAATTGAGCTAATGGCTCAATCGATTTATATTTTGTAAGTATTTTGCTACACTTAGTTAGTGAAATACAACAAAATCTGCATCGGGGTTATACCTAAGTAAAGCGTTTATTTGC
>CAZJCR010000231.1:0-5952 GCA_964544385.1 uncultured Bacteroidales bacterium
CGCGACAATGGCGAAGATGTTGGAAATTACGCAATTACTCAAAACACTTTAGCTTTATCAAACAATTACACTTTAAGTTTCGAAACGGCTGGTTTTGTAATTACTAAGGCTGTTTTAACTGCCACTGCCCATAACAAAACAAAACTCGAGTTCGACCCAAATCCCGAGCTTACTTTCGAATACTCGGGCTGGGTTAATGGTGAGGAAATAATCGACCAAACTCCGGTAGCATCAACAACTGTTGACCAAACAACACCGGCAGGCAATTACACAGGTGCAATTACTTTATCGGGCGGTTCCGACAATAACTATACTTTTGAATATGTGGCTGGTAATTTTGAAGTTTTACCACGCCCGGTTTTTACTATTACCGGAAATATTGGTTTGCAAGGTGTAACACTTAATTATGCAGGTAATTTTGATACCTCGTCGGTAACAACCGATAGCAACGGTACTTATTCAATTACTTTACCTGGTGGTTGGAGTGGCACAGTAACGCCGGCTAAAAAATTCTACATTTTCGAACCTTTATCGGTAACTTATACC
The DNA here is from genome assembly GCA_964544385.1 of uncultured Bacteroidales bacterium. GTDB lineage: Bacteria > Bacteroidota > Bacteroidia > Bacteroidales > SZUA-534 > CAZJCR01. The sequence continues at coordinate 547 of CAZJCR010000231.1, forward strand.
AATTTACAAAACAACCAGGTGCAAAACTATACATTTATTTCCGACAGTATTGTACCTTCAATTATTAGCACTTCGTTCGACAATAATTTACCCGTGCAAGTTTTTAACACTATCGATTTTACCTTTAGCGAAACTGTTACCGCCAGTAACTTGTCAGGCTCAATTATTTTAAAACAAGGTGGCCCCGATGGCCCCGATGTTAATTTTACCCTTAACAGTAACGATTTTATTGCCGGTACAACTTTACTTAAACTGTCGGCACAAATTAGTTGTGGCAACACATATTATTTTGCATTAAAGGCCGGTGCGGTAACCGACAAGTTTGCAAATACAAATATTTTTACCAGTTACTCGTTCACCACGCACAACATTCCCGAAATTCCGGTTATTGCACATCAATCAATGGTAAATAATTCTGTCGAAATGTGCCCCGGCGATATTTTAACTTGCACAAACTTTAGCAACGGGTTAAACTACACATGGCAATTAAATGGTAACAACTTAACAGGAGCCAATACTAATAATTATATTATCGATGCCGGTAATAGTGGGTTATATACAATAGTAGCACAAAACCAAAGTACTTTGTGCAGTGCAGTATCGGAGCCGGTTAATGTAAATGTTTTTAATGTTAAACAACCACAAGTGGCCGAAAAAAAACGCGAAGGCGTTATATCAATACTTATTGTTAACAACTCCGATAATCTTTACGTTAATTATAACTGGGCTTTGGCCGATAGTTCGAAACTACCCGATAATATTGCTAACGGTGGCCAGTATATTGTAGTTAAAGGCGATAACCTTAATAATCAATACATTGTTTATGTTACCGATACTAATAATTGCAAATCGGTATCGATGGTAAAAACCCCCGAAACAAAAAATGCACAAACTGCTGTTTATCCAACGGTGGCTAAAAATAACTTTTTTATCGATGTTGTTAATGACCACAACGGCTCTGTTAATGTAAAAATATTTAGTACTAACGGTATGTTGGTACAAGAACAATGGTTTACAAAACACAAATTTTACCAAACTATTAATATGCAACTAAATAACCATAAACCGGGGGCATATTTAGTCCATATTTCGCTTAATAATTTTACCGATGTTAAAAAAATAATTATTAGTAAATAATCTGTATTTAAATTATAAGCTGCAAAAGTTATTTTTTGGCTTATTGTTAATTAAATACATAAAAAATATAAACAGATGAAAATTTTAAACAAAAATATATTACTGATAATTACAGTATTTAGTTTTACAACACTTAATGCTCAAAATAGCGATTATACCGGGGCTAACGCTTATTTAACTAATACTAACAAATACGAGATATTTATCAATGCTTCGCCTTTGTATACAAAAATTAATGTAAATAGTTATACATCAAATATAAAGGGTAAGGCTGGGTTTAATGTAGGGGCGGGGTTGCTTTATAATTATCGCCGGTTTAACAGGTTTAGCCTGCAATTTTCGGCAGGTCTGGGTTTTAACCAATACAACTCGTGCTTGGCACTTAATTATTACGACTCGGTTAACACCACCGATGCCGATGCCGACCCGATTTTACTATACGAAAGTGCAACTGGCCTTACCGAGGACTATAAAATATCGTCGGTAAACATACCGGTTTTGGTAAGTTTAAACTATTCGATTAATTCAAAATTGTCGGCTTATGTTAGCATAGGGCCGTATTTATCGTTACTTACAAAAAGCAGTTATAGCAGCTCAATGCTTTTGTCGCGTTCGGCTTATTATCCAAAATACAACGCGCTTTTACACAATATCGATGTTGATGGTTCGCCGTTTTATTACCCCGAAAACAAACCGGTTAAAAGCTCGGGTAATATAAAAGTTAATAGCAACATAGGGTTACAGTTTTTGGCCGGGGCTAAATATAAAATAAACAATAATGTAAGCGTGTTTGCTGGTTTTAACTTTTATAAAAACCTTAATAATCTTGTTAACAATACCAAAACAAATTTTACATTGTCAAACGACAATGGCAACATTGGTTCGTTAATACAAAACACAAATAGTGTAAAAACAATGGCAGTGGGCGCGCAAATTGGTATTTCGGTTACACCGCTATATGTATCTAACATATTTACCAAAAAACGCAAAGCAAAAAATTACCAACCAGCCTTAAAAACTGTCGAGGTTGTTGAACCTGTTTTGGTTGAGCCACAAGTTGTTGAGGTTGTTGTCGACACGGTTATAGTGCCTGAAGTTGTTGTTGCCCCTGAACCCGAAAAGCATGTTGTTGCCGGTAAAATTACTCAGCCTGTAGTTGCAAGTGGTAACAAACCAAAGGTTAATATACAATTTGCACAAAACAGCATGGTTGTCGATAGTGTTATGGTCGATTCCACTACAGGCGAGTACCACACCGGCCTTAAACCGGGCAAATATATTATCGGGGTAACTGCCGACAACCATATTCCGGTTATCGACCAAATTGAGATAACTGATACCGACTCGGTTAATATGCCACATTACGAGCTTAATAGCAACATAACATTTAAGTTCGATAAAGATGAGCCTACTCAGGAGTCGTATTTGCTTTTAGATAATATTTGCGCATCGCTTATAGTTTACCCAACTGTAAAAATTGAGGTACGTGGACATGCCGACAGCTCGGGTATTAAAGAGGTTAACGATATGTTGTTGTTAAAACGTGCCGAATCAATTGTAAAATATATGTTGGGCAAAGGTGTAAACCCCGGCCAGATTACTGCTGTGGGTTGTGGTTCGTCGGAGCCAATTGGCGATAACAACACAGCTATTGGCAGGTCGCAAAATCGTCGTGTCGAAATTAAAGTAGTAGCCTTTTAATAACCTGTCAACCAAATTTTTAACCGGGGCGGTATTTAGCTGTCCCGGTTTTTGTTTGTTAAAATTTCAGGTAGTAGTCTTTAGTAAGTGCAATATATTCGTCGGAGTAGCCATGCCGGCCTTTATCTTCAATAATAATTTGGTTTTGTGCTATAACAGTTTGCTTTCGCGAAAAGCTTATTAATGCCCGTTTTGCCGGTGTGGCCGGAGTAGGTACAACCCACAAAACAGTATTGCAAAATAAATTATAAGTTTTAGCGGTATTTATATATGTGTTATATGCCGTTGCAGGTATAATTACATTAAAAGTACCATTATTATTAAGCAGCATGTTTACTATCAATAATAAATTGTCAGGGGTTAGGTTTTGGGTGTGCCGGGCTGTGGTTTTTTGGTTGTCGGGGCAAATTAACGAGTTTTCGAAAAACGGTGGGTTCGATACTATTAAACAATACTTTTTATTACAAGTGTGGGCGTAATTTTGTATGGGCATATTAATTATATTAACGCGGTTTGGCCAAGGGCTGTTTTGCACGTTTAGCAATGCTTCGGTATATGCTGCATTGTCAATTTCAACCGCATCAATAAAGGCCTTGCAGCGTTGTGCCAGCATTAAAGCAATTAAGCCGGTTCCGGTTCCTATGTCTAAAATATTTTTAGTGCCGGTACAATTTGCCCACGCGCCAAGTAAAACGCCGTCGGTGCCCACTTTCATTGCCGACAGTTGTTGCATAATTGTAAATTGTTTAAACTTAAAACCGGGTATTACCATAGTTATAAATCGTTATTAACACCAACGCCAAAAAGCGCGAAATCATATTTTACAGGGTCGTTGGCATCAAAGTGGCGCAAATTTTGGGTAAGTTCTTCAACTGCGCGCCAATCGTTTTGTTTACGCGATAAAAGCCCAAGTTGGCGTGCAATGTTTCCCGAGTGCACATCGAGCGGTATCATAAGTTGCGCTACAGGTATATTTTTCCACACTCCAAAATCAACGCCGCTTTTATCGTTACGAACCATCCACCGCAGGTACATGTTTACCCTTTTTGCTGCCGACCCTGCCTCTGGGTTAGCTAAATGTTTACAACTGCGGACAGGGTGTGGTGTTGTTAAAAAAATATCACGAAAGTGGCTTATTGCACCTTTTATTGTGCCATGAACTTTGTAACCTGTGGTAAAAACCTGTTCAAAACCACCGTGGTTTTGGTAAATGTTTTTAATCGATTTTAAAAAAAATATGCAGTCGGAGCCGTTAAAAGTACGGTAAACAAAATTGCCGAAAGGCTTAAGGTCAGTATCGGCAGCATTAATAATAAAGTCGTATGGAGCGTTATCCATAAGGTTAACAAGCTTATTTGCCGATTTTAGTATTGCTTTTCGCTGCCCCCAGGCTATCGCTGCCGATAAAAAGCCGGCTATCTCGATATCGTTTTTATTTGTAAAAATATGGGGTATCGAAACAGGGTCGGTATCAATAAAATGTTTGTTGTTATATTTTGAAACTTTATGGTTTAAATACTGTATAAGTTCGTGTTTGTCAATCATTGGGAGTGCATGTTTTTGAATTTTGACAAAGTTATAATTGTTTATAATTAAACAGGTTGCCCATTAAAATAAAATTCATATTTTTGGCGGGCATAAAAATAAGTAACACAAATTGGGTGATGTTCGGGATCGATTTTTTTCTTAAAGGTTTACTGGTAGGTATTTTTGTTTCGGCACCCATGGGTCCTGTTGGGGTTTTGTGTGTACAGCGTACAGTTAGTAAGGGGCGTATAAAAGGTTTTTTCTCGGGTTTGGGAGCAGCTACTGCCGATACTTTTTATGCTTTTTTGGCGGCTTTTGGTATTTCGTTCGTGTCGAATTTTTTAACCGAGAACCAAAAGCTATTTCAAATAATTGGTGTTTCGGTTTTGCTTTTTATTGGCGTGCGCATGATATTAAAAAACCCTATTAAAGAGTTTCGCGAGAACCATAAAAACAAACATGTAATAAAAAAACGCCATTTGGTTAAAGATTATATAGCTGTATTTTTCCTTACTATATCGAACCCGCTTACAATTCTGTTTTTTGGTGCGGCTTTTACAATGTTTGGGCTGCTTACCATGGCCGAAAGCCCAACCGATAGTTATTTGCTTGTAATGGGCATTTTTACCGGGGCTTGTTTATGGTGGTTTTTTTTAACAACAATGGTTGCCAGGTTTAAAAAGCGTTTTAATTTGCGAAGCATGTTTGTTATTAACAGGGTAAGCGGTATAATAATTCTTATTTTAACACTTTCGGCAATAATTAAATTCTTTTTTTTAAAGTAATAAGGTTAAAAGGTATTATAAAATCAGAAAGTACAATACTACCAACCGCCGAGACTAAAGTGAACCGCAAAGTTTGACTTAAGTTAAGCGGTTAAACCGTGGCAAATAAACGCTTTACTTAGGTATAATCCCGATGTAGAGTTTGTTGTATTTCACTAACGAAGTGTAGTGAAATACTTACAAAATCTAAATCGATTGAGCCATTAGCTCAATTTGGGTTTGACTCATTTAAAACAGTGATATTTTTATCTGTGAA
>CAZJCR010000232.1:0-1998 GCA_964544385.1 uncultured Bacteroidales bacterium
ACTGTATTTTCCTTCATAATCGCTTATCGACCCGGTTGTAGTACCTTTAATAATAATACTAACACCAGGTAACGACTCTTGCGTGTCGGCATCTTTTATAACCCCGGTTAGTTGCCTGGTTTGTGAAAAGCTTGCCCACACAGTGCAAATAGTAAATAAAAATGTAATAATTTTTTTCATAATGCATGTTGTGTTTTGCGTGTTTAATGTTGATAACCAAAATTAGTTTTATTGTTGCGGGCAACATAAAAACACCCTACATCATAATTACAACACACACATCACAATTACATCACATTTTATTTATATATTTAATTATTAATTTGTTACAAATTGCTTTTTATATATCAAAATTGTTTTTTATTACACGTCATTGGCTGTTTTTTAATATAAATTACATTGCAATTGCAGGTTTATTTTTTGTTTTTCATGCAATCGTTTGTACTAAAACAAAGTTTTTTTGTATGATTGCCATATTTTATTTAAAAACCGCTAAAAACCGATTTAAGTAAAAATATTTTTTAAAACCAACTAAAACTTTAAAAGTGGTAAGTATTACAAAAAGTATAAAATACCATAAATTAGTTTTGATACTATTACTTATATTTTGTCAAAACTCATTTTTTGGGCAAATAAAAAATGTTGGCCTGCCATTTATAACTAATTACACCCGCAACCATTACAAAGCCGAAACCCAAAACTGGTGCATAGCACAAGACAACAATGGCGTTATGTATTTTGCCAACAACACCGGTTTATTAGTTTTTAATGGTACCGATTGGGAAGTTTACCAGCTAAATAACAAAAGCATTGTACGTTCAATTTGTGTCGACGGCAGGCGTATTTATGCCGGTGGGTTTAACGAGTTTGGGTACTTTGAGCGCGATAATTTTGGCGTAATGCATTACACATCGTTGTCGGGCAGTATGCTGGCAAACCACAAAGGGTTCGACGAAATATGGCGTATTTATAAAACCAACAATGGCATTGTTTTTCAATCGTACACAAATGTATTTATATTAAAAAACAACAGCCTTAAAATACTTGAGCCACGCTCACAATTTGGGTTCTCGTACATGGTTAACGACACTGTATTTGTTATTGACCGCGGTTTTGGCATATATTATATTAACGAAAACCGTTTATCGCAATATTTTGCCGACGATAAATTTTTTATCGATAACGAGATAACTTTTTTGTACCGCAAACCCAATGGAAGGTTGATAATTGGCACAACAAACAACGGCATTTACTATATAGCCAACAATAAACTTACCGTTTGGGATACCGATATTAACAAACAGCTTATAAAAAACCAAATTTATACCGGGCAAATTATCGACAATAAACAACTGGCAGTTGGCACCGTACAAGACGGGGTTTATATTGTTGATTTTGATGGTAAAACAACTTTACATATAAACCGGCTACACGGGTTAAACAACAACACTGTTTTGAGCCTTTTTTACGATAAAAATAAAAACATTTGGCTTGGGCTCGACAATGGTATTGCTATGCTCGAGGTTAGTTCGCCAATCACACTTATTGATTATAGTTATAATATTGAAACCGGTTATGGCGTACAGTTTTTTAATAATAATATGTACGTTGCCACAAACCAGGGATTATTTACCATACCAGCCAATAAGCTTAATAACCACGAACTTAACAAAGCTAAGTTTACTAAAATTGATGCAACTTTGGGCCAGGTTTGGTGCTTAAAAATTATCGATAACAAACTTTTTTGCGGGCATAATTTTGGAACCTTTATTATTGATGGCCTCATTGCCCACAAAATATCGGATAAACCCGGTGGTTGGGACTATACCAAAATTCCGGGCAACGACACTTTGGTTATTGGGGGCAATTACCGCGGGCTAAACCTTTTTAAAGCCAACGGCTCAAATGTTGGCTGGACCGACATTGGATATATTAAAGGTTTTAACGAGTCGAGCAAATCAATAATGTTCGAAAACAGTTTAGAATTGTGGGTAAACC
>CAZJCR010000232.1:2008-5937 GCA_964544385.1 uncultured Bacteroidales bacterium
TGGTTTGTACAAATTAAGTTTTAACCCGGGGTACACCAATATTTATAAAAAAGTACTTTACAACAACACCAACGGCCTGCCCAAACTGCCTTACTCGTTGGCAAATATCGACAATAAAGTTATGATATTAGCCAACGATGCTTTATATCAGTATAATAAAGCTACCGATAGTTTTTTAGTTAACAATACTTATACAAACCATTTAAAGCAATTTAAAAATATAACAAGGGTAATTGAAACTAACCAGGGCGACCTTTGGGTTTTTTCGGAAACAGGCATTGGCGTTTTACGCAAACAAGAAGACGGAGTTTATGTTGCAATTACAAAACCTTTTTACCGTATTAAAAACCAATACCTAAAAAACTCGTTCGAGAATATATACTACTACAATAATAACACGTTTATTGGCAGCCAGGCCGGGTTAATTCATTACTCGGCCAATATTCAAAAAGAATACGGCCAGCCATTTGGCACTTTTTTTAGCTCGATAAGGGTTAAAACAAACCGTGGTAAAAACAAGCCTGCCGAGTATATTAACGCTAATTTAACCCAAAAAAATCAAACTTTTGGGTATAGTCATAATTCAATAATGTTCAGTTTTTTTGCGCCTTTTTACGAGTCGGGTACAAATATTGAGTACTCGTACAGGCTTAAAGGTTTCGACAACCAATGGTCCGAGTGGGACATAACACCATTTAAAGAGTATACAAACCTCGACTTTGGAAAATACGATTTTGAAGTAAAAGCCCGTAATGTTTTTTATAACCAAAGTGCTCCATGTACTTTTAGCTTTACTATAAAACCACCCTTATACCGGTCGAAATTAGCATATATAATATATATAATAATGTTAATATCGTTATCGGTTGCCAATATAATTTACTTTAAACACAAAATTGACAAAACACGCAAAATTGAGCAGGCTAAATTGGTATCGGCAAAAAAAGTGTTTAAGCAGGAGGTTAAAATATCGGAGCAAAAAATTGAACAACTTGAGCAAGAGAAAATGAAAAGCGAGATGAGACTAAAAAACATTGAACTTGCCAACTCGACAATGAACATTATTCAAAAAAACAAACTTTTAAATAATATTAAAAAAGAGCTTGCCGAAGTGTCGGGGAAAGCAAAAAACGAGCAGGTAAAAATTGACATAAAACAGCTTATAACTAAAATTGACCGCGATATTAACAACGACCAAAACTTTAAGGTTTTTGACAAATATTTCGACCGCGTACACCAGGATTTCTTAAACCGCCTGCGCGACAAGCACCCGCTGCTTACCGCAAAAGATTTGCGGTTATGCGCCTATTTGCGCCTTAACCTGTCGACCAAAGAGATTGCCCCGCTAATGAACGTTAGCACGCGCGGCTTAGAGATTAGCCGTTACCGGTTACGTAAAAAACTCGATATTGCACACGATGTTAGCCTTGTTGATTATATTATGGGGGTTTAGCGGGCAAATTGCATTAACTACATAAAAACAATAATAATTTTTACGCAAATTGAGCGAATTGCTCAATTTGGATAATAATGATATACAAATAATTGCAAATAATGCATTATTTTAGTAGTAAAATGTAGGAAAAAATTGATAACCCAAAAGTTGACCTTTATTATTAAGCCTTAATATTATAACCCTTTACCTATGAAGCCAAACACAACAATCATAAAAAAAACAATAAAATTGTTATTTATAGCAATGTTTATGTCAACCAATTTGTTTGGCAATAACAATTGTATAACAAACAATAATATATTAAACATTAGTATTGGTACTAATGATTTTATAGCTACCGAAACTATTGTTGCTGATAGTGATGAAATAAATAATAAACCGGGTACCGATGCAAGCCACAAAGGCGGAATGGAACCATTGTTTTTTGTAATATTATCGCTATTAATTGGTGCTGCCACAAGGCACGTGTTTAAAAAAAGTTTTATACCATATACTGTTTTATTACTAATATTTGGGTTAGCAATTGGCATAATGTCGCGCGCGGGGTTGTTTAGTAATTTTATTCAAACACTCGATGTGTCGATAAAATGGGCCGGCAACATTGATCCACACCTTATACTTTTTGTTTTTTTGCCAACATTAGTTTTTGAGGCAGCTTTTGCAATGGATATCCATACCTTTAAAAAAACAGCTGTTAACGCAACAATACTTGCAATACCTGGCATAATAATAGCACTGTTTTTAACAGGGGCATTAATAATTGGCCTTAAATACGCTGGCATTGGCTTTGCAGGTTGGAGCTGGAGCATTGCCCTTATGTTTGGTGCAGTAGCCAGTGCTACCGACCCCGTAGCCGTTGTTTCGCTTTTAAAAGGCTTAGGCGCAAGTAAAAAACTTGGTACATTAATCGAGGGCGAGTCGCTTTTAAACGACGGCACAGCAATTGTTTTTTTTATGGTGTTCTTTTTAGGCTTAACAGGAGCTGCAGCCGATGTGTCGCCCGTAAGCGACTTTTTTAGGGTATCGGCCGGCGGTATTTTGCTGGGTATAATTATTGGAGCTGTTACAATTGCCTGGGTAAAAAAAGTTTTTAACGATGCACTTGTCGAAATATCGGTAATTATTGCAGCCGCCTACATAACCTTTTATATTGCCGAAGACTTTATGCATGTGTCGGGTGTTTTAGGGCTTGTTGCTTTTGGGCTGGCTATGGCAAGCGTTGGTAAAACACGCATTAGCCCGGCGGTTGAACATTTTTTGCACGAGTTTTGGGAGTTAGTTGCATTTATAGCCAATACACTCATTTTTATTATTGTAGGTGTAGTTGTTGCCCAGCGTGCTAATTTTAACATTTCGAACCTTTTGTCGATATTAATAATTTACGTGGGTATACATATTGTAAGGGCTATAGTAATTGTAATATTTTACCCGGCAATGAAACGTTTTGGTTATGGCCTGTCAGCTAAAGACTCGGTAGTTTTGTGGTGGGGGGCTTTACGTGGCGCAATTGCACTGGCCTTGGCATTAGTGGTTACTGCTGTTGACCCAAAATACATACCTGCCGAAATAAGCAGCCAATTTTTAACAATTATTGCAGGTATAGTTACATTAACACTCGTGGTAAATGCAACATCAATAGGCTGGTTAGTTAACAAACTTGGCCTAACAAAAATAAAACCTGCACGAGCCCTAATGATATATAATGCAAATAATTATTTGCTCACAAGCAGCCAAAATGCTTTAGAAAGGCTTAAAGCCGATAAATATTTAAAAACCGCGAATTGGAATGCCGTGTCAGAGTTTTTGCCTGCTATGCCACTGGATAGTAATCTAAAAAACTTGAAAATTGATACTTTATCGGAAACCCGGAGCCGGATACTTGAAAAAGAAAAAAGCAGCTATTGGGCACAATTTAAAGAAGGGCTTATTGGGCCACGCGCCGTTCAATACCTTACCGATGCTATAAACGAAGGGCTCGATAGCGGTGGAACACGCGATTTGGCCGACAGGAACGACATTGAAACACTTTGGAAAATACCCAGGTTTTTTGAAAAACTACAAAACAGTAAAATACTTGGTAAACTGGCACGAAAATGGTTTTTTGAACGTATGTGGGTTAGCTACGATACTGCTCGCGGATTATTAGAGGCGCAGGAAGAATCGCTTAAACTTATCGAAAGCATGTACCGGCATTTAAACCCCGACGATGATAATACCGAAGAAAATAATAACTTAATTAAATATAGATAGTATTAAAAAAAGGAAGATAGTAATGATAGGAAATATTTTATTAGCAATTGTGTCGTTATGTACATTTATTTCATATTTCCCTCAAACACTTAAATTAATTAGGACAAAAAAAAGTAATGATTTAAGTGTTTTGTCTTGGATTTTATGGGTAACTAGTAGTACTGCATACACAATGTATGCTATAATAGTGAGTAAAGATATTATGTTAATTTTTGAAACTTGT
>CAZJCR010000233.1:0-5927 GCA_964544385.1 uncultured Bacteroidales bacterium
AATACAACAAACTCTACATCGGGGTTATACCTAAGTAAAGCGTTTGTTCGCATAGTTTCAACCGCTCAACTTAGGTAATATTTTAATTGATGATAATTAATACTCGATACAAAAAATTATGATACAATTTTTAATAAAAGGTTTATTACGCGATAAAAGCCGTAGCCTTTTGCCAATTTTGGTTGTAGCAATAGGGGTAACTTTAACAGTATTTATGCATGCTTATGTTACCGGTTTTATGGGCGACTCAATTGAGCTTAACGCCAGGTTTACTAACGGACACCTTAAAGTTATGACACGCGCTTACGCCGATAATATTAACCAGGCACCGAGTGATTTGGCTTTGCTCGGGGTTAACAAAATTATAAACTCGCTGCAAACTAATTTTAACCAGGTAACATGGATACCGCGCATTAACTTTGGCGGACTTGTTGACGTGCCCGGTCCCGGCGGCGAAACCCGCTCGCAAGGCCCTGCACTTGGTTTGGCTATTAGCCTTTTAAACCCGAATAGCGGCGAGGTTGAACGCCTTAATATTGAAAAATCGATAGTTACAGGCAGGCTAATTAATAAAAATGGCGAGGCTCTTTTAAGCCATAAATTTGCATCAAAACTTAACGCAAAAATTGGCGATACAATTACACTTATTGGCACAACCATGAACCAAAGCATGTCGTTTTACAACTTTGTTATTGCCGGTACAGTTTTATTTGGCACCGATGCCCTCGACCGCGGTACTATAATTATCGACATTGACGATGCTCGGCTTGCACTTGACATGGAGGATGCTGCAACCGAAATATTCGGCTTTTTTAAAACAGGCTTTTACAACAACATAAATGCTAAAAATATTGCCGAATTATACAACACAGGCTTTATAAATACTAACAACGAGTTCGACCCCGTTATGCAAAGCCTTGCCCAACAAGGTTCAATGGGGCAGTATGTTTCGTTAACCGATATTTGGTCCATTTACATAACAACAGTTTTTATAATTGCAATGGCATTAGTACTTTGGAACGCCGGCTTACTTGGGGCTTTACGCCGATACGGCGAATTTGGCATACGCCTTGCAATGGGCGAGCCTAAAACTCACGTGTATTTTACACTCATTATCGAATCGATAGCCGTTGGCGTTATTGGCACTGTTGCCGGAACAATAGCAGGTTTATTTTTTGCCTGGTTAATGCAAATTTATGGTATCGATATTTCGGGTATGATGGAAGGCTCATCAATTATGATGCCATCGGTTATGCGCGCACGTATTACACCGGTAACATATTACGTTGGTTTTATTCCGGGTATTATTTCAACTGTAGTTGGCTCTGCTTTAGCAGGCGTCGGAATTTATAAACGCAAAACATCGCAATTGTTTAAAGAACTCGAAGCTTAATAATTAAAAATAAATACATGAAAACAAAACTAACAATAATTTTATCGATACTATTCGCAATTACCTTTGCACAGCCAAACGCTATCGATATACTAAAAAAAATTGACCAAAACATGTCGTCCGATAACCGTGTTTTCGAATCGCAAATGACAATTCACGGCAAACGTAACAGCCGTACAATTACATCGCGGTCGTATTCGGTTGGCGATAAAAAAGCTTTTACCGAGTACCTGTCGCCGGCACGCGACCAAGGTACAAAAATGCTCAAACTTGTTGACCAGCTTTGGATATACTCACCATCAACCGACCGCATAATACAAATATCGGGACACATGTTGCGCCAAAGCGTTATGGGTTCGGACCTTAGCTACGAAGATATGATGGACGACCGTAAACTTACCGACATTTATAATGCAAAAGTTGTTGAAACTACTTTGCTCGATGGCCGAAATGTATGGGTAATTGAACTCGATGCTAAAACCGACAATTTAGCTTATGCCAAACGAAAAATGTGGGTCGACACCGAACGTTTTGTTCCACTTAAAGAAGATTTGTTTGCTAAAAGCGGCCAACTGCTTAAACAGAGCGTTATGAGCGACGTTATCAATATTGATGGTCGTTGGTTCCCAACAAAAATTGTATATAAAGATATGCTTAAAGATGGTAATGGTACCGAGTTTAAAATTACTAATATAAAATTTAACCAAAATATTCAGGAACACATGTTTAGTAAAGCAGCTTTAAAACAGTAAAACCTAAGTTGTGCGGTTTATTTACAGTATAAAAGCGTTTTGCGTAGGTTTTGCCCCGGTTTTAAAAGTGTTGTTTTTAACTAAAACCTAAGTTAAGCGGTTGTAGCAAAGTGAACAAACGCTTTACTTAGGTATAATCCCGATGTAGAGTTTGTTGTATTTCACCAACAAAGTGCAGCGAAATGCTTACAAAATCTAAATCGATTGAGCGAATAACTTAATCTGGGTTTTAGTAACAATTCATAATTAACAATAAAACCTAAGTAAACGCTATTTAAATTAATTAATATAACTATTCTTACTATTGTAAAGGTTGAAATTTTATTGACAATAAAAATTATTTAACGGCTATACCTTAAAATTTTACCATCGCGTCCAACTGCAATTCCTAAGTTTGGCGATACAAATGTAATTGCATTAATAACCATTTTTGTTTCGCACGACATTTCGGTAACTGTTTTATTATTAATATCGCCATGATAAATTTTATTATAATCGGAACAATAATACTCTTTTGCCGAAACCGGGAAAAACGAGTTTGACATTGTATTAAACAATCCATTCTTATTAAAATATTCCCATGTTACGCCCCCATCAACAGTCATTTTATTATTACTGGTTAAAAAAAAGGTTTTTTCATCATAAAAAAAAGAACCAATAATAGTTCCATCATCTGGCGTGTTAACTTTACTCCATGTTTCGCCACCATCATTAGTAATAAAAATATTACTTGTAGTGCATACAAAACCAGTTTTACCATTACCCGGAAATTGTATATTCATTACTAATCTTCCAAAATTATTCGATTCGGGGCCAATGTGAGGCGGTCGATAAGTAAGATTTAAACATTTCCAGCTAATACCGCCATCGACTGTACGTAAAACAATATCCGCATCGCAATACTTTCCGTAAATATACCCGTTATTTTCATCTAAAAAACAAAGGCCACTGTATGGGTTACTAACTAACCAACCTTTGTAAACAACAATAACAGGTTCAAGAATTTTGCGCCACGAAACACCTCCGTCGATTGTTTTGTAAACACCCTCAGTTTTTGTAATCACGTAACCAACCTCATTACTTAAAAACTGTAGTTGCAAAACACCACTAATAAAAGGTGTTTTTATTGGTTGCCATGTTACGCCACCATCAATAGTTTTGAATAATTTCGACATGGCAACTTCGGGATAAGTAAGCTTTGTGTTATAGCTTAATAAATTTGTATCGGGATTAATAATTAGGTTCAAATTTTCCACAATTTCAGGGTAACTGCTCCAATTTAATATACTACTATATTGTTCAATTTCATTTAACTCTAAAGTACCCCCAACAAACCCCTCTAAACTGTTAACCATCGAAATTGATTGAAAATCTACAGGCACATCAACCGAGTAGTCTTTCCATTCGTATTCAACATTAGTGTTATCGTCGACACACGACACTAATATTAGCATTATAAATGCTATTATTTTATAAGTATTTTTCATCTGTTTATTTTTATATTTTTTATAGTCAAGATAGCTTGCCCCGGCTTATCGGGGTAACACCCAAAATAATTCTTAAAAAGTGTTTGTGCAATTTTTCTATAATGATTTTTCAAATTGTTCATAATGATACTAAAATACTTGAGTATTACCAGTAATAATTTTAAACAAATTAATACAATATTTTTTAAACAAAAAAACATAATGTTATTTTTACCTAAGTTAAGCGGTTAAAGCGCAGCAAATAAACGCTTTACTTAGGTATAATCCCGATGTAGATTTTGTTGTGTTTCACCAACTAAGTGTAGTGAAATACTTACAAAATCTAAATCGATTGAGCGAATCGCTCAATTTGGGTGTAAGTTATTTTTGCTAAAAAATTAAAATAAAATATAAAAAGTAAAAAATACTTTTTATATTGCAGGCAAATTTTAATACAGCAATGATACAAAATTATAGCCAACAACAGGGACATTTAGTATCGGTTGATTGCATAATTTTTGGATACGAGGCCGGTACACTAAAATTATTACTATTTAACCGTAAGCTCGACCCCGACAAAGGCAAACCGTCGTTAGTGGGTGGTTGGGTTTTTAACAACGAGTCGGTTGAAGATGCCGCAACACGTGTATTAAAAGGCATTACCGGGCTCGACAATATTTTTATGGAACAGGTACAGGTTTACTCAAAACCCGACCGCGACCCCGGTGGGCGCGTAATTAGCATAGCATTTTACGCGCTTATAAATTTATGTGCCCAAAATTATACACTTGTTGAGCAATACGGGGCATACTGGGTGCCGGTACAACAAATGCCAAACCTTATTTTTGACCACAATATTATGGTTACAAATGCATTAGACAAGCTGCGCCAAAAAGCAAGCTACCATTTAGTAGGCCGCGACCTTTTGCCAACCGAATTTACCATTACGCAATTGCGCCAGTTATACAACTCGATATACATGCGCCAGTTCGACCCTGGCAATTTCCGAAAAAAAATACTTTCGCTTAAAGCACTCGAAAGGCTTGATAAAAAAGATACCAGCGAGTCGAAAAAAGGAGCTTACTACTATAAATATATAAATAACCCAAATTACCAGATAAACGAACGGATTGTTAACTTAATTATCGAAATATAATACTATTATGATAGATTACACTGAACACCCGCACCGTCGCTATAACCCGTTAACTAATCAATGGGTATTAGTGTCGCCGCACAGGGCAAAAAGGCCATGGCAGGGACAAACCGAAAAACAACCAGCCGATACGCGCCCTGCTTACGACCCAACCTGCTATTTATGCCCTGGCAACAAGCGCGCCGATGGCCCCGAAAACCCCAACTACAGTTCGACTTACGTTTTTACAAACGATTTTAGTGCGTTATTGGAAAACACGCCTGTACAAGAACTAAACGACGAACTTTTTAAAGCTAAAAGCGAACAGGGTATTTGCAGGGTTATTTGCTTTTCGCCTAACCATAGCTTAACGGTTCCCGAAATGGAAACCAACGATATTGTAAAAGTTGTTGATATTTGGTGCAGCCAATATGCCGAATTAGGAGGCAAACCATTTATTAACCATGTTCAAATTTTTGAAAACAAAGGTGCTATAATGGGTTGTAGCAACCCGCATCCACACGGGCAAATATGGGCGCAATCGTCGGTACCCGACGAGGTTGAAAAAGAGTGCCAAAGCCAAAAAAATTACTTTGATAAACATGGGCGCACCCTTTTATTTGATTACCTTGAGCAGGAACTTGCTAAAAACGAACGTATTGTTATTGAAAACAATACATTTGTTGCATTAGTACCTTTTTGGGCTGTTTGGCCTTTTGAGACAATGATTTTGCCAAAACGCCCGGTACAAGACATTACACAGTTAACCATGGCCGAACGTTACGACTTTGCCGAAATTTATAAACAGCTTACGGTTAAATACGATAACCTTTTCGAGGTTTCGTTTCCTTACTCGGCAGGTATACACCAGCAACCTACCGATGGCAAGCTACATAGCGAATGGCATATGCACATGCATTTTTACCCACCATTATTAAGGTCGGCATCGGTAAAAAAATTTATGGTAGGTTACGAGATGATGGCAAACGCCCAACGCGATATTACTGCCGAGCAAAGTGCCGAACGTTTGCGTAATTTACCTTTAGTAC
The DNA here is from genome assembly GCA_964544385.1 of uncultured Bacteroidales bacterium. GTDB lineage: Bacteria > Bacteroidota > Bacteroidia > Bacteroidales > SZUA-534 > CAZJCR01. The sequence goes on from CAZJCR010000233.1 coordinate 5,796, forward strand.
ATTACAAAAACCGATAATTGTTACCTAAGTTGAGTGGTTGGAGCTATGCGAAAAAACGCTTTACTTAGGTATAATCACGATGTAGATTTTGTTGTGTTTCACCAACGAAGTGTAGTGAAATACTTACAAAAT
>CAZJCR010000234.1:0-5874 GCA_964544385.1 uncultured Bacteroidales bacterium
TTATTATAGTTAAATATGAAAAAAAACTTAATAAAGTATATATATATAATTGGGTTACTTTATTTATTTATCGCTTGTAAGAAAGACGATATTGATGATAATTACCGAATTGTTAAAAAAGGGAATTTAACCCAACTTGTTGTTTTACCATATGCGCAACATATTATTGGTATTGATACCAACGATTTTTCGCTTTCAGCTCAAATAACAATTGATAATGCATCATTAGGTGGGGTATGTAAAACCAATGATGGGGGTTTAGTATTTACACATCAAGGTTGGGTATCGAGTAATAAAAGTACCAACATGTTATATTTTGTCGATAAAAACTGCAAGCGTACAAGTGGTATTCAAGTTCATGAGAGACCTACCGAGCCTATTGTTTTTGATAATTTGGTTTGTTTAGGTAGTAGTGTAATATGTGATGGTTTAACATATAATTTCCAAATATTCGATATTGGAAAAAAAATATTACTTAAAGAGTATAAATTTAGAAGTTTGATAGAGAGTTTTTTAGTTTATAGTTACGACAATGATATTTATATTCCAATTAGTCCAGAAGAGAGATATTTAGCAACTTCAACAGATTATAGTTATATACAAATTATTGATAAAAAATCGCTTGATACAACAAGCATACGAGCCGTTGATGATTTTTTTGTTAAAGGATTACATTTATGTAAACAAGGTAATAAACTTTATTTATTTAGGGTTGTTGCAAAACGAATAGCAATTTTTGATTTAATTACTAATAAATTGCTTTTAGAAAAGGACATGTTAGATATTCCTGCAATATCAATATTAAATGCTCGAAATTGTCATCATCCAAGAATATGGAATGGCAATTTAGTTGGTTTTTTATCGGCATTTGATAACGATGGAAAGATGACTGTTTATTGGGCTAAATTCGATATAAATACGCTCGATTTGTTAGATTTAAAAAAGATTGAAACCTATGGTGGAGGAACCCAGGCTGCTAACATGTTTTATTCGGGTAGGTATTTTGTTATTCCTGGTGTTCAAAACCTTTTGAATTTACAACATGTTGTGTTTGTTAATATTGCTGATGGTACCGAATCTGGGTATGTAAAAATTGAAGCACCTTATTTTTAATTTACACACAAAATTGAGCGAATAGCTCAATTAGGGTAATAATTTAAACGCCGGGTTAAAAATAATTTGACCCGGCGTTTTTTTAGCAGTGATAAATTATTAATTATTGGTGTGCAAAATAGTTTTTTCCAATAAATAGTTTTTGAACTAACTGGTTGTCGAACAGTATATTACCTTTATTTATTGATGATGTTACCAACATGTTTGTATCGGCTTTATAGGCTAAAACATCAATAGTTCCGGCATCGTCGGTTTCGACCCGTAATGTATATAATGGCTGCATTAATGAAATGTTGGTATTGGTATTAATGTTTTGAGCTGTTAGTCCATTAATTGAACCTATGAACGACGAAACAGTTGCCGAATCGGCAGCAATTCCATTTACAAGCCATTTACCACTTTGTTTTTGTAAAACAAACGACGAGTCGGCTGGGTAATTAAAAACTAATTTGTTCCATTTATCGATATTGTTTGGTAATATAGTATGGCTTATAAATGTTTCGGCTGCACGGTTAACCATCATGCTTAAATATCCGTCAACAACATAAACATTGTTATCGCCAGGAACCCTAACATGGCTCGATACTGAGCGCATTTGGGGGTTATAGTCGAACTTGCCTACAATTAAGTTGGCCAGCTCCTTTTTTTTGCCGTTAATAACCACTTGAGTACCGGTTGAATCGGTTACGTCAAAATTAGCCCATTTAGTATTATTGTTGGCAACAACCTGTTTTGTTTTAAGGTTGCTTATTTGGCTAATAAGCCCGGTTATAGCTTGGTTGTCGGCACTTACAAGTTTTGTGTCAATATTAACATACCAACTGTTTTGTTCTTTTTTTAAAACAATTGTGTTAGTATCGCGCAGTGTTTTAATTTCGATGCTTATAATCTCAGTTGTGTCGATAGCGGTAATTTCGGATTTAAAGGTACGCGACCCGTGTTTTTTATCGTTAAAATTAACTATTAACAAAACTATTATTAATACGGTTACAATAATAGTTACTGTAACCATGTTTTTTTTATTGTTATACATAGCCTTCCTCCATTCGTTTAATACGTAAATTGCGTTGTTGTTGCCCTCGTATTATGCCAATAATAATAATAAGTAAAATTGGCAAAAGCATATTAAGCCATTTAATGAATGTTTTTTTATTGTCGTCAACCTGGTTGAGCGGGCGCGAAGTAACCCCTTTTGTGCGCAAGTCGATAAGGCCGGTGTCGTCGCTCAAATAATCGACAGAGTTAACCATAAGGTTAATATTATCTTTACTTTGTTGTTGTGCTTGTTGGCCTGTACCGTTAATGGCAAAATCGCCGTCGGCAACAACAACCATTTTAGTAAAGGCGTTACCTGTTAAATAGCCTTCGATAAGAGCAGCAATAGGCAGGTTTGCAAGCGGAAAATCATTGGCTGTCCAATTTTTTTGTATATCGAAATATAATGGCGACGATAGCGTTGCCGATTTTTCGGATGTTACCAAAAGTGGAGTATAAGTTACCGATGTATCGCCGGTAAACGTTATTGTACTTGCAAATTGCATAGTAACTTGTTCGAGCCCCGATGTAATAGCGTGGTTGGCAAAGTTTGTTATAATTGGAATGTAAGGGAACTGTACTTGCGACTGGAAAGTGAAAAAGCCTTGTTGTTGTTGTACCATAATGTTTGCGCATGTAGCATCAATAACAAAATTATTGTCGATAGTTACATGTTTGTTTGCCAGCCAGGTTTCGAGCCCTGTGTTAAGTATAACCCCGCGTTGTTCTTGTAACAAACCATCGACACGGTTAATAGCCACATAAACACGGCCTCCGTTTGTCATAAAATTATCGATAATATTAAACTCGTGTTGGCCAATTGAGTCGGTTGGTCTAACAATTGCCAAAGTTGTAACGCCCGATAGAGCTTCAGGGTTTTCGATAAGATTAACAGGTTTAATATTATAAAGTACCGAAAGTTCGGTAACAGCTTGCTGCATCTGGTTAAGCTCTGGTTCGCCGTGTCCTAGTAAAAAAGCAATTGTAGGCTTGTTTGTAACGCTAATTTTTTTAATACTTGTCGACAAGGCATATTCCATAGCAGTTCCGGGTTGCATAAAAGGGATAACCTCGGTTTGTTTACCTTTTTGGATAACCGCGCCTAAAAATGCTTTTTGTTGTTTAACCTGGTCTTTTTCGCGAACGTTAATTAATACCGGTTGAATACCTTTTTGTATTGCCTCTTGTTCTTTTGTTTCGTCGGCATTGGGGTCAATAAACTCGTAAACAACGTTGTTGTGCGACAGGTTTCGGTACTCGGTTAAAAGTTCTTTAAACTCGCGTTTAGTGCGGGCAATGTCGGGTGGCAGGTTGTCGGAGAAGTATGCGGTTATTGTAACCGGTTCGTCAATATTTTTAACAATATTTTTTGTAGCCTTGCTTAGTGTGTAGCGGTTGTCCTGGGTAAGGTCAATCCTTATAAATAGTTTGTCGGAAACAATGTTGGCCAAAACAATAGCCGCCAACACAAAAACTATATAAACACTTGTGGTTTTTAAGTTCATAATAATTAAGTTTTTGGTTTACGATGTTTTTGATTGAAGTGATTTTTCGGCCATGAATATCCCTGAAAAGGCAATCGATAAGAAATAAATAAGGTCTTTAGTGTCGATAACGCCGCGTGATATGCTCTCGAAATGGGTGTTCATGCTAAGGTAGTAGAATATTTTTCCGGCAATACCGGTAAAATGCGAACCTAATACACCAAAAATAATGTGAAAGAAAACGCCGATGATAAGTGCTGTTAAAAAACTCACAATTTGGTTATTTGATATACTACTGGCAAAAAGGCCTATGCCAATATATGAGCAGCTCATAAGCAAAAGCCCAAAGTAACCGCTAATAACAGCACCATGGTCAATATTACCTAAGTTAGCAACTGTTATGTAGTAAGGTATAGTTAAAGCCAGAGCTATTGATACAAGCATAAAAGTTGCAAAAAATTTACCCATAACAATTTGTTGGTGAGTAATTGGTTTTGTGAGCAAAAGTTCAATTGTGCCAGTACGGGTTTCTTCGGCGAGCGATTTCATTGTTAACGACGGTATAACAAAAAACAGGGTCATATAGGCTATTCCAAAAAATACTTGTAGTGTAGCCTGGTTAATCATAAAAATATCGTTGCCGTAAAGCCATGTAAAAAGGCCGGTAAAGCCTAAAAACAGGGTTAAAAGTATGTAAGCCATAAGCGAGTCGAAATGCGACCGCAGCTCTTGTTTGGCTATTGTCCAAATGGCGTTCATGTTTATTAGTTTTAATTAGTTATTTGTTCATTGTTAATTCCCTGAAAATATCTTCGAGTTTTGTTTCAACAGGAGTAAGTTGAGTTAATACCCAGCCTTTGTCGACACAAAGTTTAAAAATATCGCGGCGTGTGCCCATGTTGGGTTTGCTTTCAACAATAAACAAGTTTTTATTGTCTTTAGCTGTGTCGACAGCCGAAACCGAGTTAAGCGACTGCAAAGCTGCAAATGCTTGGTCGGGGCTCGCGTCGTCAATTGCAACTTTAACCAATTCGGCGCCTTTCTCGGCTTTGCGCAGTTCGCTGGCTGTGCCGTTTGCAACTATCTTACCTTTGTTAATAATAAGAATACGGTCGCAGGTGGCTTCAACTTCGGCCAAAATGTGCGAGCTTAAAATAACAGTTTTTTGGCGGCCTATGCGTTTAATAAGCTCGCGTATCTCAATAATTTGGTTAGGGTCGAGCCCGGTTGTAGGTTCGTCTAAAACCAAAACTTCGGGGTCGTGTATAAGTGCCTGTGCCAAACCAACCCGTTGCTTGTAACCTTTCGACAGTTCGTTAATGCGTTTGTGTTTTTCGCCCTCGAGCCCGCAAATGTTAACCATCTCGAGTATGCGGTCGTTAATAACTTCATTACGGATGCCTTGTAAATTGGCAACGTATTTTAAATAATCGATAACCGGCATATCGTGATATAGAGGGTTATGCTCGGGCAAATAACCAATAAGCTTTTTTATTTGACCAGGGTTGTTGTGTATTGAGTAAGGCCCAATTGTAATATCGCCACTGCTTGGTGACAGGTAACAGGTAATTGCTTTCATGGTTGTTGTTTTACCTGCACCATTAGGACCTAAAAAGCCTAATATCTCGCCCGTTTTAACCTCGAACGATATATTATCGACAGCCTTTTGCGGGCCGTACCGTTTTGTAAGGTTTTTTACAACTATGTCCATTTTTTATAAATTATGGTTTATTATTAATTATTCTGTTGTTCAAGTAACGGCAAATATAAAAATAGGTTTTAATGGCAAAAAGCCCATTAGTGTTAAAGTTGTGTTAAAGTAAAATATGTAAAACATATATTTTGTTAACAAAAACGCTTTTTATGTGTTGATAATGTGGTACTTATTATAACTTAGCAAATGTTACTTAAGTTGAGCGGTTTAAGTAAAGCAAACAAGAGCATTACTTAGGTATAACCCCGATGTAGATTTTGTTGTGTTTCACTAACCAAGTGTAGTAAAATACTTACAAAATCAAAATTGATTGGGTTAATAGCTCAATTTGGGTATTAATATTTTAACTTTTTATATTATGTCGAAAAGCAAAAGCACCGGCAAAAACAACAAACCGGAAAAAAAAAGTGGCAAAAACCAGTTAATGGTACAACAAACTACCACCGATAGTTTTAATAATAGCGATATTGATAAAAAATTATACGCTAAAGAGTTATTACAACTCGAGATAGAGTTGGTTAAGCTTCA
>CAZJCR010000235.1:0-5869 GCA_964544385.1 uncultured Bacteroidales bacterium
TCGCTCAGAACAAAACCCATCAAGACAGACCGTTTCAATTTTTTGTATCTCGTGCGATGTACGGAAACCGTCGAAAAAGTGCATAAATGGTACGCGCGATTTAATTGCGGTAAGGTGTGCAACTCCTGCAAGGTCCATGGCCTCTTGTACCGAACCCGATGCTAACATAGCAAAACCTGTTTGGCGTGCGCTCATAACGTCGGAGTGGTCGCCAAAAATTGACAGAGCCTGAGCTGCTAAACTACGGGCGGTTACATGGAAAACCCCGGGTAAAAGTTCGCCGGCAATTTTATACATGTTAGGTATCATAAGCAACAACCCCTGCGATGCAGTGTAGGTTGAAGTAAGGGCGCCACCTTGTAACGAACCGTGCACGGCACCGGCAGCACCTGCCTCGCTTTGCATTTCGACAACGGTAACAGGTTCGCCAAAAATGTTTTTACGGCCTTTGGCCGCCCATTCGTCAACATTCTCAGCCATGTTCGACGATGGTGTGATTGGGTAAATTGCTGCTACCTCGCTAAACATATACGCTACGTGCGATGCGGCCTGGTTACCATCACATGTGATAAACTTTTTTTCTTTAGCCATTTTAATTATCTGTTTTTGAATTTATGTTATTTAGTTTTTTTAATAAATAAAACCGAAAAGCCAAAGTGGTATACGGTTGTCGTAGCCTACTTCGTCGGCCTCAAGGGCAACGTATATTTTATCGGTTGCATTTTTAAGCCTTTTTAACTGGCCAATTTTTATCGTAATTTCATTACTAATTACAAACTCACCCATATTTTTGTTACAACCAATGTAATAATCGCGGTTTAGTTGGTTTAAAAAAAACGTTTCGTAAACTGCTTGTTTGTTTGGTGTATTTGGTGCTATTGCATTAAGCAGGTTGGGGTTTTGCATGTATATACGTTCGGGTTTGCGTGTTAAGTCAATACCGTCGCTGTAAACCATGTTAATAATACGAGCGTTGCTAAGGTATTTAAAATAGTTTACCACGGTTGCCCGCGATGTATCGATTGAACTGCTTAACTGGCTTACGTTTGGCACATGTGGCATATTTTCGGTAAGCTCAAATGTGAGTTTTTTTAGTTTCGAAAGGTATTTTAAATCCATTTGCTGAAGGTATGGTATATCTATCTCCATTGTAAGGTTTACAACTTTCAGTAAATTCTCTTTAAAATTGCCCGATTCAATAAAAAAAGGATAGAAACCATGTTCTAAATAATCGTTAAAATAAGCCAATGGCTTGGTTTTAAACAATATATCTTTTGCTATTTCGACATGGTATTTTAAAATATCGTTAAGTGTATAGGTGCTAAAATTATTATCGGTTTTATAGTTAAGGAACTCGCGAAACGAAAGGCCTCGTAAATGGTATTTTGTAACTTTACCTTTAAGGTCAGGGTTATCGTCTTTAAGCCGCATTACCGGGCTACCGGTAAAAACAACCTGTAGGTCGGGAAACTTGTCGTAAATTTGGCGTAACGATGCCGACCAGTCGGGGTATTTAAAAACCTGGTCAAGAACAAGTGTTTTGCCACCGGTTTTTCTAAATTCGTCGGCAAATTGTAAAAGTGAGTATTTTGAAAAATAAAGGTTGTTTAAATTAACGTACAGGCAGGCTTTATCGTTACCGTAATGGTTTTTAATAAAATCGAGCAAGAACATTGTTTTACCAATACCGCGGGCACCTTTTATTCCTATTAAGCGGTTGCGCCAATCTATCTCGTGTACCAAACTGCGTTGTATGGTACTTTTCGACGATTCGACTAACTCGCGGTGTGTTTGGTAAAAACGTTGCATAATTTATAAATTGCTATGCAAACTTAGCAAAGTTTAGGGTATTTTTGCTATTTTCACTTTGCAAAATATATAATAACTATTAATTTATAATGATTACAGATAATTTTTTTTACTAATTATTGTATTTGTGTATGTTACCTAAGCTTTGCGGTTAAAGCAAAGTAAACAAGTGCTTTGCTAAGGTACAATGTAAATATATTTTGTTGTGTTTAACTAACTATGTAGAGCTTAATTTTTACAAAGCCAAAATCAAAATAGCGATTCGTTAAATTTGGGTGTTACATAATATAGTTTATTTTTAATTTATTTGTAGGTTTGTTAAAAGCAATAATTTAATAGTTTTGGATAAAATAGCATTTATTGTAAGGGGTACTCTTAAAAAACCCGACAAATTCAGGGCAAACGTAACAAGGTATTTTCAGGGCGAGTTCGAGATTTATCTTAAATTTACCCGTCGTGGCGGGCACGCTATGCACATTGTGCAAGAGCTTTTACAGCAAGGTATAAAATACCTTGTGGCTGTTGGTGGCGACGGCACAATTAGCGAGGTTATAAACGGCTATATGCTCACGCCCGCGCAATTACGTAACAATGTAGTTTTAGCTGCTTTTCCACGTGGTGCTGGCAACGATTTTGCCCGCTCGGCCGGTCAAATAACATCGATGGAACATTTATACAATGTTATAAAGTCGGGTAAAGTTATGCCGGTTGATATTATTAAAGCTACTTATAATGAAAAAGGTATTGAACAAACACGATATTACGACAATAGTTTTGACATAGGTTTGGGGGCTGTTGTTTGTAGTTTTGTAAATAAAAGCGGTAAAGCCTGGGGCAGCAATTTAACATATTACCTGGGGGTACTAAAATCGTTTATATTGTTTAAACGTATACCGGTAAAAGTGTCGGCCGATAACTTTACTTTTGAAGGTAAAGTTTTAGAATTAGTTGTTAACAACGGTAAATATTATGGTAGCGGCCTGGCTATTGCCCCCGATGCTAAAATTGACGATGGGCTTGCCAATGTAACTATTGCGCGAAAAGTTAATATTTTAGGCTTTATACTTAGTACGCCAAGGCTGCGTAAATGTAAACGGTTAAAACTTAACGAAGTGTTTTACTTTACAACTAAAGAATGTACTATTGAAAGCCCGCATGAAAAAGTACCTATTGAGTTCGATGGCGAAGTTACCGGCTCGTTACCATTAAAAATAACGGTACTTAAACATGCTGCAACATTTGTAAAAGTTTAACAGTTTAAAACTGTATTAACATTGAGCCGGCCGAGTAGCCGCCTCCAAAAACTGTTATACCAACTAATTCATGTGGTTTTATTTTATCGATATTTTGCGATAACGATATTAATGTACTTGCACAACCGGTATTGCCAAGTTCCTCAATATTATTAAGTATTTTATCGTCGCTAAATTGTAACTGGCGTGCTATAAACGATATGATGCGCATATTTGCCTGATGCGGAATTAAATAGTTTAAATTATTAACCGTGAAACCGTTTTTTGCAAGTATTTTTTTCAAAGCATCAATCATATACTCGCATGCATTTGCAAAAACATCTTTACCATTAGGCATAATTAACCCGTCGGTAGCGGGGTGTAAAAATACAGCTTCAATATTTTTACCAATATTACCAAGCCCAATGGTATAAACATCGGCAATTTTTGGTTCGCCGGTTTTAACAGGCACTTTCGATATAAAAACTGCTGCTGCGCCATCGCCCCAAAGGTGTCCGCTCTTTTCATCGGTATCGTGGCTATATGCTGTATTATGCTCCGAAGCTATAACCAAAGCTTTTGAAGCTTTACCGGTTGCAAAATAACCCTCAACAATTTCGACAGCATTAATAAACGACGAGCATGCCGATGATACATAAACGGCTTTTGCCCCGTTAATATTAAAAACGCTTTGTACTGTATGTGCAAGTGTTGCAACTGTGTCGTATGGCGAGTACGATGCCCCAACTATTAAATCAACTTCTGTAATATCGTAAGGTAAATTTTTTAATGCGGCATTCACTGCCTCAATACCCATTGTATTAGTGTTCTCGGTAATACCGGCTTTGGTTCGGGTTTTAATTCCGGTCCGGCTAAAAATCCATTCGTCGGTTAAACCATTAACATTTAAAAAATAACTGTTTGGTACAATTTGTTTTGGTAAATAATGCCCTATCGCGTTTAAATACATGTTTATAATTATCTGGTTAACAATCCGTTTAATAATATTTGATTAAGGTTTTGTATTTGGCTGTTTATTGTTGCCTGGTTTGCACCACGAATTATAATAAACTCGAAACCTTTTATAATATTTTGTATAGTGTCAATAGTTTTTTGCTTATCGTTAATAAAAAAAACATTTGCATTACAACCCTCGTCAAGTATCGATACAAGTAGAGCTTTGTCTTTTATGTCGAATTGTTTTAAAATACGTTCGACCCAAAAATAATTATTTTTAAATGCTTTTTTTACGGCGTCGTGCCGGTTGGCAAGGTCAACAATAGCTAAAAGCCTATTGTTTAAATAGAAGCTAAATTTTTGGTCGGGCAAAATTATTGTTTTAAGCCCCTGCTCTAAACCGCTTATAACGCGCATAGTTTCGCGTTCAATTACTGCGGCGTAAATTTCTTCTTTGGTTTTAAAATACGTGTATATAGTCCGTCTCCCACGTTTCGACTCGGTAGCTATATCGGCCATTGTAGTTTTATTAAACCCTAACCTTCCGAATATTGCCAATGCATGGTTTAATATAGCTTCTTTCGAGTTTTTTAAATTCATTTAAAATTGCACATTACATATTTGAGTGTGCAAAAATAAAATCTTTTTTGTTAGTTAATAGTTTTTTAACCACTAATTAGCTTTAACTGTATGATATTAGTTTTATAAAGCAAGTAATTAACAATAAATAACCGATGCAAATTTTAATATATTTAATACAAATGCTTATGTATAAACTACTTTTTACTTAATTAAAACCTAAGCTGAGCGGTTGGAGCTATGCGAACAAACGCTTTACTTAGGTATAACCCCGATGTAGAGTTTGTTGTATTTCACTAACCAAGTGTAGTGAAATACTTACAAAACTAAATCGATTGAGCGATTAGCTCAATATGGGTATAAACCAATTTAGCGATTAGCTAAATTTTGGTTTTAAACAATATTTTTTAACATGGTAATAGTTTTTGCAGGGTTAGCAGACCCAAATATCGCGCTACCAGCAACAAGGCAGTTAACTCCGGCATTAACCAAACCGGCGGCATTATTAAGGGTAACACCACCATCAACCTGTATTATTGTATTTGAATTTGTTTGGTTTATAAGGTTTTTAAGTTCGGCAATTTTTTTATACGAACTCTCGATGAATTTTTGACCGCCATAACCCGGGTTAACTGTCATTAAAAGTACCATATCGGCATCGGTAATAATATTTGCAAGGCAGTTTACAGGTGTGTGCGGGTTTAACGATATACCAGCTTTACAACCAGTACTTTTTATTGCCTGTAATGTTCGGTGCAAATGCGGGCAAGCCTCGTAATGAACGGTAATAATGTCGGCACCCGAGTTTTTAAAACGCTCAATGTATAAATCGGCATTTTGTATCATTAAGTGTACGTCGAGCGGTTTTTTTGCATGTTTTTTAATTGCCTCAATAACCGGGAATCCAAACGATATATTTGGTACAAAATTGCCATCCATTACATCAACATGAAACCAATCGGCATCGCTATTGTTAACCATCTCAATATCATTAGCCAGGCAACCAAAGTTAGCAGCCAATAACGACGGTGATACAAGTGTTTTAAACATACATTTAATTTTTAGGCAAACTTAGCTGTTTTTTACTTTATAGCAAATATTACCAATTAATGTATATTTTACTTTATTTAGTATTTAATACAATAATTATTAACAACATATTTGAATATTACACCTAAGTTAAGCGGTTAAAGCGTAGCAAATAAACGCTTTACTTAAGTATAATCCCGATGTAGATTTTGTTGTGTTTCACCAACGAAGTGTAGTGAAATACTTACAAAATCTAAATCGAT
>CAZJCR010000236.1:0-2154 GCA_964544385.1 uncultured Bacteroidales bacterium
GACACAAGGCTGTCGGTAGCAATGGTTTTAATGGTTTTGGCGGTATCGGGTGTTGGTTGTGTTATTGTATTGGTTTCGGTGCAGTTGCAATTAAGGTAACAAGGTTTGTTGCGATAATAAAACTCGAAAATGCGTTGAGCTAATTGAGCCTCGCGGGTTAATGTTTCGTTAAATTTTTCAACTTCGGCCAGCGATAATTCTGTAAAATTGGTTTTAATGTTTTGCGATATCGACGATAAGTATATTTGTAATTGTTGTTGTTGATGCCGTAAAAAATCGTAAGTAACTGGTAAATTACCTTGTTCGCCAATTTTGCCTAAGTTTTCGCGCAGGCATTTTGCCATGGTAACGTAGCTAAGCATCGAGTCGGCTATCGATGTTATTAGCGAGTCTTTAATGTTTATTGCATGTTTTAGTTTTAGCTCATATATTTTTTGGTTGTATTGTTCAATAGTAATTGCCGACTCGGATTTGCACAAATTGCAGTTAGTGTAAGCGGCCTCTTTTTTAATCTGTCGTGCTAATTGCTCGCTGCTTTGCGAGTATGGCATATTTGCCAAATTAATGTGTGTAGGTTTAAAAAAGCTGTTGTAGCAATGTTTTTCGAGTAATTGTATGTACTCCGATGCTTTAACACCGTCGGCGGTTTTGGCAATAAATTCGGGGCCAATAAGGGTAGCTGTATTTAACTGTGCAAGTTTTTTTTCGGTTTGTACCGAGTCGAGCATGTTAACGTTGCAGTTTTCGAGTTCTTTTAGCGTGTGTACAAGTTCTTTGGCGTTTCGTAAATTTGGGTCGTTGTCTAAATAAAGTTGAGCAAATGCAATAATATCGTCGTATTCGCCAACAAAAACCGATTTGTAAACAGGGTTGTCGGTATATTTGTTTTTCATCTCGTTGTTTACCATAAGCAGGTTGTTGTACCTTGCAATAACCATTGGCAGGCTTTTTTTCGATGCTTCGTTATGTCCCGAGTTACGATTAAGGTTGTACAGCTCAATACTGTTTTTAAAATCGACAAAGGCACTTAAAAATCTTATAAAATCGCGTTCGTGTTTATAGGTATCTTCGGTAATAAGGCCGTTTTTATAGTCAATTAAAACACGTGCCCGCCGCTCGTCAACAGCCTCCTGGGTAATTTCGTCGCCGGTAATTTTGTTCATTTGGTACATTGAGCGGTAATTGAGCACAACTAAGTATGGGTAGTTTTGTTCGGGTATAAGTTGTTTTAGCAATGCCCGGTTAATTTTTGGGTTTGCTACCGTATCTAGATAATTTTTTATTAGTGTGTCGTTAAAGTTAAAAGGTTTACTGTTTTGAGTTTGTAACATAAAAACTTTAACCGAGTGAAGCCGGGTGTCAAAGTTTTCTTGTTCGTAAAGCCGTATTGTATTTTTAAACCTGTACTCGCGTTTTTTTGTATTGCTCTCTAAAAAGTTTCCAAGTTCGCCAACTATCGACAAAGCAGCAAGCGAAGGTACTCCCGAAAGTGCTATTGTTTGGAGTTGTTTGCCAATAATGCTTAAAACTAAATCGCTGTTGTTGTTTGTAATTGCCTGTACCCTAATGTCGGCATCAATACTGTTACCGGCCGAGTATATTGGCAGGTTGTCGATAATACGTATGTGGTCAATGTTTTCGTTAACATAGGTGTGATATTTTTTATCGGTATCGCGGTTAACTTGGAAATTATAAAGTGGGTAAACCAACTCGCTGCCATTAAACAGTTTAACATTTTTAATTCCTGCCGACACAAACAAGAACTCAATTTTTTCATTAGTATTTGTTTTTGGTTTGCGTTTGCGGCCAATTTCGTAAAAGTTTAGTTCGTTTATTATTTGGTCAAACTTATTTGTGTTGAATAAAAAAATATCGGTGCTTAAATATTGCCATTCGCTTGTAAACTGGTAGTTCACGGTGTCGGCTAAAACAAGTTTTGTTTCAATATCGCTTTGCGGCAAAACTTTGCCCGATGCCAATAGTAATGCTGGCAATAATAGTAATAAAAGGTGTTTCATGTTTTAGTATGTTATGCTAATAAACGGGTTTATGCAATACAAATATTTTACCATTTTTATATCAATAAATGCATTGCTGTTATTTTTTATTTAGTAAAATGCGTTCAAGGTTTTGGTTAAAAACGGGGTTAATAAG
>CAZJCR010000236.1:2164-5795 GCA_964544385.1 uncultured Bacteroidales bacterium
CATTTATGTAGCCTTTAATAAAGTTTGGTGCCAGCGTGTAAACGGGTTCTTCGTCGGCATTACGGGCAGGCGGGGTTATCGACAATATTTCGGAAAAATGGTATGGCAGGTTTGCAAGTAAAACCGAGTAATGCTCGATAAGCTGTCGCGATATTTGGATAATTATTGTAAAATTTCCATAGGCATTGCGTACAAGCGCAAAGTAACGTATAGTAACTACATCGGTAGCCGACACCACATCGGTAGTGTAGTCTAAATGGCTTTGAAAATTAAAGCCATTGGTAATAATATTTTTAGCGTTTTGTTCTGTTTTGGTGTTGTGTAAAAATGTAAAAACATCGTGTTGCGACGAAACAGCGTTTAGTAGGGCATCAATATAGCGGTCTTCGGTCATTAATTTTTTTTATGGTAGTATTACGATGTTTGTGGCTTATTTGTTTTATTAATTATGTGTATGTCAATAAAGCTTACATAAAAGTAAACTGGCCGGATAGTTAAATACCAACCGGCCAGTGTAAATATAATTAGAAAAAGTTTTAGTTGCGGTTCGACAGCATTGAAAGCAACCTTAAAATTTCGAGGTAAAGCCAAACTAAAGTAACCATAAGGCCAAAGGCTCCATACCATTCAAAGTATTTTGGCAATGCGGCCTGGCTGCCTTTTTCAATAAAATCGAAATCGAGAACAAGGTTTAGAGCGGCAACAGCAACAATAACAAGGCTTATAACAATGCCAATTGTACCGCCACCAAACATAAAGTCCATGTTAATACCAAAAAGCCGTAAAATAAACGACACAAAGTAAGCTACTGCAATACCAATAGTAGCGGCTAAAACACCTGCCCTAAATTTTTCGGTAACTTTAATAATTTGTGTTTTATAGCAAAAAAGCAAAGCAAATAATACCGCGAATGTTAAGAGTACTGCACGTAAAACAAGGCCCGGGTACATACTTTCGAAAAAAGCCGAAACTGCTCCTAAAAATAAACCCTCGAAAACGGCGTATATCGGGGCTGTAATTGCCGAGCTTTTTTTGTTAAAAACGGTTATTAATGCCATAATAAAGCCGCCAATACCGCCAATAGCCATCCAAGCTGTAACCGATGCCGGGTTGCCGGTTGTCATAAATTTGTTCCAGGTAAAAACTGCACCGGCAACTACAAGTACAAGCATAAGTGCAATTTTGTTAACAGTGCCTTGTATTGTCATTACGCCCGACGCGCTGTTGTCGTACGCAAAATTCTTTAATATTTTTTCGCTTAATGTGGGGTTCGATGTTCTCATTTTTAATAGTTTTTAAATTAACGGTTTATTGGTATCAAAAAATATTCCATAGTTACTAACTGTTGAGCCATAAAAATTGGTTGGCAGCTTTGCTAAAATTATCAATGTTGCATGTTTGCATTGTTTTAATAAGCTGGTTAAACTGTTTTATGTTGCTATCGGCTTGTTTGTTAATATTTTGTAGTAGGTATATTAGTGGCTGTTGGCAATTGTTTTGGTTTGGGCAAAGTTTGGTGTCAATAATTTTAAGTAAAATATTTATGGCAGTTTTTGTGTCAATAATATTATTGTACAAAGCCCTGCCAACTGCCAAAATTACAGCATTAAGCTGGTAGTTTGTTGTAATTATTGTTTTGTCAATTAGTGAATCAATGTTTTTGTAAGTATATAAACTGTTTTTTGCAAGTTGTTCGGCAAGCTCGGTTGTTGTTACAGTTTGTAAAATTGTTTGTACCTGGGTTTTGCTAAGTTCGCTAACTATAAAAAGCCATGTGGCCATTATTTTTGGTTCGCGTATGTTTTGGTTCCAAAGTAAAAAGGCCAACGAGTTGTTAGGTTTTGTTGATGCAACAAGTTGTTTAAGAACGGTAATGGTTACGCCATAATTTAGGTTGTAATTTAGGCCGTTGCGTTTCATTTGTTCGGCAAGGTGTCCATTTTGCATAACAACCATTTCGCGCATTAGGCTATTAAATACTGCGTTTGGTATGTTATTAACGTTTTGTGGTAACGGAAAACTCATTTGTTAAAAAATTATATAATCAAAAATAAGGTAAACTACTATTGAGCAAAGCAGGTAAAAACTATACCATTTTAAGTTAATGTATTGATTGATACTTATATTTAGCCGTTTTTTAACATTATAAATAAGTATAATTTTTTCGGTGGTAAAGGCAATTAAAGTACCAAAAGCAACGCCTATAATGCCTAAATAGTTAATTAAAATCAAGCTCGATGTTATGTTTACTATTATCTCGATAAACGACACCCATAAAAACATGCGGGTATGGCCATTGCCTATTAATATTGTTTGCGGAAAAAGTAAACGTAAAAAGGCTAATAACAGATAAATGTTAAATACTTTGGCACTTAAAGCATAATCGGCCGAAAAAACTATTGGAAAAATGTAGTTGCTTGTTGCCAACAAAATAATACATGCAGGCATAAAAAGGTGCATTAGCCTGTTGGCACTTTTTTTTAGTTTTTGTAATGCTTGTAAATTATTATTACTGTTAAATTCGGGCAGCATAGCGTTGCTCATGGCGTTTGCCAATATAAAAACAATAGGCAGTTCGCGCGCGCCATATCTAAAAATTGCCAACATCGATGCATCAAAATAGTAAGTAATTAAAAAACCATCGATATATTGTGCCGAGCCGCTTAAAAGCGCGCTGCCAATTAGCGGCCCCGATTTGCTTAATTGGTTTATTATTAATTGCCTGTTTATTATTGCGATACTGTATTTTATTAAACAAAATATTAAAAAAACAAATCGTAGCGCGCTAATAATTACTAATGATATTATTACCTGTAATATTCCAAATCCTAATAAAGCTGGTATTACCATGGCAAAAAACTGTATTGCAAACGACACTGTTCCGTAAACAATAATATGTTTGTGCTGGTTGTTGCCTAAATATATGTATTCAATAAGGTTTGTTGGCGCGCTAAATAATACATAAAACAATAGCCATTTAAAATATGCTATTGGTTGTCCATGGGTTAGTATTTTTTGTAACGATGTTTTAAAAACTATCAAAAAAATTACAGCTAACAGGCTAAATATCATCATTATTAAAAAGCCATTAAAGTAAAGCTGCTTGTTTGCCAGCGGGTTTTTATAGTTTACATTGGTTAAAAACGATTGTAAAATTCCCCTGAGCCAAAAAAAAGTAACGGCACCGGCAACCATTGTTAGTGTTTCGTACTGCCCAATTGTTCGAGTGTTGTAATAGCGTACAAATATTATCCCTAAAACAAAAAGGGTTGCAAACCTTAATAGTTGTATATATTGTAGTGCCCTAACCCCGTTAATATGTTTTAATAATAATTTCATCTGTTTATAATTTGATTTTTAAAGGCCAGATTGCTTGCCCCGGTTTATCGGGGTTCGTGTGTGATAAACTTTCTTATCATGGATGTTTCATTTTAATGAATGTTTAATTGGCCACAAAAGTACATAAAATGTTGCGCTTGTTTTATAAGGCAGGTTTATTTGTTTTTTACCCAAATTGAGCGATTAGCTCAATCGATTCATATTATGTAAGTATTTCACTGCACCTGGTTAGTGAATCACAATAAACTCTACATCGGGGGTTAACCTAAGTAAAGCGTTTATTTACTACGCT
>CAZJCR010000237.1:0-5725 GCA_964544385.1 uncultured Bacteroidales bacterium
TCCAAATGTTACTGTCGTTGTCGTGGTGTATTGCAAAAATATTATTGCTGCTAATTGTTGATGTATTGTATTGATTATGCCTGTAGTTTGTGAATTTTTTTGTTTTGTTGTTAAAATAATGAAGGCCTGTGTTTGTACAGCCTATCCAAATACCTTCGTTTTTGTCGGGGCATAGTACCCGTGCCGAGTTGTCGGAAAGGCTGTTTTTATTACCGGTTTGGTGTTTGAATATTGTAAATTTTTGTGTTTCGATACTGTCGACATGTATGCTTGCCACTCCATTTTGGTAGCATGCAACCCAAATGTAATTGTCGGTGGTTTGTTTAATATCTTGTATACGGTTGCCGGGCAGGCTGTATTTATTTGAGCTGTTATGTTCAATATGTTTAATTGTATTGGTTTTATTGTTTATAATAAAAATGCCGTTTCCCGATGTTCCTATCCAAATATTTTGTTTGTTATCGGTAAAAATTGCTCTTACATCAATAGGGGTTTTATTGTTATTTGGAAAGTATTGGTGGTTTTGTTTTTCAAAATCGATTTTTATAGCGCCGTAGCTGTATGTGCCAATCCAAATGTTGTTGTTGTTGTCTGATTCAATTGCTAATATGTCGTAAGGGTGCAGGTTAAAGCCGTAGTTTAGCGAGTAGTTTACAAAGTTGTTAAGGTTTGGGTTGTAGCGGCAAAGGCCGCGGGTTGTGCCTATCCATAAATTATTATTTTTGTCGAGGTGCATTGAGCGTATTGTGTTCGATGGTATGCTTGTGCTGTCGTTAAGTTGATAGTAAAATGTCTCGAAGTTATAGCCGTCGAATTTGTTAAGGCCATTGTATGTGCCTATCCAAATGTAGCCTTGGTGGTCTTGCAAAATGCATCGTATATACGAGTGCGATAGCCCCTGGTCCATGTCGAACCTGTCGAACCTGAAAAAGTTTTGTGAATTTGCAGTAGGTATACAAAAGGCGAACAATAAAAAACTAATAGTTTTTTTAACTGTATGAATAGTTTTTTTTGCTTGTTGTAAAATTAGCTGCTGCATTTATACAACTTTTTGTTATACTAATATAGCAATTAAATGTTAATAGCAATATAAATGTTCAGTTTAAAATAGTTCGATATTACGGCTCAGGGTTGATAAAAAACTCGTTTTCGATTTTTAGGCCTTGCTTGCTTAATGCATTTATTATGTATTCTTCGGGGTTAATAATTGTTGTATTTTGCCAAAAATTGTCGGTTGAGTAGTTGTAAAGTAAATCGGCAAAAATGCTGTTTGTTTTAATCGATTTTGAAAATTTTGGTTTTGTAATGTTAAGTGTATCAATTTGTGTATAAGCCATTTCGAAAAACATTTGGTAGTTTTGCGAAAAAAAATGCTGTCGTTTTTTTACATTAATAATAAGTTGCCCCCTAATATGGTTTGGAAAATATGTACCGTTAATTGGCGAGTAACTAACTGTGTAACGGTTTTCGACAGGTTTAACTTTAATTTTTTTGCTTTTGCGTACTATAAACATCCCGCCAAGGCGTTTCATTTTTTCGGGTTTAAAACTAAAGTCGGCACCTGCCAGTGCATAGTTGTTAAGGTTTATGTAAAGCTTGCCCTGGTATAGGGCATCGTTAATGTATGGCAATGGCTTAAAGCTAACTACATATACTAACTGGTTGTCCCAAACAATAATGTCGGTGTTTTTGTATGAGTAGCGTGTTTCGGAGTTTTTGTTAAAAAAGTCGGGCAGGGTATTAACAATATCGAGCTGGTTACAGGCGTCAATGCCGCCGCTTAGTTTTATTAAAAGGGTGTCGTTGTTTTTAGTGCTGTTAAATATTCGTCCGGTATTTAGTACAAACCGGGCTTTTGTTGTTTCGTAGTTATTTTGTGGTTTATATCCGTAAAGTAAGGCCTCGGTATAAGTTTTATAGGTTTTGTTGGTTTTAATGGCCTCGCGGTAAAAGGTGTTAAAGTTGTATTGTTTGTTGTAGTAGTTGTTTTTTATGTTGTCGATAGCTTTTTTTACTATGTAAAGCCCGGTGTTGTTGCGTATAATAATTTCGTTTATAGGTACAAAGCCTTGCGATAGTAATATGGTTGTGTCGGTTGTAAAATTGGTTTTGGTAAATGTTACATTGTTGTAACCTATGTACGATACTGTAATTTGTGGGTTTTTTATTGTATCATGAATTGCAAGTTTAAAAAAGCCCTGTTCGTTTGCAATTGTGCCTGCCGATATATTTTTTATTGCAATTGATGCGAATGGTAATGGTTGTTTTGTTAAGCTGTCGATAACTTTACCTGTTACCCGGCGTTCAATAGTTTGTTTTTGTATGGTTGGCGGGCTGTAGGTGTTGTTTTTAATTATAAGTACCTGGTTTTGGTACTCGGTAAAGCTGTAAACCGAGTCGGGTAAAAACAAGTTTAATGCATCTTTAAGAGTTGTGTTTTTTTTGTTTATATAAATTCTTTTTTGTTTATCGATACTATTTGAGTTGTATGTAAAATAGCAATTGCATTGTTGAGCTAATTGGTCGAGAACCTCGTCAGTTAATAGCGAGTCGGCCAAAAGGCTTACATTTTTTGCAAGATGGTTGTTTTGTGCAGCAATAGTAAATGCGCTAAATATAAACAATGTAATTAGTATAATATTTTTGTTTAAATTTTGCAGCATAGCCTATTATTTATTGTAAAGCTAAAATTGTTTTGTTATTGTTTGGTAATGCTTTTAATTTAAAAGTTAGTTCAAGGCTCTCAATAATATTTTGAACTGTAATATTGGTAAAAGTAGCTGTAAGCATTAGGTTGTTAAGTGAGCTGTCGGCCAAAACAATGTTGCTGTTATATGTTTTGTTTACTTTGTTAATTACTTGTACAAGTGGAGTATTTTTAAAGTTTAATGTACGGTCAACCCAACACATGTAGTTAATGTCGGTATTTGCCTGTTTTGTAACAATACCATTGGTTTGTGTTGCGTAAAAACCGGGTTCAATTAAAACTTTATTTTGTTGGTGGCTGTGTGGGGCAAACTCAACTAACCCTGTTTTTACTACTACTGTTGTTTGGTTGTTGCCGGGTTTAACTAAAAACGATGTTCCTAAAACTTTAACGGTAGCGTTTTGTGTTTTAACAATAAAAGGTTTTTGTTTATTAGGCGTAACATTAAAAAAAGCCTCGCCGTTAAGTTCAATTTGCCTTACGCTGCCTTTAAGCCCTTTGTTAAATTTTATGCTTGCATTATTGTAAAGATAAATTTTTGAGCTGTCGGGCAAAATTACGGGTTGTGTAATGTCGTTATTGGCATATACTGTAATGTATTGTAAAGTGTTTGTTTTATTGTTAAAAAACCAAATTGCCGACACAGTTATCAATAATGCAACAGCCGCGGCATATTTGTAAAAGCTGTTAAGTTTAATTGTTTTTTTTGTTGACATGTTTTGTGGCAAAAGGTTATCGTTAATAAGCTTTTGTTCCATTTTTTGCCAAGCTTTATCGGTGTCGAAAGTATATTGAGGCCCCATTTTATTTAGTATATTAATTGTTTGTTCAAATTGGTTGTAATTGTTATCAGTTGAGCCGGTTTTTAAATTTTTAAACCGTTTAATAATTTTTTTTAATATGTTTTTATGGTTGTTCATATAGTAGTTTTTATTGTTGATATGCTGCAAAGTTTTGTTTAAAAAGTTTAAGTGCCCGTGTCATATTTGCTTCAACTGTTTTTACCGATATTTTAAGTTTTTCGGCAATCTCGGAGTATTTAAGGCCTTGTTCGCGACTTAGGCTAAAAATTATCTGGCAGTTTTTTGGCAGCGATTCAAGTGTGTTGGTGTAAATGTTGTAAAATTCGGCAGCCTGTAATTGTTCCTCGGGGTTTATTTGTGTTTGTATGTCAATATAGTTTTGGTTCCGGTGTTTATCAACAATTTTAACATGGTTTAAATAGTTTAAGCTTTTGTTGTACACGGCTTTAAATAAATAGGCTTTAACTGGTGTTTGTATATTAATTTGCAGCCTGTTTTTCCAAAAATTATAAAATACATCTTGAACAATCTCTTCAGCAGCCATAGTGTTGTTTACAATTTTAACCGCGTAATTGCAAAGCATATTATAATTGTCGCGAAAAAGTTTTTCGAATGTTTTAATATCGCCTTGCCTTATTGTTTCCATTATTTATAAAGTTGATGTGTAAAAGTATAAAAAAGGTAATTATAAAAACTAATAAGCAAACTATTGTTTAATAAAGGAATGTCTGCATAGTTGGTAACGTTTTGCTGATAATTGCAGACATTCCTTTTAATGGTTGGTTAGTTTCGAAAAATTGTTATTTAACTTTTTCGAGGCTACGGCTTATTTTTTTAATTGCCGACTGGATGCTTTGCTCGGGTTCAATAGTATTATGTTCGCCCCAAAAACCGTTGTCTGAAAAATCGGTCGCGGTTTCCGACATAATAACAGTTGGCCTTAGCTTTTCCGATGGTTTAAAGGGTTTGTCAACAGCGGGTTCCCGGTCGGTAATTGC
The DNA here is from genome assembly GCA_964544385.1 of uncultured Bacteroidales bacterium. GTDB lineage: Bacteria > Bacteroidota > Bacteroidia > Bacteroidales > SZUA-534 > CAZJCR01. The sequence goes on from CAZJCR010000237.1 coordinate 4,509, forward strand.
CATCTCAACCATAGTAGAGTATGTAGTATTAAATAGTTTTTTGTCCCATTTTACTTTAAAATTTACCTCGCCACGCGAGTAATTAAAGTACCATTTACCGTCTTTTTCTTTGTATTGTACCATGTAATCGGCGCGGGTAGGTTCAACTTTAACACCCATTGGTTTACGTTTTATAAACATATTTGCAACCTCGGTTTTATTCTCGGTATTAAGGCTAAATGTTATGCTCGATATTGCAAAGTTTTCAATGTCGATATGCATACGGCCTGCAAATAATGGGTCGGTAACAAATTCTTTTTGTTTGTAATCGATAACATAATATAAACGGCCGTCAATTTTTGTAATGTTAACATAGGTGTATTCATACATGTCAATTACATCGGGCGACAAAATAACGTACGGGTCTTTAACAACATCGAGCAACAAGGTTGAATAAGGGCCGCCTTGCAGTTTAAATAAAATGGTGTCCATTTTTTCAACATCGGCACTTTTACGGTTCTTTATTATTCGAACCATATCGTTTTTTAAGTTCGAGTAGCTTTGTTTGTATACTTGTGCAACAGCCTCTGATATACCAACGTAATTTCGGCGTTTTTTAATGGTTTCGCGGTAAAAAGCTTTCATCAACAACGGGTCGGTGGGGTAGTTTTTTAGCTTGTTGTTTATAGCTTTTTCAATAATCAGCTTCGGGTTATTTGGTATTACGCTTATCTCGGTAATATTAACCGACACCATTTTTAGTTTAATAACATTGTGCTTGTCGGTTTTAAGGTCTTTTACTGGTATCGACAGGCTCTCGTAACCAATGTACGACACCTCGAGTGACGAACCTGAGTAACTGTTTGGTATTTTTATACTAAAAAAACCATCGGTGTTCGACACTGTTGCAATGTTATTGCCTTTAATGCCAATGTTTGCAAATATTAATGGCTGGCTTGTTTCCGAGTCTACAATTTTACCATCGTAAGTTATAAACGTGGTGCTTGTTTGGTTGTTGGCATTTATATTGCCATTTGTTTGTGCACTTACTGTTAATCCAATAATAAATGTTAGCAGTAAAGCCAAAATTGCAGGTATTATTACTTTTGTTTTCATATAAATATGGTTTTAAGTGTTTTTTAATGCTTTTACATATATAACAACTATGAAATAAAATACCCTATTATAATTTTGCTTTATATCTTAATATGGGTTACCACAACTAATTCATATAGTTC
>CAZJCR010000238.1:0-5685 GCA_964544385.1 uncultured Bacteroidales bacterium
CGAAGATGTATACTTTTTCTTCCATCATTAATTGGTTTTATAAGTTTTTTATTTACCTATCGTGCAATAAAGGACCCAAAACCTACATTGGCCATAGCTGCAGGTTTTTTTGCTGGGTTGAGTTTTTTAGTCCATTTAAATGGAATAGCTTTTTTGGTAGCCGGGTTCGTTTTTTTGTTGTTAAATAAACAGTATAAAGTTTGTTTTTGGTTTTGCTTATCGGCTGGTTTAATTAGCTTGTTTATTTTTGCCGATGATATTTCGATTCATTTCTTGTATAATTTTTGGCAAGCACTTAAAGCATCACCCGATACTAAATCAACCGAATTTGTTTGGTATGGCCCATTTTTAAAAGTTTTAAACGAACACCAACGTTTTTTTCATAGTCCAATTGAAATTAGCTTAACATTAAGCGTTTTAGCCGGAATATTCCTTTTTAAAAAAGGTGTAAAGCAGCAAATCAAGCCTTTGTTTCAATATACATTGGTATTAATAATAGCGTTAGGTAGCTTAACGCATGGAAAAACTCCCAAATACCTATTGTTAATTGTACCCTTTATGGTGCTTGTAATAGCACACTTTGTTTTAAATATTAAGTTGTTAAACAAATGGAAAAGAGGTGTTTTTTTAAGTGTAATATTGTTGTATTTTGTGATTCAGGGTATTTATATTTCAAAACAGTTTTATCCGCATCAAAATGTAAAACAGTATGGACAGTCAATTTTAAGTAATATACCCAAAGCATCTAAAGTAATTGGGAACAGTAATTTAGTTTTTGCCGGAATAGCTGATTATGAGCTTCATTCCGCCTTGACATTCGAATTTATTGCAGATCAACAAAAAATTGAAAAAAACGTTAAAAACTTTCTTTTGTTTGCAAATAATCAAAACGAACAGTATGTTGTATTTTCAAAAATGTATACCCGTCAGCAATATTGGGATGAGTTATTAGCTCATGAATTAAAACAAGAAATATTATTATTTAATATATATAAAGTGTTGTTAATTAGTGATGAGTTTGTTGTGCTTAAAAATGTAAGTAATTAAAATTAACGATTTAACCGTTTCTTTTTTCATGCCGCAAATTTAGCAATTCATCTAACATTTTGATATAACATACAATTTATAGGCAATTTTTTTATTTTGCTTTGCATCGGTATTACTTTTTGTAAAGTAATTGTACTATTTTGCGCCACATTTTATTATACGCGCGGCAACAAAATCAATACTGCTAAAAACATAATTATTATGTTACATATAATCAAATGTTTAATTAAAATTTATTCTTGTGAAAACACGTTCAGTTAAAATTGTCGATGTAGCGTTTGTTTTATTAATTACACTGTTATCGGCAGTTGTATTTTACCGGTTGTTTAATAATTCGGATATGCGTTTACATGCCGCTTTTGCAGCCGAATATATTAAAACGGGTAATTTGCCGGGTAATTTTCTATATTACTTTATTATATCGGTTATTGCATTTAAAAACACCGGGTTGCTAATGGTTTCGACAATTGTTGCACTTAGTTTTTTTGTGCTGTTAAAATTTATTGTTACAAAAAAATTATTACGGTATGAAACTAAAAACACATATAAAGCATTACAATATAATACGTTGGCCTTTTGTTTAATTATTATTACTGCTATTTATATTCCACAGCTTTTTTTGGGACGATTTTATTTGGGGTCGTTTACACCAAATGTTTGGCATAACTCAACAACAATTGCAGTAATGCCTTTTGCTATTTTGCTTTATGGTTTAACAATAAAGCAAATAAATAACTTTTCAACCAAAAGACTTGTTTATATTATTTTTTTAATATTTATTAATTTGGCTATAAAACCCAGTTATCTATTTGTATTTGTTGGGGCTTTGCCATTAACATATTGGTATGTTAACAGGCCGTTTAAACTAATATCAAAAAAAAATTTGCTGCAATTGTTACCTGTTATAATTGCTATTGTTTTAATTTTTTTACAAAAAAGTATTATTTACGAGCATACAACTATATATACTAACTCGTCGGTTGAAATTAGCCTGCTAAAAACTTATAGGCTTTGGCTTAAATTAAATATGTTTTATGCTTTTATAATATTATTGATATCATTAGCTACCAGTATTCTATATCCATTATTTGTGCTAATTAAAAAAGGTGTAACAAAAAACGATACAGGTTTAATTTTTGCATGGGTTTCGTTTTTTGGGGCAATGTTAATATTCTTATTTTTTAACGAAACCGGCGAACGTTTATGGCATGGTAACTTTATATGGCAGGTTTATATTTGCTCGTATATTTTATTTTTAGTGTCGGTACTAAAAACTTTACCCGAGTTAACAAAAAGCTTACGCAAACCCAACCTTTTTCAAATATTGTTGCTGTTACATGTAATTTTTGGTGCTGTTTACGTTAGTAAAATAATTATTTTTAAATCGTGCGTATAATATTTTGCCAATAAGCTAATTGCTAAATTACGTAAATGTTGTTTTTTGTTTGAACATATTTTTTTTGATTGATAAAGCCAAATTATTTCGTTTAATTTGGCTCACTTTTTTGCTTATAATAATTGTTTGTAAAAAAAGAGTATATGAATTATTGCAAACCAAAACAAATTATAATATTATGAAAGGTATAATACTGGCAGGTGGTAGTGGAACACGTTTGTACCCAATAACTAAAGGTGTTAGCAAACAAATGCTGCCAATTTACGACAAACCCATGATTTACTATCCGCTAACAACATTAATGTTGGCCGGTATTACCGATATTTTAATAATATCGACACCCGACGATTTACCCGGCTTTAAGCGATTGCTGGGTTCAGGAAAAAACTGGGGAATTAACTTAGAATATGCCGAGCAGCCATCGCCCGACGGGCTTGCACAGGCATTTATTATTGGCGATAAATTTATTGGTAACGACAGTGCATGCCTTGTACTTGGTGATAATATTTTTTATGGGCACGGCCTGCCCGAACTTTTACGCCATGCCAGGCATAATGTTGAAACCGACAATAAAGCAACTGTTTTTGGTTATTACGTTAACGACCCTCACAGGTATGGCGTTGCCGAGTTTGACAAAAACGGAAAAGTTATCTCGATTGAAGAAAAACCAAAAGAACCTCGGTCGAATTATGCTGTTGTAGGTTTGTATTTTTACCCAAACAGCGTTGTACAAATTGCAAAAACAATAAAACCGTCGAACAGGGGTGAGTTAGAGATTACAACTGTTAACCAAGAGTACCTTAAACAAAACTCGTTACAGGTTGAGCTTATGGGGCGTGGCTTTGCGTGGCTCGACACCGGTACCCACGAGAGCCTTATTGAGGCAAGTAATTTTATCGAAACTTTGCAAAAACGTACCGGGTTAATGGTGTCGTGCCCCGAAGAGATTGCCTATAAACGCGGCTTTATTACAAAAGAACAGGTTGTTGAATTGGCAGTCCCGCTGTCGAAAAACGAGTACGGACAATATCTTTTAAAAATGGTTAAATAAGTTATAATGAATTTTATTGAAACTGAAATTAAAGGGCTTTATATTATTGAGCCTAAGGTTTTTAACGACGATCGTGGATACTTTTTCGAATCATTCAGGGACGACAAAATATCTGAAAACATTATTAATACAACTTTTATTCAAGACAACGAGTCAATGTCGGTTAAAGGCGTTTTGCGCGGCCTGCATTACCAGTTGCCACCAATGTCGCAAACAAAACTGGTAAGGGTAATTTTAGGCGAGGTTTACGACGTGGCTGTCGATATTCGTAAAGGTTCACCTACATTTGGAAAACATGTTGGGGTTTTACTTACAAGCCAAAATAAACTACAGTTTTTAATACCACGCGGGTTTGCACATGGTTTTGTTGTTCTTAGCAATAATGCAATTTTTAGTTATAAATGCGACAAATATTACTCGCCACAACACGAGCGTTCAATTAAATTTAACGATACTGCCCTTAATATAAACTGGCAGCTTAATGATAGTGAACTTATTTTATCGGATAAAGATAAAAATGCAAAAGCTTTTGCCGATGCTGAACTTTTTGATTTTAATACAAATTTATACTAAACAAAATGTATAAAAATTATTACAACCCAAATTGAGCTAATCGCTCAATCGATATAGATTTTGTAAGTATTTCACTACACTTGGTTATTGAAACACAACAAACTCTACATCGGGGTTAACCTAAGTAAAGCGTTTGTTCACATAGCTCCAACAGCTCAACTTAGGTACAAAACAATTAATAAATAATTTGTACGTTATAAAAAATTTACCAAAACTAATGACAAATGAATAATAAATCAATTTTAATAACAGGCGGTGCAGGTTTTATAGGTTCAAATTTTGTACCTTATTTTATTGATAAATATCCTGAATACAACATTATTAACCTCGATAAACTTACCTATGCCGGCAACCTTGAAAACCTGTCGGAACTAAAAGGCAATAAGCAATATACATTTGTTCAAGGCGACATTTGCAACCGCGAACTTATTGAGTTTTTATTTAAAACATACGACATACGCGGAGTTATACATTTTGCTGCCGAATCGCACGTCGACAACTCAATATCGGGACCCGAAGTTTTTATTAAAACAAACATTAACGGTACTTTTACTTTGCTCGATGTAGCCCGTAAATACTGGATGGAGGCACCCTTTAAATTTAACCCCGGATATAACGATTGTCGTTTTCACCATATTAGTACCGACGAAGTATACGGTACACTTGGCGAAACTGGTTTGTTTATGGAAACAACACCATACGCCCCAAACAGCCCTTACTCGGCGGCTAAAGCAAGCTCCGATTTTTTGGTTCGGGCGTATCACCATACTTATGGTATGAATGTTACAACAAGTAATTGCTCAAATAATTACGGACCAAAACAACATACCGAAAAGCTTATACCTGTAATTATCCGTAAAGCAATTAATGGCCAAAACATACCTATTTATGGCGATGGTAAAAATGTACGCGACTGGTTATACGTGCTCGACCATTGTACCGGTATCGATATGGTTTACCACAAAGGTAAAGCCGGCGAAACATACAATATTGGCGGGCGTAACGAAAAAACTAACCTCGATATTGTTAACCATATTTGCCAAATATTAGATGAACGCCGCCCCAAAAAAAACGGGTCGTATACAAGCCTGATAACTTTTGTTAACGACCGTGCCGGACACGACCGTCGTTATGCTATTGATGCTACTAAATTGGAAAACGAACTTGGCTGGCGTGCCGACGAAAATTTCGAAAGCGGCATAGTTAAAACTGTCGATTGGTATTTAGAACGCCTTTAATCCTAATTGAAATATTCGCTAAATCGATTTTGGGTTTTGTAAGTATTTAGCTACACATAGTTAGTGAAACACAACAAACTATACATTAGGATTAACCTAAGTAAAGCGTTTATTTGCTACGCTTTAACCGCTTAACTTAGGTTTAAGTTGCCATTATTCAGGTTTTAATTGAGTTTTAGAGCAAATAAATTCTAAATTTGCAAAAAAAATAATAAGCATGACTAAAATTAAAAATATATGTTGCATTGGGGCTGGCTATGTTGGTGGCCCAACTATGGCTGTTATAGCCCAAAAATGCCCCGAGATAAATGTTACCGTTGTTGATATAAATGAAAACCGCATAGCAGCCTGGAACGATAAAAACCTTGATAACCTACCGG
>CAZJCR010000239.1:0-5671 GCA_964544385.1 uncultured Bacteroidales bacterium
TGTTCGTTACTGTCGGTAACAAGGTTAAAAACATCGGTTTTACGGGCACAAAACTTGGTATCGCCATTAAAAAAGGCCATTAACAAATCAACAGTTTGGGCGGTATTAAGTATTTTTAGTTTATGAGCATCTTCAATATCCATAATTTGATATGCAATATCGTCGGCGGCCTCAACTAAATATACAAGCGGGTGCCGGGCGTAACAGTTATCGGCAGTTTTAATAAGGCCAACCGTATTGGCTATCTGTTTAAAAGTTTGTTTCTCGGTTTCAAAAAAACCATACTTGTTTTTTGCATTGCGGTTTACCGCTCCAAAAGGGTATTTTACTAAAGCGGCCAAAGTAGCATAAGTAAGCACGTAACCGCCCATACGGCGGCCGGTAAACCTGTGAGTAAGCAACCTTAGCGCGTTGGCATTCCCCTCAAAGTTAGTAATATCGGCTTTTTGTTCAGGGCTTAGGTTATTGGTAATTTTGGGGTTATTTACAAAAAATTCCGACAAGGCTTTTTCGCCCGAGTGGCCAAAAGGCGGGTTGCCCAGGTCGTGTGCCAGGCTGGCTGCTGCAACAATGCTCCCTATCTCGTTTAACAAAACAGGGTTTTGCATTGTAGTGCTGTTTTTAATGTTTTTAGCTACTATATTGCCCAGCGAGCGGCCAATGCTTGCTACCTCGAGACTGTGTGTAAGCCTGTTGTGTACAAAAATACTGCCTGGTAGCGGAAAAACCTGTGTTTTGTTTTGTAGCCTGCGGAATGGCGACGAAAAAATAATGCGGTCGTAATCGCGTTGGAACTCGGTTCTTATAAGGTCGGGGTCGGCAAGTGTTGTTGCCAGTTTTCCGTACCGTGTTGTGGTAAGCAGCTTGTCCCAGTGCATTATTTTGTTGGCCATTATAAAAGTTCGTGTTGCAAATGTTTACGGTACACAAATATTATTAACCCCATTCCAACGGTAATAGCGGCATCGGCAATATTAAAAACCGGCCTGAAAAAAATAAATTGCTCGCCGGCATTAATTGGCGACCACAATGGCCAATGTGCTTCAATAACAGGGAAATAAAACATATCGACAACGCGGCCTTGTAAAAAACTGGCATAACCGCCACCCTCGGGCAAAAAATGTGCAATTTGGTAATAGCTGTGGTCAAATATCAAACCATAAAACATGCTGTCGATAATATTACCAACGGCTCCGGCACATATTATCGACACGGTAACAATATAACCTGTAGGGGCTTGTTTTTTTACAAGTTTATTAATATAGATGCCTATTAAAACCACGGCCACTATACGGAAAATGCTAAGCAAATACTTACCTGCTTTTCCAAAAAACTCGATACCAAAAGCCATACCGTTGTTCTCGGTAAAATGTATAATAAACCAGTTACCGGCTACATGGTATTCCTGGCCAATCATCATAGTAGTTTTTATGAATATTTTAAGGGCCTGGTCGGCTAAAATAATAAGTAATATAATTAAGATGCTAAGTTTACCGCGCGACATAAATAATAAATTAGTTTATTTTGCAAAAAAAGGGAGCCGTAAAGGTCCCTTTAAATATAAATGGTTATAAAACAGTTACTTTTGATTGTTTTTTGCATCAATGCTTAAAGTAGCATGTGGCACGGCACGTAACCTTTCTTTTGATATAAGTTTACCGGTTTCGCGGCAAACCCCGTAGGTTTTGTTCTCAACACGTATGAGCGCGGCTTTAAGGTGTTGTATAAATTTCTCCTGCCGTTGTGCAAGTTTCCCTGTCTCTTCGCGCGACAGAACCATAGCTCCTTCTTCTAAAACTTTGAATGTTGGCGAAGTGTCTAAAATATCGTTACCATCGGTATGCGACAAGACACTCTTCAACAAATCATAATCGCGTTGTGCTTTTTCAAGCTTTTCGAGTATTATGGCTTTAAACTCGGCCAATTCCTCGTCGTTGTATCTTGTTCTTTCGTCGGTCATAACTATAATTTTTAAAAGTGTCCTAAAATAGTAAATTTTACTAACGTGCAACCTTTGCAATAATTGTATTTATAATTTAGATATTAACAACGCCCTGTTTTGTTAATTTTTAGTGATTAAAATATTGGTTTTAACCAACTCGTCTATTTCTACGCTTGTGGCATCGTTTTGTTCCAAAGTGTCAACCAATTCGATACTTGTTGCAAGTGTTTGTGCTGCAATATAATCGTTATGTTGGGTTATTGCCTGGTTAATTAAATTATGTTTTGCAATTTTAATGATTATTTTATCGGTAACCTCGTAACCGCTGTCTTTACGTATATTTTGTATACGGTTAATAAACTCGCGGGCAATACCCTCGTTGCGTAACTGGTCGGTAACGGTAATATCAAGAGCAACTGTAAGTGGGCCGTCGTTGGCCACAAGCCAGCCCGGTATATCTTCCGACACTATTTCAACATCGGTTATCAACAGTTCAACATTAACGCCATCGACAAGCATGTTAAAAGCTCCTTTTTGTTCAATTTCGGCAATTTGTTGTTGGTTCATTTGAGCTACCGATGCCGATATTTGTTTCATTATTTTTCCGTACTTAGGGCCTAAAGTTTTAAAGTTTGGTTTAATTTTTTTTACCAAAACCCCCGATGTTTCATCAATATATTCAATTTCTTTAATGTTTACCTCGGCAAGTATAATGTCCTTTACGGCATCAAGTTGGCGGGCGGTATTTTGATTAAGCACAGGTACCATAATTTTATTAAGTGGCTGGCGTACTTTAAGGCTTACTTTGCGGCGCAGGCTTAAAACCATGCTCGAAATCCGTTGTGCAAGGTTCATTCGCTCTTCAAGGTCTTTGTCGATAGCATTTGTGTTGGCTACCGGAAAATTTGCAAGGTGTACGCTTAAACCATTGTTGCGGTTAGTGGCTTTGCTTAAATCTTTAAACAAACGGTCGGCAAAAAATGGTGCTATCGGGCTTGCCAAAATTGCTACTGTCTCTAAACAGGTATAAAGTGTTTGGTAAGCGGCAATTTTGTCGTCGTTGTAGCGGCCGCCCCAAAAGCGTTTACGGTTAAGCCTTACATACCAGTTACTAAGGTTGTCGATAACAAACTCCTGAATAGCGCGGCCGGCACGTGTTGGTTCGTAGTGCTCGTAAGCGTCGGTAACCTCGTTAATTAAACTGTTGAGCAACGACAGTACCCAACGGTCAATCTCGGGACGTTGTTGCAATGGTAGTTCGGGTTCGGTGTACTTAAAGCCGTCGACATTGGCATAAAGTGCAAAAAAACCGTAGGTATTATAAAGTGTTCCAAAAAATTTACGTTTAACCTCGTCAACGCCTTCAATGTCGAATTTAAGGTTATCCCATGGTTGGGCGTTTGTAATCATATACCAGCGTAAAGGGTCCGAGCCGTGTTTTTCAATAGCATCAAACGGGTCAACAGCATTACCAAGGCGTTTCGACATTTTGTTTCCGTTTTTGTCGAGTACAAGTCCGTTCGATATAATGTTTTTAAAAGCCACATTGTCCGAAATTATTGTCGATATAGCGTGCAGAGTAAAAAACCATCCGCGAGTTTGGTCAACGCCTTCGGCAATAAAATCGGCAGGGTAAAGCTGAGCAAAGTTTTCGGTGTTCTCGAACGGCCAGTGCCATTGAGCATATGGCATCGCGCCCGAGTCGAACCAAACATCGATAAGGTCTTTTTCGCGGTACATTTTTTTGCCTGTTGGCGATACCAATACAATGTTATCGACATAAGGGCGGTGAAGGTCAATTTTTTCGTAGTTTTGTTTTGTATAAACCCCGGGTTCAAAACCTTTGTATGGCGATTGGTCCATAAACCCAACGGCAATAGCTTTATCAATTTCGGTAATTAATTGTTGTACCGAGCCAATGCAAATTTTTTCGGTTCCGTCGTCCGATACCCAAATTGGCAAAGGTGTTCCCCAGTAGCGTGAGCGGCTAAGGTTCCAGTCAACAAGGTTCTCGAGCCATTTGCCAAAACGGCCTTCGCCGGTGCTGGCTGGTTTCCAGTTAATAGTTTTATTAAGTTCAATCATGCGGTCTTTAACGGCCGTTGTTTTAATAAACCAACTGTCGAGCGGGTAATATAGCACTGGTTTGTCGGTACGCCAGCAATGTGGGTAGTTGTGCACGTGTTTTTCAACCTTAAATGCTTTGTTAAGTTTTTTAAGCATAACCGACAGGTCAATATCAAGTGTAGCATCGTCGTCGGTAAGGTTATTGTCGTAGGCGTTTTTTACAAAACGCCCTGCATACTCGGCATATAAATTTTCGTCAATATTGTTTTTAACAAAATCGGGGTCCAAATCGGCAATGTTGTAAAACTTACCAGTAAGGTCAACCATTGGGCGGCGGTTGCCGTCTTTGTCGATTAAAATAAGTGGTGCAATGCCTGCGGCTTTTGCTGCGCGGTCGTCGTCGGCACCAAATGTTGGTGCAATATGCACAATACCCGTACCGTCGTCGGTTGTAACAAAATCGCCGGCAATAACTTTAAAAGCGTTACCTATTGGTTTAACCCAAGGTATAAGCTGCTCGTAGCTAATGCCAACAAGCTGCTGTCCTGTGTATGTGCCAACAATACTAAAAGGCAGGCGTTTGTCGCCGGGTTTATAATCTTCAATTTTTAGTTCGGCATCTTTAGGGTTAAAGTAGCTGTTAAGTAAGTCGTTAGCTAAAATAACGGTTACTGGCAGGCCAGTGTATTGATTAACTGTGCGTACTTTTACATAATTTATTTTGGAGCCTACAGCAAGCGCGGTGTTCGATGGCAGTGTCCAGGGTGTAGTTGTCCATGCCATAATTGAAACCTGTTGGTCGCTATCGAATAAAAAGTTGCTTTGGCTGTTTTTAATAACGTTAAAAGTTACGGTAGCCGTGGTGTCTTTAACATCGCGGTAGCAACCCGGCTGGTTAAGCTCGTGTGTTGATAAGCCTGTACCGGCAGCCGGCGAGTATGGTTGAATTGTGTACCCTTTATATAGTAAACCTTTGTCGAACATTTTTTGTAACAAAGCCCAAAGCGATTCAATGTATCGGTTGTCGTAGGTAATATACGGGTCGTCCATATTTACCCAATATCCCATTTTGCTTGTAAGGTCTTGCCACATTCCGGTATATTTCATAACCTCGGTACGGCAGGCATCGTTATACTGGCTAACAGTAATTTTTTTCCCAATATCTTCTTTGGTAATTCCCAACATTTTTTCGACACCAAGTTCAACCGGCAGGCCGTGGGTGTCCCACCCGGCTTTGCGTTTTACTAAAAACCCCTGTAATGTTTTATAACGGCAAAAAATATCTTTAATAGTGCGCGCCATAACGTGGTGTATACCTGGCTGCCCGTTTGCCGATGGTGGCCCCTCGAAAAATACAAACGATGGTTTTCCCTGCCTTGTCGACATACTTTTGTGGAAAGTGTCGTCGGCCTGCCATTCGTTTAACACGTCTTTATTAATTTGCGACAAGTCAAGTTGCTTGTATTCAGGAAATTTATTACTCATTTTTTTGTTTTTTGCGTCGAAATTTTTAAGGCACAAACGTAACTGTTTTTTAAAAAACTAACAAACAAAATATATCGGGTAATAATATATGTGCTTATTTAGTATTATGTTGATAATAATTATACCTAAGTAAAGCGTTTGTAGCAATGCTAACAAACGCTTTACTTAGGTATAACC
>CAZJCR010000240.1:0-5617 GCA_964544385.1 uncultured Bacteroidales bacterium
TAATGGTTTATGGTTACGAGTCGTCGATAATTTTAATGAAACTAAACAGCGATTTAAGTGTAAAGTGGGATACTTTATATAAAGAAAACGACGGGTATTATTACTTTGTTTTCGATATTTTGGCAACTAATGACGGAGGATGCTTAATTGCATCAACAAGGTGTAATTCTGAAAATAGCCCTGTTAGCCTTGATATATCAATACTTAAAGTTGATTCAAACGGTAGGATAGCAAATTTAAGCAGTATTGCTGACCAGTTCGATTATAGCTTTACCCTTTACCCAAACCCCGGTAACGGCCATGTTACCGTAAATATGCCAGCAGAGTTTAACAATGCCGTTGTTACATTTTACAATATTGCCGGCGTGGTACAACACAGCCAAACCAATAGCAACACCAACCCCGCTATAAATGTAACAAACCTGCCCGCGGGCTTATACATTTACACAATAGCCAACAACGGTATTATTGCCGGGCAAGGCAAATGGGTAAAAAATTAGTGGTAACAATAAAGGTTATAAATATTAAATTAAACCTAAGTTGAGCTCTTGTTCGCTTTGTTCAAACCGCTCAACTTAGGTTTAAAGCTAAACAGGGTCGGCGGCAATGTACCGCGACATGTTTCGACCCATTTCAATACGGTTTAAAAACGATAAAATAACACGGTTGTATAGTTCATCTTTAAGTACCGAGTCTTCAATTTCGCTGTCGATGTTTGGGTTGTCGTTAACCTCAATTAAAAACACTTTTCCATTAACCTCTTTTAAGTCGACACCATAAAGGCCATCGCCCATAAGCGATGCAGCTTTTACAGCAGTTTTTAAAACATTTTTTGGCACATTTCCAATAGCAATAGTTTCAAAATTGCCTAACTGGTCGTCTTTTTCGCCGGCCCAGTTATAAATTTGCCAATGGTTTTTTGCCATGTAATATTTACAGGCAAACAAAGGCTGTTGGTCTAAAACGCCAATTCGCCAGTCGTACTCCGACGGCATAAAGCTTTGAGCCAAAATTAATTCCGAGGTTTTAAACAGTTGTTTTAACGATTCAATAAGCTCGGTTTTGTTGTTAACTTTAGTAACCCCGAGCGAAAACGAGCTGTCGGGTTGTTTAAGAACCAGGGGAAACTGCATCCGTTCGGCCTCTTTTTCGTCGAACGAGCTTTTGCTTAAAATATGGTAAGGTGGTATTGGTATTTTGTTTTGCTCCATTCGCTCGTTTAAAAATATTTTATTCGAGCAACGTAAAATACTCCATGGGTCGTCAATAACAACAAGGCCTTCGGCGTAAGCCACTCGCGAAAACTGGTATGTGTAGTTGTTAACCGTAGTAGTTTCGCGAATAAAAAGGGCATCAAATTCGCAAATACGGTGAAAATCGTCTTTAGTAATAAACTCAACAAAAAAACCATTACGTTCGGCAGCAGCCTTAAATTTTTCGAGGGCTTTTTTGTCCGATGGTGGGTTTTTTTCGTTGGGGTTTACTAAAATGGCCATATCGTATTTATAGTATTTAAGGCGTGGTTTGTAAAACCTTTTTTTGTTAAAATACTGTTCGGCAAATTGTTTGAGCAGGTTTTTGTCGGGTTCGTCAATTTTGCTTAGTGGCAACGGCATAACGCGGCTAATAAACCAATGGTCGCCGCGGGTAAAGGTAACTTGTAGCAGCGGGGTTTCGAACAAGTTGTAAAGTCGTTGCCCCAGATGCTTAAATTTATCGGACACGGTATGTCCAAAATAAATATTAAGCACGTATTTAGGTTCGTTAACAGTTTCAAGGTTTTTTTGTATTTGCGCGTCGAGCTCAACCGATATGCTTTTAATTACCGATATGCTTTTAAAATCGGTAATGGTTGTAACGCTTGGTATAACGCGGTGGTCGCGGGCCGATGCCAGTAACGACACGTAATAACCAAGGCTTTGGTATTTGTACGAGCTGCAAAGGTTAAAAACGCGCGCGCTCTCGAGTTCCTGGTATTTTTTGTTCGATATATATTTTTTTGCCGAAACTATCTGGATATTATCAATTTGTAAAAAATCTTTTTTTGGCGTATCCATAACAATAATATTATCGATAGTTGCCTTGTGCTCTTTGTTTTTTAATTTGAGCACCATTTTAATTGCGTTAATGCCGGGGGCGTAATAATCGGGCATCTCATCTTTACAAATAAACCCAACTTTTTGATACCAGCCAATAAGTTTGCGGTTTGTTGACAGAACCTCGAGCGATACTTTGTCGTATTTTTTTGCTGTTGCAAAGTTTATGGTATAATCCATAAGGTGTTTGCCAATATGCTTGTCTTGGTATTGCGGCAAAACGGCAATTGAGTAAAGCCGTAATGTTTTTTTATGATAATGCAAAACTAAAGTGCCAGCACTTATCCACTTGTTTTTTTCTTTAAATTGTGCAATAAAAGTTCCCTGGGCGGGGCTTATAACACTTGTTAATAATATTTTACGCGAGCTTTGCTGGTACTCGTAAAAGCAGGTTTTTTCAACGTGTTCTAAAAACTGTAAATCGGTTTTTGTTGCTTTTGTAATTCTTATTTCCATTATTAGTTAGTAATCTCTTAAGTTATGTTCAATTTGTTCGTGTTGCCAAATTTCAAAAAGTTCAGTATTGTTTGGTATGTTGCAGTTGTTTTGTTCAAAAAGTAACTTGCTGTTTTTGGTATCGGGTAATTGTAAATTTTGTACCGCGCAGGCTTTGTAAATGTAATAGTTTTTGTAGTCAAGTTTTAGAAGCTCCATATTTTTTTGCATGGTAATATTGTCAAAAACCTGATAACTGTAGTACGATAAATTATTGTTATTTACCTGCCGTAAGTAACCGTTATTTGTAACAGGCAGGTTGTGTTTATAGTTTTACGAAACCCGGCTTTTTGATGCCTGTGTTTAAAATAAAACGAACAGTAGTTTATGCCAATATCAAGTTTGTTTTGCATGGCGAAATTAATAATATCGAGCGCGGCAAGTTCCGACTCAACCACAATCGGGCGTTCGGCAGCTATGTAATGGTATTGCCTTGCCAGTAGTTTAGGCGCGTTGTGTTTTGTAAGCCTTAGCTGGTGCAGATTTAAGTTGGTAACTCCGGCATCAATAAGTTTTGGCAACAATTGTTTAATTTTTTGGGCATGTTCCGGAATGGCGGGTATCTCAACTGTTATATTTTTTATTTTTCCGGTAGCAAATTTTAATTTATCGATATTATAATTTGTGGCACCAATATCGAACCTTATCTCGTTTAAGCCTGCAGCAGCAAGTTTATTAATATTGTCGGGGTTTGCTAAAATGCCGTTTGTATAAAGCCAAATATAAATGTCAGGGTTGCAATTTTGGCGCAGGGTATTAATGTAATTAAGTGTGCGGTCAAAAAACAATAAAGGTTCGCCGCCACTAAAAGCTACACCTTTAAACCCAAAGTAATTAATATATTCGGCGTAAGCCAGTGGTGTGTTAAAAGTAAGCTGTTGCGATGTTGGGGTTTCGTCGGTTAGTTGCGGCGTGGGGCAATAAAAACAGTTGGCGTTGCATTTGCCGGTTATAAACAAATAGCTCCACAAGCCTTGCCCGCATATATTGCAGCCTTGCGATATTGATTTGTAATATGGCTTAGTACCATTAAAAAGCGAGTTGTTTATTGATTCTAAAAGATTATCGCGTTTTTGTTGATAATTACCGGCGGTAAATTGGTTTATCCAGGTTATTGGGCCAACATCAGCAAAAGCTGTTTTTGTTTCCGATAATACTGAATTTAGGTACTTATAATAAGCACTCATTTTTTAGTTGGTTGTTAATTTTTTATATCAATTAAATATTTTGACGTGGTTTTTTAAATAAGTAATGATTATGGGGGCACTTTTTTTTAAAAAAATAAGATAAAGTATATTTTGAATATTTTTATTTACCCATATTGGGTTAAGTGTCGAAAAACCAATTAAATACAGTGGTTAAAAAATGTTTCGAACATTTGGTTTTGAATTTATTTAAGTTGGTACTTTTACATTTGAAAAGGCATGTTACAGTTTTGAATAAAAAACAGTAAGCAACTGTAACCTTTTTAATAGTTGAGCTACAAATTCATTTATAACAAAAATTTACCCACTGATAATATTTTTTATGAAATTTTTTACGCAGTATTTTGCCGGCTATAATAAGCCCGGCGGTATTAGGGAATTGCTCATGCTGGCTTTTCCAATGATAATTTCTACAGCCTGCGACGGTATAATGACATTTACCGACCGCCTGTTTTTGGCGCGCGTTGGCCCCGAGCAAATGAACGCGGCCATGGGAGGTTATGTATCGTTACAAACATTAATGTTCTTTTTTGTTGGCCTTACAGGCTATACAACAGCTTTGGTTGCCCAATATTTTGGTGCTGGACAAAAACACAACTCATCAAAAGCTGCTTTTCAGGCAATATTGTTAACAATACTTGCATGGCCAATAATAATAATGGCAAAACCATTGGCAACTCATTTGTTTTCGTCGGCGGGTATTTCGGCAACACAAGTTGGGTATCAAACCGTGTATTTGTCAATTTTGGTAAACTTTTCGATATTTAGCCTTATGCGTTACACCCTTGGTTGTTATTTTACCGGTATAGGCAAAACGCGTATTGTAATGGTTGCAACTATAGTTGCAATGGTAGTAAATGTATTGCTCGATTATATATTAATATTTGGCCATATGGGTTTTGCGCCAATGGGCGTATCGGGCGCAGCTTATGCAACATCGGCAGGTTCAATATGTGCTACAATAGTTTTGCTTGTTACTTATTTTAGCAAAACAAACCGTATCGAGTTTAAAATTATTGAGTCGTTAAGGTTTAATTGGGATATAATGAAACGGCTGTTAAAATATGGCTATCCTGCCGGGCTCGAGATGTTTTTCAACTTTTTAGCATTCTCGGCAATGGTTGTTTTGTTCCACTCGCGTGGCGATGCCGAGGCAACCGCCGCTACAATAATGTTTAACTGGGATATGGTTTCGTTTATTCCTCTTTTAGGTATCGAAATTGCCGTAACAAGCCTTGTTGGCCGATACATGGGAGCTGGCCGGCCGCAAGTTGCCCACAGGGCAGCTTTGTCGGGCATACGTACAGGTTTGTTTTACTCGGCGGTTATTTTAATATTATTTGTTTTCATACCCAAAACTTTAGTTATGGTTTTTAAACCCGATAATTACAGCCACATTTTTAATACAGCGGTTCCTATGGCTGTTAAAATGGTTCAGTTTGCCGCAATTTATGTTATGGCCGAGGCTGTTATGGTTGCTGTAATTGGGGCTTTGCGCGGTGCCGGCGATACTTTTTTTACAATGATAATTTCTGTATCGGCGCATTGGTGTTTTTTACCGGTAGTTTATGTAATGCTTAATATTTTTAATTTGTCGGTACCTTTTGCATGGCTTGCAATTGTTATTTTGTTTATGGTTTTTAGTTTAGTACTTATTATGCGTTTTGCTAATGGTAAATGGAAAAAAATTAAGGTAATATCGGCTACATAATTTTTTTTAGGTTTTGTTTATTACCAAAATTGAGCGATTCGCTCAATCGATTTAGATTTTGTAAGTGTTTCACTGCACTTTGTTGGTGAAACACAACAAACTCTACATCG
>CAZJCR010000241.1:0-5550 GCA_964544385.1 uncultured Bacteroidales bacterium
GAATGGCAGATACCCTTGTTGCCAGCGGATACGCCAGTCGGTAACAAGCATTGGAAAAAGTTGCCGGTAGTTGTATGCCGCGGTGTCGTTGGCCTCGCCCTGATACCATAAAAAGCCGGTAAGGGCGTAGGGGCAAACAGGGTTAACCATAGCGTTAAACAAAAACGATGGGTAATAATGGTAATTGTTTATTTTAGGAATTTGGGGTTCAAGGTCTTTTTTTAGTTTCCATGGCCCGTCAATGTTTATTTTTGTAATACCATTTGTAATATACATTTGGCTGGCTGGCGGGTTAAATCCACCACCGCCCCATAAAAATGCCATTCGTACGGCAATTGTATTTTTGTTTTTTTTAATAAGTTCCGACGGAATGTTGTAATTATGTGTAAGGTTAGCGTTCCAAATTGTTTTACATATTTGCGTACCGTTAAAGTAAAGCGAGTAGTTCATCTCGGGGTGGCCAAGGTTTATTGTAATATTATTGTTATTAAAATTTGGGGGTAGTTCAATAGTTTTTCGCAGCCAAACAATACCTTCGTAAAAAGGCATTTGCATGTTTGCAAATGTTTTTGGCATATCAATAATTTGCCAGTCGGAGTCGTTATAATTTGGCATTGCTACGGTTTTGTCGGTGTTGTTTTTTATGTTGTAAACAATGTCCCAAAATTTAATAAGGTCGGTACTATCATTAACAAAGTGGTTATTTGTAATAGTGTCGTGGTTTAAAACGCGCTGGCGGGTAATTTGCGACGATAATAGCATTTCGCGGCTTGTCCAAGCCTCAACTGGGGTGCCGCCCCATGTTGTTTGAATAATGCCAACAGGTATGCCAATGTCGGTGTTAATTTGGCGGGCAAAGTAATAGCCAATTGCCGACACAGTTTTAACGTTAATTGAGTCGCAAATTTTCCATGCCCCGTTAATTACATCGGGTATGGGGTTAAGGCTTTTGTTGTGTTCGACAAAAAAGAACCTTATGTTGTTATAGTTTGCTTTAGGAATTTCAATGTCGGCATCTTTTGCCTGTTGAACCTGCCATTCCATGTTCGATTGCCCCGATGCCAGCCATACATCGCCAATTAAAATATCGGTAAAAATAATTTGGTTATTAATGTTATTTTTATCGCAAATAGTAAGTGTATATGGGCCACCGGCTTGCATTGGCGGTAGTTTTAAATTAAACGTGTTGCTGGCATTTGCTGTTGTTGTTAATGTGTTACTGCCTAATTTAACCTCGATAATTGTGTTTTGTGGTGCAAAGCCCCAAACAGGTATATTTGAGTTACGTTGCAATACCATGTGGTTGCTAAATACTTTTGGTACAATAATTTGAGCGTGTAGTAAATGTGTTGCACAAATAAATATTAATGATAATATACTGCGGTACATATTTGATGTTGTTTTGATTAATGAGTTAGGCTTGTTTTGTTTTACAATAAATTTATCGATATTTTAGTTTGATACAAATATAATTTATTAGTATTAGCCAAATTGAGCTAATAGCTCAACCAGTTTAGATTTTGTAAGTATTATTTATTGTTAAAAAATATTACTGATATAATTATTGTCGACTGCTTGAAATTAATGGGGCTACCGCCAATTATAATATTTTTTTTGATTAATAGCCAATAATTACAAACCCGGCCCAGTCGATAGGCAAAAAGCCGTTGTTAATACAATCGAGTTTAGCTAAATGCAATGCTTTCGAGTACGAAACATTATTGTTTAGCAAGTGGTAGTAAAAAGCTGTCATAAGCTCTTTGGTACGTTGGTCGTGAACTTTCCACAGCGACGCAATAACATTATGTACGCCGGCATAAATAAACCCGCGCGGAAGAGCAATAATACCTTCGCTATCGATAATTTTGCCTGAACCCGAATTACAAGCCGACAGAACAACAAGGTTAGCATTGGTTTTTATATTGAAAAGTTCGCCAATGCTTAAAAAATTATCTTCGTTTAAACGGCTTGTGTCGGTATTGGTATTTTTGTACAAAACCAGGCCCGACAGTTCGGCGTTATCTTTGTTTGATAAACCGTGCGTTGCAAAATGTATAATGTTATAGTTACCCAAAACTTTTTTCACATTGTATTCGGTAGCGTTAGTGTCGGTAATTACGGTTACCGGTGTATTGTTATTAGCTGCAATATCTTTTATCGAGTAAACTTCGGAGTAGGTGTTTAGTAATGGAGCTAACTGAACATTACCACGATAGTTTGATGCCATTAAAGTTGCGTTGGTATTTGCTTGGTTTTTATCGAAAAAAACCGGGGCAACTGCCAAAATATTGTTATTTGCTATATATTTTTTGTTTGTTATATTGTTGTACCACAATGTAGTTGAGTAATTGTAAGTAACCTCGAATTTTTCGATTAAAAAATCTGCATTTTGTTCAAGGTAAAGGCTTTCGAACGGTAACTGTAGTAATTCTTTATCGGGTATTATAATTAATTTATCGATATTAACTAAGTGTTTTTCGAGCGGGGCAAAAATAATTTTTTCGAGGTTGTTTGTAATACTGCCGGTTTTTAGCGAATAGTTTTTTTGTTGTATCAATTGCTGTAAGTTATTAACAGCCTGATGTTTAATTATAAAAGTATCGGTTAAAACCAGCATCGACACTAATGACGAGTCGGTAATATAATACTCAATTAAAGCCTCGTTATTAAGTAGCGCGGTTTGCACCTGTGTTACTGTAGGGTTTGTAAAATTATTTTCGAAATTTGGCAAGCTATCGGCAGTAATTAATTTTTGCGATATAAAACTAATGTAGCTGTTGGCAAGGTTTGATTTTAGTTGTTTTTTTTGAGTTGCCGACAAATTTTGCTGGTTAAGCTGCGATTTAATTTGCTGAATTTGTTTTGCATTTTCAATAATAGAGGCATATGAATTTTGCCCGCTCTCGATAAAGCTTTGCGATTTGTTTTTATGAATAGTGTTATTAAGATGTACTGCTTTTGACGATTGTATAATTTTAAAAATAAGGTTGTTGTAGTTGTTGTATGCCAACAGGGTGTTAATTGATTGTGTTGTAAAGTTTGTGTATCCTGTATCGATTACCGGTATGTCGAGCCCATAAATTTGCGTTAAGTAGTATTTTAATGCGGCATCGTGTTGTTGTTCAATAATATGTGCAAATATTTTGTCAATATTGTTAATGTTATTTTCGGTATTTATGTTGTTGTAGGCGTTAAATAAATTTATAAAGCAATTAGCCTGGTAGTAATAGTCTACCGAGTCGGATACAACAGGCAGGCTGTAATTATCGATATTTATTTTGTTATTACTGTCATGCGATATAAGTTCGGTTACTTTTTTATTTTGGTTAGTTTTAATAAGGCAGGTGAAGTATATCTGATTAAAAACAGAGGGGTCGAGGTTATAGATGCCATTATTTTTTATTTTATCGATAAGCATAAGGCAAGTGTCGGTATTAATGTTAAGGGCACCTTGGCAAATATTAGTATAAACCATACAGCGGTTGCGGTCCGACATTGGTTTTGTATCGACAAGCGATAACGCGCTGTTATAGTATTTGTAAAAGTTTGTGGTGTCGTTGTCAATTGAGTAAGTAAGTGCAATTACCGAATTTATAGTTGCTTTAAGGTTCCAGTTAGGGTAATTTATTGTATCGATACACTTAAGGGCATTTATATTATATTGGCGGCTTTTTTTGTGATTGTAAAAATAGTTAAAATATTTCATGCCTATTGAGTGGTTGTAAAAGCTTGTATAAATGAGCTTAGGTGCGCCGTATGGCATGTAATCAAAAAGTTCAATGTCGTTTTGCATTGCAAAAATGCATGTTTCGGCAAGGTCGTTATTGTCGGCCATGTTAATTATCGAGTAATTTGCAACTGCATACGATTCAAAGTCGTTGTTGTTGAGTGCCTGGGCGTGTGCTTTTAAAAGCATTTCGAGAGCCTTATTTTTTTGTCCTGTACGGTTAAGGTAAAGGCCATAATCAACAAGCAGGTTTGTCATTGGTTCGCCATTGTTATTAAGCAGCTCGAGCGTTTTTTTTTGGCTTTGGAAAAGCTCGGTCATCGCGCGTGGCGGGTTTTTTACGTTAGTTAGCGTAGTGCGCAAAAGCCTTTGCGATACCGAGTATTCAATGTGTATTGTATCGGTTTTTTTTGCAAAAAACTGCATTGCATTGTTTAATACAGTATATGCGCGGTTAAATTGGCCGTTCATTTTTATTAAGTTAGCCAACTCGTTGCTTAAAAACAGGTATTGATAGTAGTCTTTATTTTTTTTTGTTATTTTTATCAGGCTGTCGAGCTTATGCTCAATGGTTTGCAGGTTTTTATTGCTGTTGTAACTATCTAAAAAACTTAAATACAATTTGTAGTATTGGTACGATTCAAGATTACGATCGGTTTTGTAAAAAGTACCATATTGGGCATGTATTGTGTTAAAAAATACAATAAAAAATATTAAAACTAATAATGGAACTTTTTTAATCATTTTTGTTTATTTAATTAATTATAATAAGCTTTTGGGTATATTGTATATTTTGTGCAATAAAACTTACAAAGTATATACCTGGTTGTATGTTGCTTATATTAATATTGTTAAATCCGCTTAACGTGTTATAATATACAACCTTACCGTTAGTATTTATTATTTGTACCAATGTATTTAGTTTACAATTTAACGATATGCTTTTTTGAGCAGGGTTTGGGTAAATTGTAAACAATTGGTTATAATTTATTTGGCTAACATTAACAGGTTTTGTAATAACTATTTTTTTTGTAACAGGTGTGGCTGGTAAATAGTTTATATTACCGTTTTGTTTTGCAGTAATATTAACAGAGCCGGCCTGTAATGGTGTTAATGTTAAATTGTTTATTAAAGCAATATTGTTGTTATCGGCAATAATTTCAACCGGAAGGCCCGAGCTGGTTGTTGCACTAATGTTAATTGCCCCCGACGATAGTTCAATACTTTCGGGTATTTGCAAAGCAATGGTTTGCGTAGCTTTGTTTATGATTAGCTTTTGTGTTACGGTTGGAGCGGTATCGTAAATATTATTACCATACTGGTTGGCAATAATTGTAGTTGTACCTGCCGTGTTAACAATAATACTGTCGTTAATAATAGTGGCAATAGTAGTGTCGGTAATAGTGTAAATAACATTTAAGCCCGAGTTTGCTGTGGCCGTAAGTTTTATGCCCGCATTGCCGTATGTTAGTATGGGCAATGTGTCAAAACTTATTGTTTGTGGTAATTTATTAATAATAACAAGTTGGGCATTATTATATTCGAAACTATAGTTATTATCGGTTGCCCCAAATATTTCAATTGCGTAATTGCCTGCCGGCGATGCGTTTGTTGCATTGGTGGTTAGCGTTGGTAGTTGGTCGATACAGGTTTGGTTGTCGGTAAATTTAAAACCAGTAAAGTAATATTTTAATGTTGGAATTTGGTTATAAACGTAAATAGTATCGTTAACAGCATAGGTGTTAAGTATAGCTTTATTGATTAATAAATTGCCAGCCACAAATTGGGCATTATAGTAGGGGGGTATTATAAGGCTGTCGGGC
>CAZJCR010000242.1:0-5513 GCA_964544385.1 uncultured Bacteroidales bacterium
CCCTCAGCTCGAACTTGAGCCTGTAAAACATGGCACTTTTACAATACATAACCAGCCAATAACTGCAATACGTGTTTATCATGGTAAGTTGCCTATATTTGGTTACCGCGTTGGCGATATGGCATATTTAACCGATATTAAAACTATTGACCCTGCCGATATGCCAAAGCTTACCGGTTTAAAAGTTTTAATTTTAAGTGCCATACGTGTTCAACCGCACTGTGCACATTTAGGGCTCGACGAGGCTTTGGAGCTTGTATCGGTAATTAAGCCGCAAAAAACATTTTTAACACACATAAGTCACGCCCAACACCCGCACAGCACTTTGCTCGAAATTTTACCGCCAAATATTTCCCCGGCTTACGACGGGCTTATTGTTAATGTGTAGTTTTTTTGTTTAGGTTAGTATTGTTGGGGTGTATTGTTTTAAATACAGCCCAAATTGAGCGATTAGCTCAATCGATTTAGATTTTGTAAGTATTTTACTACACTTTGTTAGTGAAACACAACAAACTCTAAATCGGGGTTATACCTAAGTAAAGCATTTGTTCGATTTGCCCCTACCGCTCATCTTAGGTACAAGTTTGTTAATGGTTTAAAAACCTAGTATTAAAACAACCTTTTCAGGCATAATTTCATCAATATATTTTTAGTTATGATAATTTTGAATATACAAGAAATGTTTTTATAACCCTACACCATAAATAAAATGAAACATCCATGATAAGGAAATTTATCGCACACGAAAATTATTATTCATGGATGCAGGCTATCTGACCATTAAAAAATAAATTATAAACAGATGAAAACTTTAAAACTATCCGGCTTGATGTTCATAGTAATGATGATCTTTACTTCGTGTGACCGTTTATTTGGCACCCTTCCGCCTGAAGGTATTGTTTATAATTTAGGTTTTTGTTTTTGTGATTCAACCGGAAACGACTTGATAAAAGGAATTGGTCTGGAAGAATGGTCTCCCGCTTCGACAATGGATGATGCCCTGTGGGGCAGTGTAAAACCCGATTTATATGTATTAGACATTATTGTTTCGGAACCATGTGCCAATTGGGACAATAAAATTTACAATTATCCGGCGCGGCCTGGTTTTGAGCCTGATGTTAACAGGCCCGGTTTAAATATGGAACGGCGTAACGATGGTGCCCGTTATTTGGGCAATAGGTTTAGTGTTCCGGTAAATGATTGTCCCGAAGAGAAAATACTGACTTACAAGCTGAAATGCCCTTATGTTTTTGGCGATGATGAAGTACATGAATTTGTTACTTATTGGAATGTCCCAAAAATATCATCAAGTTCTAAGTATACTGAGTATTATGCTACATGTTATAACATCGAATTTGATGGTGAAGGGATTACCCCACAAGCACCATCACCAAATGAAACATCAGGTTTTTATACAGCTACTGTAATACTAAAATAAACAATTCCGATTTTTTTGGTGATAGTAGTAAAGTTGAAGTTTTCCATGAGTAATTATTCAAGTTGGTTGTACTAAATTAAGAACCATAAAATTTGCAATACTGTTTTGCATAAAAGACAGGATATTTTATTATAAAACATTCCCAACGTTAAAAATTGTTGGGAATGTTAAAATATGGTCAGTAAATTATTTAAATAACAATATTTTATTTTCAATAATTAATTGCTCGTTTTGGGCTTTTATTAAATATGTTCCACTATGTAAATTTTCAATATCTATAATATTTTTACCGGCTAACATATTTTTTTTGTACACCAAACTGCCTATTGTATTATATAGCGATACAACCATATTATCGTTTAACTCAATAATAAATTTGCCACTATTTGGGTTAGGATATATGATTAACCTTATCGGCATTTTCATTGCTTATTTCTAATCCTGTAATTAATACACATTCCGACCTATCGGTACAACCATGCTGTATTACATAAACAGCGTACAATCCATTTATGGTTGGTGTATAACTTTGTTCTGTTGCATTGTCAATAAACATGTCATTATTATTGCAGTCAACCCATTGGTATTGGCAATTTTCAGCATTAGCTACAATTGTATTATTTTGGATATGTACTGAAACGTCGACAATTAATACATTCAGTGAAAGCACCACGGTTGAATCGCACCCGCCAACCGACTGAAAAACCTCGGTGTAACTGCCGGTTTGGGTAAGTGTTTGCGTGCCAAAAATATACTCATCGCCCTGGCAAATGCTATCAAAAGTTGTGGTGTTGTAGTCGGGATAAATTTCAATTTGGTGCAGTTGCATTTTAGTACACCCCCCAGGGTTGGTTAACTGAAGCCTTACTTCGTATATACCGGCTTCAGTATAGGTATGTGTTATATTACTTTTATTAGTGTAGTCAACAGTACCGTTGTTATCAATATCCCAGGCATAAGTAGTTTCAGTAAAAATGCCTGTTGACTCATCTGTAAATGTAACTTCACTATTTACGCATTTATTGTCGAACGAAAAATCAGGTTCTGGTTCCGAGCAGTTTTCAACAGTAAAATAGCCGTACTCGTAAATTCCCCAAGTTAAACCTTCGTTCATAAATCGCACAAAAATTTTATGGCTGCTGCTTGCTTCAAATCCCGATATGGGTACATTAAGTGTAAAGTTAGCTTCGTTTCCGGCTGTAAAAGTAATTGGAGTACCATTGCCGATACCGGTGTCGATATCAATAAAATATTCAGCATCAGTAAGTATATATGTTTGCGAATTAATATTGGGTTGCACGTATATAGTGCGGTTTTCGTAGTGTCCCCACAAATTATTCTCGTCTATAAATCGGATAAAGAGAGTATGGTAACCCGGCTCTAACCCGGTTGTCGAGACATCGGTTGTTATATCAACTTCCATTCCGGCAGTAAAGCCTATTGTCGTGCCGTTTCCAATACCGGGGTCGGTATCAAAAAAGTATTCGGCGCTAACAAGTTGTGGATTAATAAACTCCATATTTGGATGTATGTATATGGTGCGGCTTTCGTAGTGGCCCCAAACGTTATTATTGTTGGCAAAACGAATAAACAGGGTATGGTAGCCGGCTTGTAGCCCCGTTAGCGGGATATCGGCAATAAAATCAACACTGTCATTGGCTATTACAGTAATTTGTGTAGCTGTTCCCAATCCAACGTCGGTATCGAAAAAGTACTCGGCGCGGGTTAAATTTTGCGATGCTGCCCCAATATTAATAATTAGAAAAACACACAAAACACAATGAATTTTGTTTGTAGCGTTCATAGTTTTAAATATTAAGCTACTGTTGGCTTGTGGCCTCAATTTTAACCTGGAGTGTACCGTTAATAGGTAAGGTCGGGTTTAGTACATTCATTTTGTATATCTGCGGAAGCGCGGGCATAGCACTGGTTTGCCAAGGTACATTTGCGCCTCCGGGGAACGGGTATAAACCTCCGTATATTCCAATATCGGTACCGTCGGAGCCAGCATTAATGCCCGGCGAACCGGTATCGAGGTGGTAATTGTGACTATAATTGAAATAGGTGTATTTGTTTTCTGCATCTAAAAATAGGGGGTCTGAATTTGTTATACTACCATTACAGTCGTTTACTAATGAATCTAATGGATTACCATAATAACCATAAAATATATTTTTGGTAAATGTTGCATTTGTTACACTTGAAAGAATACCCCCATAAAAAATATTATTAATAAACTGGCAATATGTAACGTTCGTAAAAAAGTTTTCGCCAACATTTGAATACCTTTTGAAAAGATTGTTTGAAAAAATAACTGAGGCACTGTTAAAATATTGGATTCTGCCGGTAATAATATTATTCTCGAAATTTGAGTTAGTTAAATTTGCTGTTGAAGTATTAGCCCATATATCATAAAGTATGTTATTGCGAATAATCCAGTAGTTCCAGTTCGAATACGAACTATTTTCGAAGTATAAGCTACCTATAATCTTGTTGCGTGAAATTTGGATATAGTTAATATCATTACCATTTGCATTAATATTTCCACTTATGTAGAAACCCATAATTGTTGTTTCGCTGGGGTTGTTTGTAACATCGCTGGTTAAGTTAATGCCATAAAGTTTTGATGCCAACCTATATTGCGTATACGGGTTGTATCCTGCCCCAATTAGTGTTAGCTTTTTGTTAATTGAAATATATGAACCCGAAGTAGAACTCTGGTAATAGGTTTCGGAGCCACTTACCAAAATTGTATCGCCCGGTAATGCAGCATCAATGGCTGTTTGTAGATTGTTGTAATTGCCAGGGTTGTTTACATTGTTGTTAACAATTAATATAGCACCATATGTGCTACAAATAAAAACTATGGGTGTAATAATTAACAGGTAAATTTTTTTCATAACAGTAATTTTTAAAGATTTATTGTATTATGTTTAATAAATAACTTACCTAATGTTTTTATCAAAATTGAGATTACAGCCCAACCTAATATTAGAAATAACCTTGTTTGTATTTATATCATCTTTAAGGCTTTAACAAATAAATATGGCCTTATCAACATTTTCAAATACTGGGGTAATTTATAAGCAAAGCCCACTTGTGTTTTACCCATATTGCTCAACTTTGGTTTTAATTAATATTGTTTTAATAGTTACAATAATTGTTTTGAATTATTGTTTAATACCCAATTTAAATGAAACAACTAAAGTTACAACTTAATAATACAAAAGTCAATAAAAATGTCTGAATATCAGGCATATAATAATATTGTTACAGGTATTGTATTTGTTATTATAAAAGCAATTCGAGGTTTTATTTATTAATTATTATTTATGATGTTAAATTATTTTTTTTAAGTGGGTTTGTTTTATTTAGGTCAGCCGATATTCAATGATTGACCATTATCTCAATTTGGGTTGTAATGTAAAAGGGTAAAAAAAAAGCAAAAGTGCCAACAGGCACTTTTGCTTTATAATTTTGTAAAACTCCCCGATAGGGCTATTTTAGTAAAAATTAGTTTCTTTTGTCGCGTTTTTCGAAATTACGTTTTTTAGGACGGCCTTTGTCAAAAGCTGGTGTTTGGAATTTTGTTTTACGTTTTCGCGAATCGTTATTGTCAAAACTTGAATATTCGCGTTTAGGGCGGCTGTAGTCGCTACCTTCGCTTTTAAATGCACCAAATTTCTGAGCATCGTCGGGTTGCGATAATTGTAAAACAATAGGTTCATCTTCAAACTCAAGCCCTTCAAACGAGTTCATCATCTCTTTTTCGTAACGCGAGTCAACCTCGAAAAACGAAAATTTACGCAAAATATCAATCTTACCAATTTCAATGTCGCGGTTTTGTGTTTGGTCGTTTATTATACCAATTAACGACGATGCGTTTAACCGGTGTTTAGTACCTAAATTAATATAAAACCTCGAAAAATTCGATGACCTCATATTTCGGCTACGTTCGCGTGGGCTTGATTCGCGGTCACTAAACCTGTCGTTTCGGTCGTTTCTGTCCCCCCTGTCGCGTGGGGTACGTTCACGGCCTCTGTCGTCGCGGCTTCTATCATCACGGCTACGGGTG
>CAZJCR010000243.1:0-5486 GCA_964544385.1 uncultured Bacteroidales bacterium
ACTGTTGTAAACGTTCATTGGTTGGTTTGTTAACAGCACTTGATTGGCCTAAATTTATAGTTACACGGTTAAAAAATCCCTGATAATCGGCAATATGGCTATTGTAAATTTGTTCATAACTACTATTTAAAGCCGCGGTCAGGTATTCGTTAGCTCGTTTATTATTGTCGGCAGTTAAGTTATTATAATTAACAAAGTTAGTAGCTATCGATATGTAAATAGTTGCCTGCGTGGCACTTGAAACATTAATAGCGGTATCGGTATTAGTTACATAGCCACCGTTGGCAATAATTTTAACAATTACCGTAAATTTTACTTTACCCTCAACCCCCTCGTGGCTCGATGCAACGCCCGACATAATAAGCTCATTGCCGGCATTAGTTGTAACAATAATATCGGGGCTACGGTTTACCGATGCCGAAAAACTAATTGCCCCCGGCTTATCGGCAGTATATTGTGCAACTATAACCTGGTGCGGGTACGTTGCAAAAACGTTTGATGTAATATTTGCATCATTTACACTATATTTTGTTGTAACAATGGCTTTTTCAATATCAAGCTCGCGATAATAGTTTGTGTAGTTTTTATTGTTACTAAAATTAAGCACCAAATTGCCAGCCGCTTGGTAAGGCATACCGTGCGATGCTTTCGATATCATTGTTTTGTTTACCAACTCATGGGCTTGGTTGTATTTACCGCTAAAAATTAACTGCCTAACCTGTTGTAGTGAATTTTTTGCATCATTATTATTGTTATTATTTGGGCTGCCGGCCCATAACGTGTTCTCGTTAAGCTGAATAGTTTCGTTAACAGGGTTGCCAAAAACCATTGCCCCTAACCTGCCATTACCAACAGGTAAGGCCTCTTCCCAAATTGTTGCGGGTTGGTTGTACCAAAGTATGTTGTTAGTATTTTGACTATTTACATTACTATCAATAAAAAAACATATTGTAAAAACTAAAAGCTTTTTTGGTAAACATTTATAACTGTTTAAATAAAGTATGCTTCGAATTTCGTTTGTTTTTAACATAAAATATTTGATATTTTACTTACATATTTATAAAAAAATGTAAATTGGCAACATAAGCAAAAGCCCTAATAACAAGGTAATTAAAACCAATTTTATTAAACTATACGGTTTATTGCCGGTTTGTATATTTAAAAACATTAACACTCTCGAAAACATATAACAAATTTTAACTAATACCCCTTTATTTATAAAAAACACTTAAACTAATTAGCACCTTTGAACTTTATAATCAAAACAAACAAAACCTTTACTTAGGTATACCCATAATATATTGTTTGTCAATTTTTACTAACAACGTGTAGTAAAACACTTACAAAATATAAACCTATTGAACAAATAGCTCAATTTGGGTATTAGTTTGTTAAACTCTAATATAAATACATCAATAATTTTGGTAAACAAAACAAACAGGGTGTTGGCTTTTATTGCCTTGTATGCATAACCAACATTCACACTTTTTAATAATTAAATAAAACAACACTAATTATTTTATTTATTAATTTGGCAATTATTTATGGCCAACACCCTTCAATATTTTTTTCAATATTATTTTTAAGCAAACCGGCCAACTTTATAATAAAGGCAATTATTATGTTCGACATGATTGGTTATACAATTTTGGTTTGCAAATAAAAAATAGCAGTAAGTTTACCATAGTTTAATTTGTGTTGTAGTTTTTCGTTGCTATTAACTATGTTTTGCTTTTAATTATTTGCTATGCCCGCATATAAAGCCAACCGGTTTATTATTTTATTAATATAAAAATTAAAGTTTTTTTTATTTACACTCTAAATTTTAACTATCAATTTATTTAACTATAATTTTAATTTATTGATGTATTAAACTTTATTCAACATTGTAAAAGTATATTAAACACAAAGTTTGTCTTTGTATTTTCAGATATATAATTTTAGATAATGGATATTTTTACCAAAATAAGCAAATTATAAATGCCTGATATATTGACATTTAAACACATTAACAATTATACAAAAACAAATTATAACACTAATTTATAACATAGTATTTGTAAATACTTACAAAATCTAAATCGATTGAGCAATTAGCTAAATTTGGGTCTAAATCGGTTTAGTGATTAGCTCAATTTGGTTTTTTAATAGCGGTATTAAAAACAGCTATTGTTATACTTGGGTTATATAACAATTAAACCACCTAAGTTGGGCGGTAATCAAAGCTAACAAACTCTTTACATAGTATTTTTGTAGTTTTGCTAACCATGTAAAGTTAAATGCTTACAAAGCTTTAATATATTGACTGAACTGCTAATTTGGGGTATAAAACAAAAGCAACAGCCGGCCACTTTTGTTACAAATAATTTTGCCTTTATATAACAACTATTTACAAAACCCTAAAAGAATGTGGCATAATTATTTACCGGCTATTGCCTGTTAAAAAGGCCATACCGGCTATAAACGCGGCATGGCCAATAATAAAAAACAGAATTACTAGTTCTTATCGTTACCTTAAGGTTTTTATAATTAAAAAATCGATAACTCAAAAACAAAAAGGGTGTCCGAAATAAAATAATTTTATCAAACTAATAATATCCGGACACCCTTAATAAATGTTTGCGTATTAACTTATACTAATCCCAGTTTGGATTCTGTTTTATCGAAGAGTTTAACTCTACTACACGTCTTGGGAAAGGAAGTAATTCATGTTTACCTTTCTTGAAACCAACATTACTTTCGCCAAATTTTTTCACGTAAAAGTCAGCAGTTGCTGCATCAAGGTAACCTTTGTGTTCGGTACCTTTTTTGTCGGTCAACTCGTCTCTAAAATTCGGAACATAATAGTCTTGTTTTTCAAGAGTCTCGGTTATTTTCCAGCGTATAAGGTCGGCTGAACGTGTACCCTCGAGCCATAACTCGAACTGTTTTTCGTTTTGAACATCTTCAAGAGTTAAGGTACTTGAAACGTAATTTGACTGAGCACGGTTCTGTATTGCTTGTAAGTATTGAAGTCCATCACCATCGTTAGTATGGGCACAAGCCTCAGCATAAAGTAAAAGTACTTCGGCATAACGCATAATGCTTAGGTTTTTGTTACCACCACCATCAATTGGGTTTAAGTCGCCCTGGTGTTTGTGAACCACAGTTTTCCAGTTAAAATATCCTTCGCAACCATAAATATAATTTACGCCTGCTACTCCACGTTTTACATCGGTTGCCTTTTTTGCTGTATAGCCAGGAACAAATAAAGGCGTACCATCATCAGCAGTATCAGTTACCCACTGATGATCGTAAAGAATTTCTTCGTATGTTTTAATCCAAGCTTTACGACGAGCCGATTCCATACCATCGTTAGCTATAAGGTCTTCAGCAAATTTTCCGGTAGGGTTTAACCATCCCCAACCATTGTTGTTAATTGCTGTATCGTTGCCAAGGAAAGAACCATTCAAATTTTCGAAACGCCAGTTAAAAGTCATGTGGTCGTTACAACCAACACGTTCTCTAACATTCCAACCACCTACAACAGCACCATCAGCAACAATGTTAAATTCAAACACGGCTTCTGATGTAGCTTTTCCGTCGGCATGTAAAAGTTTGCCTATCTCATCAGATGAAACTAAAGCATAGTTATTAGAAGATATAACAGCCTTAAGTGCAATTTTAGCACCTTCGTAATCACCTTTCCACATAAGAGCTTTACCTTTAACAGCATAAGCAAAACCCTTAGTAATTTTTACTGCACCAACCTGGTCGCCAGGGCCTTGACGTTCTGTAAGATCAGCAAGTGCAAGATCGATTTCTTTTGAAACCCAGTCCATAACTGCCGACTGTGATTCAGAATTTGCAGGACGGGCTTCACCGGTAAGAACATCTTCAACTATAGGAGGAGTTCCCCAATAAATACCAAGCATCATGTGGTCGAATGCTCTCATAACACGAGCCTCGGCAACACAACGTTTCATTGTTGCTGTAAGAGGAACTCCGAGTCTTTCTTCGGTAAAGTTATTAATTACTAAGTTACATTTGTGTATTGAGCGGTAAAAAGCCATATATCCGGCCAACGGAACACAATTGTCGTTTGCATAACGGAAATCATGAAATTCTCTTTCGGCTACACAGTCGTCAGGGCCTGAACCTGCCAAATAAATATCGTCGGCCTGGTAGTTAGTTAGCCCCCAGTATGGTCCATAGTTATACCCGGTTACTGATGGTAAAAAACCGAAGTTTTTGAATGAGTCATAGTAAACTGTTGTTAATGCAGCTTCGGCGTCATCATCTGTCTTGTAGAAATTTTCTATTGGCAATACTCCTTTTTGGGGTATTTCCAGTTGGTCTTGGTCGCATCCAGTAAATGCCAAGACACTAATTGATAATAAGAACAAATATTTTTTCATACAGTTAATTATTAGAAAGAAAGATTAATACCAAAAATAACTTGTTTTGCTGTTGGATATGTACCCATATCAATACCAAGTGAGTTAGAAGTATTAGCAGAGGCAGCTTCGGGGTCAAGACCAATATACTTGGTAAATGTTACAAAGTTTTCAAGAGATGTAAATACCCTTAAATTGCTAATATGTATCTTACTTGTAACACTGTTAGGTAAAGTGTAGCCTAACTGTATCTGTTTAATCTTGAAATATGACCCGTCAAATATTGTAAGGTCAGAGCTGTATGCATCTTTCGACCAATTAGCAACAGCCGGGAACTTAGCGTCTGTCTTAGTTGGTGTCCATGAGTTTTCGTAGAACCATGAGTAGTTGTTACAATATGGACGATCGATACGCCATGCTTGTGGAAGAATTTCATTGCCACCGGCTCCTGTACCGAACAATAAAAAGTCGAAGCCTTTGTACTCAAGATTAACAGTAATACCATATGTGTATGTCGGAAGCCCGCTACCAATATTTGTCATATCGTTCGAGTTCCAAACGCCATCACCGTTTATGTCTTCGAATATTGCGTTTCCTTCAGCATCCATTTCTTTAAATTTATATCCGTAGAAATACCAAAGAGGTTCACCTTTACTACACCTTGTAGTAATACCACTACCTTGAAGCCCTGTACCGCTAATCATGTCAACACTTGGGTCTAAGTATGATAGTTCGTTTTTAAGAGTTGCAAGGTTAGCGTTAACCGAGTAACGGAAATTACCTATTTTGTCTTTCCATCCAAGTTCAATTTCAATACCGCTGTTTATAACGTCACCTGCATTCATTACTACTGAACCAACACCTGTTTCAACCACAGGGGTAACATCTACCAACAGGCCTTTAGTTTCTTTTTTATACCAGTCTAAACCTAACGATAGTCTTCCATCGAGTGAACGTGCGTCAAGCCCAAGGTCAATTTGTTCCGACTCTTCCCAAACCAAATCAGTAGGTAAGCCGCTTGTTACCGAACCGTAAGCAAGTTGAGAATTGTAAGGAGTGTACTGGTACCAATCGTTGTTAGCCTTAATAGATACCGAGTATGGATAATCA
>CAZJCR010000244.1:0-5444 GCA_964544385.1 uncultured Bacteroidales bacterium
CATGCTTTAGAGTACCAACATTTTCCGCGTGTTATTGACCAAATAGTAACTAAATATCTAAGTTAAGCGGTTAAAGCGTAGCAAATAAACCCTTTACTTAGGTATAATCCCGATGTAGATTTTGTTGTATTTCACTAACAAAGTGTAGCAAAATACTTACAAAATCTAAATTGATTGAGCCATTAACTCAACGTTGGTAAATATTTTAGTTAAGCCGGTATTTTTAAAATTCGGTTAAGCTTAATGCATAAGTCTAAAAATACAACTTTAGCATTTGCATTGCGCCCAATGTGGTAAAAAGCTTTATCAAACTCATTTTGCAATAAGTGGGTATTAGCAGGGTGTATAAAATTCGAGAATTTTATTGCAAAATCGCGTTCATCGTCGGTAAGGCGTGCTTTGTCGGGTTGTTGTTGGTTAATCATTAAATTTTCGCGAGCCATGCGCGAGCAATACGTTAAAAAAGTTTTTTGTTTTTCGCGCCCAAGTTTTGCTATCTCTTCAACCCAGTTAATAATATCGTTAAACTTGCCGGTATAACTAAAGCGCATAACTTTAACAAATAAGTCGAAATGATAACGGGCATCGGCCGACGATTCGATAAGCTCAACAGCTTGGTTATAATCGCCCTCGCACATTCGGCTAATAAGCCTTGCCCTGTTTTGGTCTAAATTTAGCTTAGTTGTAAGCCCGGTAAAAAGCTCCTCCTCGTTTATGCGTTGTATTTTAACCATTTGCGACCTCGACAAAATTGTGGCTAAAATATTTTCGGTACTATCGGTTATTTGTAAAAAAATTGTGTTTGCAGGCGGTTCTTCAATAAGTTTGAGAACGCTGTTCGCGGCCTGTATATTCATTTTTTCGGCATGCCATATTATCATAACCTTGTAATCGCTTTCGTAAGCTTTCATGTTAAGTTTTCTGATAATTTCGCGCCCCTCGTCAACGCTAATAATACCCTGCGAGTTTCCTGCATCAATATAGTTAAGCCAACTGCTTAAAGTACCGTATGGCTGTTCTTTAACAAATAGCCTGAACTTGTCGATATAAGTATCGCTAACAGCTTTGTCTTTACCGTCGGGTTTAACAACCGGAAAAACAAAATGAAGGTCGGGGTGTTGCATTTTCATGCTTTTTTTACATGCCGCGCATTGGCCACAAGGGCCATTAGGGGTGCGTGCCGTGCATAAAATGTGGCAAGCGTATGCAAGTGCCAATGGCAATGTACCATAACCGTCGGAGCCAACAAAAAGTTGAGCGTGGCTAATACGGTTGTCGGTAATAGTATTTATTAGTTGTTGTTTAACGGCATTTTGCCCAAAAATACTGGTGTAAAGCATATTAGTTTTTAATAAAGGCAAAAGCAAACATACCATATTTTAAGCGCAATTGCAATAAACATTTTTATAAACACTGGTATAGTTGTTGGTATGATTTTTATGTATTTTTAGTTTGCTAAATAAATAAAATCAAAAAATTATGAAACCTAAGCCCAAAAAATCAATTTTTGTAAAATGTGTGCTTTTTTTCATGTTTTTTACGCTTAGCACACATGCCCAAAACATACCCGACACTTTGCTAACCTACCAAATAAAACTAATTGACGGTAACGAATTTTATGGTAACATAATATCTGAAACTACCGATAGTATTTATATTTCGACCATTAATTACGGCCGGGTTGCAATAAACAAACTAAACATTAAAACAAAACGTGTTATCGATAATAAAACAATTAAAGATGGCGAAATTTGGGACGAAAATACCCAATGTGCCCGCTATTTTTGGGCACCTAACGGTTATGGCCTTAAAAAAGGCGAGGGATATTACCAAAACGTTTGGGTTTTATACAACCAGGCAAGTTATGGTATTAACAAATATTTTTCGGTTGGTGGTGGCATTTTACCATTATTTTTATTCGATGCAACCCCTACACCAATATTTGTTACCCCAAAAGTTTCGGTACCAATAATTACCGACAAACTAAATGTGGGCGCCGGGTTTTTGTTAGGTACAATTGTTGGAGAACCGCAATCGACATTTGCTTTGCCATATTTAGTGGCAACAATTGGTAGTAAAGACATTAACTTTACCATTGGCAGTGGTTGGGGTTATTTAGGCGACACATGGGCAAAAAGCCCGGTGTTACAATTTGGGGCACTGGTACGCATGAGCCGAAAAGCATATTTTATTACCGAGAATTATTTTTTTAAACCCGAGACCGAAAGTATTGGCATAATGATTATTGGTGGCCGAACCGTTTGGCAACGTGTTTCGGTTGACTATGGGCTGGCCGTACCCGTTTATCAAGATATTGACGGTGTTATTGCTATACCATGGCTTGGTATTGTTGTACCTTTTTAAAGGCCCGATATTTTTTTTATCTCGTTTAGTTTGTTCAAAGCCTCTACAGGTGTAAGGTTGTTAATGTCGAGCTTGCCAATTTCGTCGCGTATTTGTTTTAAAACCGGGTCGTCGAGCTGAAAAAAGCTAAGTTGCAAACCCTCGCGTTTATGTGCAAGCTCTTTAACTTCATCGTCGATATCTGATTTGCGCCGGGTTTTTTCCAAATCAACTAAAATTGATTCGGCGCGGCTTACAACGCTTTTTGGCATACCCGCCATTTTTGCCACATGTATACCAAAACTATGCTCGCTACCGCCGGGCATTAGCTTACGTAAAAAAATAACTTTTTTGTCAACCTCTTTAACCGACACGTTGTAGTTTTTAACTCGCTTAAACGATTTTTGCATCTCGTTAAGTTCATGATAATGTGTTGCAAATAAAGTTTTAGCACAGCAACGCGGGTGTTCGTGTATATATTCAACAATTGCCCATGCTATCGATATACCGTCGTAAGTACTTGTACCACGGCCAAGTTCGTCGAGCAAAATTAAACTGCGGTCGCTAATATTATTCAAAATATTTGCAGCCTCGTTCATCTCTACCATAAAAGTCGATTCGCCCATCGATATATTATCGCTGGCACCAACGCGGGTAAATATTTTATCGACATACCCTAATGTAACAGCACTGGCCGGCACAAACGAACCTACCTGTGCCATTAAAACTATTAATGCTGTTTGCCTTAACAACGCGCTTTTACCTGCCATGTTTGGCCCGGTAATAATAATTATTTGCTGGTCGTGTTGGTTAAGCAAAACACTGTTTGGCACGTATTGGTCGCCGGCGTGCATTTGTGTTTCGATAACAGGGTGCCGGCCATCAACAATTTCGATAATATTAGTTTCGTTAACATCGGGTTTGCAATAGTTATTGCGTTGTGCAAGGGTGGCAAAGCTAATAATGCAATCGATACGCGACAACAATGCGGCGTTTAACTGTATAACCGGTACAAATTCCGATAAGGCATAAACCAAATCGTTAAATAACGATGTTTCGAGCTCGAGTATTTTTTCTTCGGCACCTAATATTTTCGATTCATACTCTTTAAGCTCTTCGGTAATGTAACGTTCGGCATTAACAAGTGTTTGTTTGCGTATCCAGTCGGCAGGTACTTTGTCTTTATGAGTATTGCGTACCTCAATGTAGTATCCAAACACATTATTAAAACTTATTTTTAGCGACGGTATGCCGGTTCGCTGGCTTTCGCGTTGCTGTATTTGCAGCAGGTAGTCTTTGCCCGAAAAAGCTAAACCACGTAAATTATCTAATTCGGCATTAACACCGTTGCCAATAACTCCACCTTTGTTAACAGCAGTTGGCGGGTCGGGGCTAAGGGTTTTTTCAATACGCTCTTTTATCGATGAACAAGCCGACAGTTGCTCGCCAATACGCTTAAGCGATGCGTTGTTAGTATCGGAACATATTTGTTTTACCGGTTCAATAACCGATAATGCAGTGTTGAGGCATATTACCTCGCGCGGGTTAATGCGCCCCATTGCTACTTTCGATATAAGCCGTTCAAGGTCGCCAACCTGTTTAAGGTAGTTTTCGAGTTTGGTTTTTGTAATATCGTTATCAATAAAAAACTTTACGGCCTCGAGCCTGTCGGTTATTGCCTTAACATTTTTAAGAGGTAAAGCTACCCAGCGTTTCAACATTCGCGAGCCCATTGGGGTAATTGTGTTGTCCATTACCTGTATAAGCGGCTTACCGTCGTCGCTCATAGGTTTAAAAAGTTCAAGGTTGCGAATAGTAAATTTATCGAGCCACACGTACTCGTCTTCGGCAATACGGCTAAGCCTTGTAATATTGCTTATTTGCATGTGCTGGGTCATGTCGAGGTAGTGTAATACCGCGCCTGCGGCAATTATTGCCAATCGCATACCATCAACACCAAAACCTTTAAGCGAAACAGTTTCGAAATGTTTTAACAAACGGTCGTTTGCAGCATCGTCGGTAAAAACCCACTCGTCGAGCGTGTTTGTATAAAATCCCGGGCCAAAATTTTCAATAAATTGTTCTTTTTTATTACGCTCAAACAAAACCTCTTTTGGCATAAAGCTTTGCAGTAATTTGCCAACGTACTCGGTGCTGCCTTCGCTGGTATAAAACTCGCCGGTCGAAATATCAAGAAAAGCAGCCCCTGCAACGGTTTTTTCGAGATATATGCAAGCTAAAAAGTTGTTTTCTTTATGTTCAAGTATGTTATCGTTTATCGATACTCCGGGAGTTACCATCTCGGTAATACCGCGCTTTACTATTGTTTTTGTTGTTTTTGGGTCTTCGAGCTGCTCGCATATTGCAACGCGCTGGCCTGCTCTCACTAATTTTGGTAAATATGTATCGAGCGCGTGGTACGGAAAACCGGCAAGTTCGACACTACTTGCCGAGCCGTTTGCGCGCCTTGTTAGCGTAATTCCTAATATCGACGATGTTTTTATGGCATCGTCGGAAAAAGTTTCGTAAAAATCGCCTACTCTAAACAACAGTATAGCGTCGGGGTGTTTCGATTTTATACTGTAATACTGTTTCATTAGTGGCGTTTTAACCACGCTGTCTTGTTTACTGCTCACAATTACTATGTTTTATGGCAAAACTAATCATTAATAAAAAAATATGCTGTTTTACTAATAATTAGATTTTAACAAGTTATCACATTATTACCTAAGTTGAGCGGTTGGAGCTATTCGTGCAAACGCTTTACTCAGGTATAACCCCGATGTAGTGTTTGTTGCGTTTCAATATAGTATTGTAGTGAGATATTTACAAAATATGTATTGAGCCATTACGTGCTAAACAAATATTAAACCTGCTTTTTGTAGTAAAGCAAACCAGCTTTGTGTAATAAAAGGAACTCCAAAATTTTTTTCGAACGCGTTATTAATGTCGTTTAATGTTTGGGCTTGTAAATTATTAATGGTTAATGTGTTTAGTAATTTGGCAAGCCACTCTGTTTGTTGGCTGTCAGCTATAATAATGGTGCTGTTTTTGGGTGAGTTTAAAAACAGTTTCGACGAGTTTTCATTATCAAAAACTTG
>CAZJCR010000245.1:0-1399 GCA_964544385.1 uncultured Bacteroidales bacterium
GATAATAAACCAACAACTCCAAGGCCTAAACCAGCACCAAAAACAGCACCAGCTTGCAACCATGTTGTTGACGCGCTTAATAAACCCGAAAGCATAAAAAAGCCAATAAAGCCGTATAAACCTTGCGAACCAGGCAAAGCACTTAGTGTTAAATAGCTACCAAACGCCGATTCGTTTTTTTTCATTGCCCCAACAGCTGCATTACCAGCTATAGTACAACCAAAAGCACTTCCAACGCCCGTTAATGCTACCATTACTCCAATTCCTAAATAAGCTAAAACAATAGGTTCCATAATTAATTATTTATTAAATATTTATTTTTAAAATTATTCTTTTCTAAATGGGTTATAGGGCTTTCCCCCACCCTCGAATCCTGCATTTTTATAAAATTCGACAAAAGTTAAGCGCAGCGGGTGAACCATTGAACCTAACCCCGACATAAATATATTTATAGCATGGCCTATAACAAGTACAGCCAGCATTAGCACAAAACCAACTATTTGCATAACAATTCCGGCTTCGGGATTAAACAGTTTTAAACCTAAATTATTAAATACTAACCCTAAAAATGCACTTGCAAGGCCTAAAGCAAATAAACGTACATACGACAATAAATCGCCTACCCCACCAACTACAGTATTATAAGTATCCCATAAACCAGCACCAAAATTTATTAAAGGATTTTTACCTGGCGAGTTCATAAAAAATATGCCAAACAAACAAACCGATGCTGCAACTATATATGCAATATTCATAAAATTTACCGACCCGGCAACAAAATAGTTAATTACTGAAAAAACTATTAAAAATGCCCAGCCTAAAGTTGACACAGCATGTATAAAACCCTTTTGCCTTGTAAGCTTAACAGCACGTAAAAACATACCAAATAACATTTGTACTAAACCTAATGCTAACGAAGCTTTAAACATTATATCCTGTATAATTTTATCGATAGGGTTATCGACCGAGCCATAAGCCTGGGCAATACTGCTATAAAATGGTAAATTGGTTTTATACAATTCAATACCAAAAAATGTACCGCCAAGTAGCCCGAATAACATTGTTGATGCTCCAAGTAACTGTACCAGCGACAATATTGGTGATGGTTTATCTTGCTTAAACTTTATTAACGATGCCACGCTAAAAAACAATAAACCATAACCTGCATCACTAAAACAAAAACCAAAAAACAGCAGGTAAAATGGTGCAAGATATGGTGTTAAGTCAAGCTCACGATAATTTGGCAACGAATACAAATTACCAATAACCTCGAACAAACGGCTAAACTTATTATTTTTAAGCAATACCGGTGGATTGTCGGTTTCGGCAGGTTTTTCGTTAATAAACAAATAGTTGTTTGTTTCAAGGTATTTTTCTAACTCGGCCGAATTAATAACAG
>CAZJCR010000245.1:1409-5424 GCA_964544385.1 uncultured Bacteroidales bacterium
CCCTCAAGCACTTTTACTGAACCTTCGGCCTCCGAATTTGTATGCAATTGCACCTTTTCGTCGGCTATTTTGTTGTTAAGTTCGCTTAAATATAATTGCAAAAGCGGCAACCCATTTTTTGCTATTTGCGCCAACTCAATATTAGCTTTAGTTTGCTGATTTTTAATCTTTTCAATATTTTCAGCTACAAACATTAGCGATAATTCGGGTAATTCAACCGTGTCGGCATCAATATCGGGAATTGGTTGGTTGTTTTCTACAATTAGAACAAAATATATACTTGCGCCTTCTTCCGATATTACTTCGATATTA
This sequence comes from uncultured Bacteroidales bacterium, assembly GCA_964544385.1. GTDB lineage: Bacteria > Bacteroidota > Bacteroidia > Bacteroidales > SZUA-534 > CAZJCR01. The sequence continues at coordinate 1,722 of CAZJCR010000245.1, forward strand.
AATTTATTACGCCAATTTTCGTCAAATTTTCGTGTCGAACAACGGAAAAAACAAACTTTTAAACCCGAGTCATTAAGCTTTTTTATTGCCTCCCACGAAAAATCGCCCCAAGGTAATAGTAGTTTGTACTCTTTATCAAGAACAGTAGCTTGTTGAGCAAGTTTTTCGATATTTAGTTGATAATTTTTAATAAGTTCGAGCAATTGCTGTCCGGTTGCCGGTAAATTTTCAAAGTTATTAACATTCGATGTATCAATGCGTTCGAGTGTTTTTATTGTTTTTGTAACCTCAGCTATTTGGTAAAAATTTTGTTGCATTAATGTTGTAGGTTCGCGTTTCGACTCTATAACATGTAACACCCCAATTTTTTTAATGTCCGACAAAAAAGTATCATACCCGGCATGGTGCACAATAAACGAGTATTTTAACATTGGTACTATCATAACTCAGCCTCCACTTTTTGTTGACGGTCTTTTACAATTTTTTGGGCCGATTTTGAAAGGTTCTCTTCGTCTTCGAGGAAACGTTTAATTTTGCGTATAGCATCTTGGAAACCAGGTATTTGCACCTTTTCGTATAAATTTACTTTTTGCGTTGTTTTTTTACGGGCAAAATCGAGTAAATACATTTTTTGGTTAAATACTTCGCTTTCGATAGCTGTTTCGGCAATTTGTTTAATAATGTTAACCCCGTCGGTAAACCAAACAGGCGCGTTAAATAAGCTATAAGGTTTTATTTCAAAATCGACACCATCGTAAACCGGGGTTTTAACCCCTGCAAGCTTTTTAACATTAAGCCTTACATCTTTAACAGTAACAAGGTCATTATCGAACTCGCCCCAAAGTTTTTGCATTTTTTGGTATTGCGATAATTTATCTTGTAATTTTTTTTGGAGTTCATTAGCGCGGTCTTTTGCACGTTTAACCTCCATACGCAAAGCCGACTCTTTGTTTTTAAGTGTAGGTAAAGCCCGTTCACGTACTTTAAGCTGTTTTTCGATGTTTTGCCTCGATGTTTTGTTATATTGAAATTTTATTGCCACAATAATATATTTTTATTGAATTATTGAGCCGATTGAGTTTCCCAATACTGGTCCATAAATTCTTGTTTGATACCAACTTCGGCTTTATTAAAATTTTTTCGGAACAACTCCCAGGTAACATCAAGCATTTTTTGAGTGTCGATATTTAAGTCGATAGCCAAAATTTGCTCTGAGTAGGCTTTGGCAAATTCGAGGGTTCGTTCGTCGTAATCAGACAAGTCGAAACCGTTTTCGAGTTTAGTACGCGCATTTGCGGCATCGGCGTAAAGCCTGATGGCAGCATTCATAACCTGTGGGTGGTCCTTACGGGTTTGTTTGCCAATAACTAACTGTTTTAATCGCGATAAACTCCTGAACGGGTCGACAATAACTTTACCAATATCCGAATCGCGGCGCAGGAACAACTGTCCCTCGGTAATATACCCTGTATTATCGGGTATAGCATGAGTAATATCGCCACCCGACAGGGTTGTAACCGCAATAATTGTAATTGAACCGCCCGACGGGAATTGTACAGCTTTTTCGTAAATACGTGCCAAGTCAGAGTATAATGATCCGGGCATACTGTCTTTTGATGGTATTTGGTCCATACGGTTCGACACAATACTTAGTGCATCGGCAAAAAGTGTCATATCGGTAAGTAAAACAAGTACTTTTTCGTTTTTGTCGACAGCGAAATACTCGGCGGCTGTTAATGCCATATCGGGCACAAGTAACCTTTCAACCGGGGGGTTGTCGGTAGTATTTACAAAGCTAACTATACGGTTGAGTGCGCCAGCACTGTCAAAAATATTTTTAAAGTACAGGTAATCGTCGTTTGTTAAACCCATGCCGCCTAAAATTATTTTATCGGCTTGAGCGCGCAGTGCAACGTTTGCCATAACTTGGTTGTAAGGCTGGTCGGGGTCGGCAAAAAATGGTATTTTTTGACCGGTAACTAATGTATTATTAAGGTCGATACCGGCAATACCAGTTGCAATAAGTTGCGATGGTTGCATGCGTCGAACCGGGTTAACCGATGGTGAGCCAATGTCGCGGGTTTCGCCTTCAACAGCAGGGCCTCCATCGATAGGGTCTCCGTAAGCGTTAAAGAATCTTCCGGCAAGCTGTTCGCTAACTTTAAGCTGCGGCGGACGGCCTAAAAACACTACCTCGGCGTTTGTTGGTATGCCCTCGGTGCCCGAGTAAACCTGCATAACCACTTCGTCGCGCATTATTTTAACTACCTGTCCAAGCCTTCCGTGAATAAGGGCAAGTTCATCGTACCCAACATCGGTAGCTTTTAACGACACGGTAGCTTTGGTAATATTTTTAAGTTTTGTATATACTTTTTGAAAAGCCTGAGTTTCCATTATTAAATATTTAAAATTATTAATTCAAAACTGTTTCTACCAGTTCATCGAGTTCGGTTTCGTATGCTTTGAATTTTTCCGATTCAAATTCGGAATAGTTCATTTGTTTTAATACGTTTATAACTTGTTTAAAGAAACTACCAACCTGTTCGAAATTCGAAAAGTTAAAGTTACTGTTGGCTATGCCTAAAACACGGCTAAGCATGTATTGTTGACGGTTTAATGGTGTTGATGCATCAATTTTATCAAATGCGTCTTGTTGCAGTATAATAAAGTCGATAAGTTCCGATTTCCAGAATTTTTCGTGGAAATCAATTGGTACGCCATCATCGCCTAAAATATTGATTTGTTCCTGTGTTTCTTTTCCGCGTAGTAAAATATCTTTAGCTTCAAGAACATTAGCTAGCCATTGTGCCCCAACCTGTTTTTCGAGATATTCCTGAACTTCGGGGTACTCAAGATATTTTGAGTAACTGTCGATAGCATCGATAGCCGGGTAACGTTTACTGTCGGCTCGTGCCTGCGACAGTCCATAAAAACAGCGGGCTGCTTTACGTGTCGATTCAGTTACCGGTTCTTTTAGGTTACCGCCAGCAGGCGACACAGTACCAATAAAGGTAATTGAACCGGTTTTACCGTTGTTTAAATATACATATCCTGCGCGGCTGTAAAAGTTCGATACTATTGACGACAAGTCCATTGGAAAAGCGTCGGGGCCGGGTAGCTCTTCGAGCCTGTTCGACATTTCGCGTAAAGCTTGTGCCCAGCGTGAAGTAGAGTCGGCCATTAGCAGTACTCTTAATCCCATGCTCCTGTAGTATTCGGCGAGGGTCATGGCTGTATAAACCGATGCTTCGCGGGCAGCAACCGGCATGTTCGATGTGTTTGCAATAATAGTTGTACGTTCAATAAGTTTACGTCCGGTACGTGGGTCATCGAGTTCGGGGAACTCGGTAAAAATTTCGACAACCTCGTTAGCACGTTCACCGCAAGCGGCAATAATGACAATGTCGGCCTCGGCTTGTTTTGATATTGCATGTTGTAATACAGTTTTGCCTGTACCAAAAGGGCCTGGAATAAAACCTGTACCACCTTCGGTAATGGGGTTTAAAGTATCGATGCAGCGTACTCCGGTTTCAAGAAGTTTAAATGGGCGTGGTTTTTCGGCAAAAGCCCTTACAGCTAATTTAACAGGCCAACGTTGGGTCATTGTAACATCAATATCGTTACCGTTTTGGTTGGTTAAAACGGCAATTTTATCGTCAACTTTATAGTTTCCTTTGTTTACAATGCTTTTGAGTTTATATGT
>CAZJCR010000246.1:0-5411 GCA_964544385.1 uncultured Bacteroidales bacterium
ATAAATCTCTATACTGTCAATTTCTGCATAGTTATAATTATAATTATCTAAAAAGCGACACTTTAAAACCTTTGTTCGACAGGGCATTAATGGCGCGATATCCTCCGGGTTCGACATTTAAAACTATAAATGCTTTGATTGGCCAGCAAGAACAAATTATAAATATTAGTACAAAATATAGTTGCTATGGAGGTTATCATTCGGGGCGTTTTTTTATGGGTTGCCACCATCATGCATCGCCACTAAATTTAGTACAATCAATACAGCACTCGTGTAATGCTTGGTATGCAAACGAGTTTAGAGCCTTGCTCGACCACCCAAAATATAACGGAATAGATAATTCATACCAGGTGTGGCGGTCGTATGTTATGTCGTTTGGTTTGGGAAAATCGTTAGGGGTTGATTTGCCACACGAGGTTAACGGTTATATTCCAACCTTAAGCTTTTATCACCGTATATATGGCGAAAAATACCTTAAATCGTTAAACATAGTGTCGTTATCGATTGGCCAGGGCGAAATACTATTAACTCCTGTACAGCTTGCAAATATTGCAGCAACAATAAGCAACAAAGGGTATTATTATACTCCGCATGTAGTTAAAAAAGTGCCTGATAGTTTTGAGAATATTCAAATGCCATATTTAGTGAGGCGATATACAAATGTCGATTCAACATATTTTGAACCTGTTATTGAAGGCATGTACCTTGCTGTGCATGGTGCCGATGGTGGCACAGCGCGCATAGCAAAGGTTAGCGGGCTCGATATTTGCGGCAAAACTGGTACTGCCGAAAATCCACATGGCAAGGACCACTCAATATTTATGTGTTTTGCACCAAAAGACAACCCGAAAATTGCTATAGCTGTTTATGTCGAAAATGGTGGTTTTGGGGCATCGTGGGCTGCGCCAATTGCAAGTTTAATGGTTGAAAAATACCTTACAGGCCAGGTTAACAGGCCATGGCTCGAATCATACATAATAAACGCAAATTTACTCGATGGCTCCGAAAAAGAATAACATACTTAAAAGGCTCGATTGGCTAACAATTGTTGTTTATATTTTACTTATAGCAATGGGTTGGCTTAATATTTATTCGGCAGTATTTGCCGGCGAGCAAACCTCGGGTTTTGAACTTAACAGCCGATATGGAAAACAGTTGCTTTGGATAGCAGCATCGGTTGTTATTATTATAATAGCTTTACTTATCGACAGTAAATTTTATTCGGCCTTTGCATACCCCATTTATTTAGCTGTTTTGTTGTTACTTGTATCAACTTTAGTTATTGGTACAACTGTTAATGGTGCAAAATCGTGGATAGTTATTGGGCCAATTAGCTTTCAGCCCGCCGAGTTTGCTAAAATAGCTGCGGCTTTGGCTTTATCAAAATTCATGAGCAAATACAATTTTAACCCTAAGCAGTTTAAAACTCTGCTTTTATTTTGCGTAATATCGTTTTTACCTTCGGTATTTATTTTGTTACAAAACGATACAGGTTCGGCACTCGTGTTTTTTGTTTTCTTTTTGGTTTATTATCGCGAGGGTATGCCATGGATATATTTGTTTATAGGCCTGTTAATGGCTGTTCTGTTTGTAATGTCGTTACTTGTTCAAAACTGGATAATATTTATTGTTCTTGAATTATTGGCTTTTGTAACGTATTACGTTTTGCGTAAAAAAATTATCGAAACCTTAATTGGTTTTTTAATTTTAACAGTGTTTACGGTTGGGTTGTTTTTTGCCATGCGTTACGCTAATTTTACTTTTGCCCCCGAAATAGCAATTACACTGGCTTTACTTATAGTGTCGTTATTTTATTTAATAAAATTTTACGAGTATAAATTTAAACACGGTTTATTAATATTGTCGATATTAATTGGTTCGGTTGTTTATACTTTCTCTGTCGATTATTTTTTTAACAATGTGCTTGGTACACACCAACAGGAGCGTATTAACAACCTTTTAGGTATCGAGTTCGACCCATATGGTGCCGGTTATAATGTTAACCAGTCGATGATAGCAATAGGGTCGGGGGGGCCATTCGGGAAAGGTTATTTACAAGGTACTCAAACAAAATTTAAGTTTGTTCCCGAGCAAAGTACCGATTTTATTTTTTGTACCGTTGGCGAAGAGTGGGGGTTTATAGGCTCATCGTTAGTAATAATTTTGTTTTTGGTTTTGCTGTTGCGGATAGTTTTTTTAGCCGAGCGTCAAAAATCGAAATTTAGCCGCATTTTTGGCTACGCGGTTGCATCAATACTGTTTTTTCATGTGGCAATTAATGTAGGCATGACAATTGGTTTAGTACCTGTAATTGGTATACCGCTGCCATTTTTTAGTTATGGGGGCTCGTCGTTGTGGGGGTTTACTCTTTTGTTGTTCATGTTTTTAAAACTCGACTCTAACCGTACCGAGTTAATTACCTAATCGAGCCCGCGCTTGTTAAATAGCAGGTATCCAAAATTTATCTGAAAAAACAACTTTGATTGTTCGTTGTGGAAATAACTAACTGTGGCCGATAAAGGCCCTAATGGCGATTGAAATACTAATGCCCCCGAACCCATGAACCACGGGGTTGGGAATGGGCTGCTAAATGTAGGTTCAAAATTTTTGGTTATAATGTATTTGTAAGGTTGAAAAAGATATAGACCTACTCTGAAATCGATAAAACCGGTAAACTTTATTATTGGCGAAATACCAACAGCAGCATAAGTGTGCGCGCGGTAACGCTCGAGCAATATTACCTTACTTTGTGGAAACGGCGTGTAGTTGTATGCCGATAGCAATGTTGAAAACGAGTTGCTAAACTGTTTTTTTGTTGTTAAATTAATGTCGAACCTGTAACCAATTGTGAACCACTGGTTAATGTTGTAATGGTTAATGTATTTTCCGTTAAGGTTTACCCACGAGTGCCCTGTTGTGGATTTTTGAGCGTTATAAATATTGGCAGTTGTGCCCGGCCTGTAGTTCTCGGAACCGGTTATATAACGGCCGCTTAAATTAATAAACTTGCCATTGTTATAGTATTCGCGGTAGTTTAAGGTGCTGTACTCGTAGGTTAAATGTAACGACGTGTAATCAAAAATTGTTTGGTCGGCAATGTCTTCGCGTTCAATGGTTTTTTTGTGAAAATACTCGTCGTTGGTGTTGCCGTACGAAAAGCCTGCCAATAACAGCCCGCGGTTGTTTATGGGCCTGCCAATATTGCCTTGTATATTTGTTTCGTGTTGTTTAAACTGGGCTGGCGAGTCGTTGTCGACAAACCAGTCGCTCGACAGGCTAAAATAATTCCAGTTGTGGTGGGTTATCGATAAATCAATGTAAAATGGCGATATTACCCTGTCGCTTTTTACCGACCGTGGAGGAAAATCCATGCGGAAAGTACCGTTAAACGAGTTGTAAAAACTTCCCATTATTACGTTTGCCGATGGTGTATAAATATTTTTTTTCTGAAACGTGTATTCAATCCCTACATATCCCATATTGCGTAAATTCGATGCTATGTTGCCACCAAGTTTTAAAGTTAACGCGTTTTTTGTCGAAATTTTTAAGTACAAATCGTAATTGTTGTTGGTTTTGTTGTATACGCAATGTGGATATATTGATTTTATAAGCTTGTCGCTAAGTAGTTTAAAATACTCGTCTCTAAACTGTTCAAGTGTTAACTGTTGCCTGTTGCGCAAAATGTTTTTTAAAATATAGTCGGCAGCTTGTTGGTCAACACCTGTTACATAAATATTCTGAAAAGTTAAAGGTTTCCATTTCAATTTAAATTTCTCTCTTTTTTTGTTTACTTCGTCAATACTTACGCGGCGGCTTACCAGCATTTTAACCGAGTCAATTTTTTTGAGTGCAGTTTCATAACCTGCCTTGTGGAGCTCGTCGTAATACGAAAAATCGAACAAAGGATAATCTTTAACATCGGGTTCAATTAATATACCGTTATTTGGTATGTTGTAATCGGTAGCTTTGGTAAAAAGGTTCTCGAGCTGTTGAAAAAAGTCGTCGCTATCGGGTTTTTCGGGGTTTTGGGCAACTTTGCTGCCTATAATTATGTCGGGTTTAAAACGCTCGTTCATAATATTTGTCGGAAAATTGTTTTCCATACCGCCATCAAAAAGTAAAATGCTGTCAATTTCGATAGCTTTAAAATATCCCGGAAAAGTCATTGACGCCCTTATACTTTGGGCAAGGTCGCCACTTGTCATTATATGTGGTTTGTTTCGGTATGCATCGGTGGCAACACAAAAAAATGGTATCATCAGGCTGTCAAAATTATTGTTTGCGCCTGTGCCACCGGGTGTATAAAACTCCATAAACCTTAAGTCCATTTGCTCGGGGCTAATTATGCTGGTGGGTAAAACCGGCTTTAGCGATTTGTCGGTGTTGACAAATAAAAACTCGCCCCAGCTTTGGCTGTTATCTTTAAGTTTGTAATAATATTGGTCTTGTATGTCGATACGCCCGTACGACCACTCGTAAAATTGCTTTGAACCAAGCAGCTCGCGCATTTCGTCGCAACTATAGCCAATAGCGTAAAGCCCGCCAACAATTGCACCAATTGATGTGCCTGCTATGTAATCGATAGGGATATTGTTTTTTTCGAGTGCCTCAATTACCCCAACGTGGGCAAGCCCTTTTGCCCCGCCACCGCTCAATACTAACCCAACTGTTTGGCTTTGTGATGGCAGGCAAATAATAAGAGTTAAAAAAATTATTAATACAATACGTGGCATGATTGTTTTTTTGGCTGTTTTACCGTGTAAAATTAACGCTTTTTTAGGTCGGTAAAAAAAACTATTGTTAAAATAACGTGTAAAATTTTATAATAACTAAGTTAAGCGGTAATGAAAAATGTATAAACACTCAACATAGGTGTAAATACTTTGTAGTGTTTTTTAATAGCTATGCAAAATTTTTACAAATACTAATTTGAGTGGGCTAATTGCTCAGTTTGGTATATAATTAATGTTGGCAAAAAGTGTAAGAGCGACAGACGAAAAGACAGATAAGATGCAGTTTGACAGGAAATAATAATAGGAATTTAGCTCTTTGATAGGTTGGCGCAAATTTGATGGAACCGAAATGAAACGTAGCTAGGCGGATCCAAATTTATTTTGTTTTTTCTTAGTCCCCACCTTAAAAAAGATGAAAATATTGAAAATAATGAACCAAGTGAATAAACCCCACCCACTTTGCAGCACATTTGCAAGCCCACATAACTTGTCCCGTTTCATCGGGAAGCCAACGCTCAAAAAAACAAAATAAATTTATGCTTCGTGGATAAGTTGGTGCATATTGAAAATGACAATAAAATAAAACTAAATGATTGACAAACAGACAGAAATATATGAACACCAGTTGCCAACAAGCGGTATAGTTAATTGCCGGTGCAGTGAGTATTCGAGCGGTAC
>CAZJCR010000247.1:0-5365 GCA_964544385.1 uncultured Bacteroidales bacterium
AAGCGGGGTTTGAAACTCGTGCGATATGTTTGTAAAAAACCGTAATTGCATTTGGTTAATATCGTTAACCTTATTGTTAAGTAATATGAGTTCGTCGCGTTGTTTAAGTATCTCTTCGTTTTTCGATTCCAGCTCGTGTTTTTGTAACTCAATTTGCGATTGGCGTTGGGCAAGTTGTTTGTTGTTTTCGAAAAGTTCGGCGGCTTGTTTTTCGAGTATAATTTTTTGGTCTTCAATTTTTTTGGTTCTAACCAGCACTTTTTCTTCGAGCAGTTTTTTTTGTTGAATAATGCGCCGCATTTGAAAAAGTATAAACAAATAAATTAAAGCAGCAGCGACAATAAAAGTGAGTATTTTAAACCACAAAGTTTGCCAAAAAGGTGGGTAAACAATAATAGTAACGGTTGTGGGGGTTTGGTTCCAAACGCCGTCGCAGTTCGATGCTTTAAGTGAAAAATTATAAGTTCCCCCGGTAAGGTTGTTATAGTTAGCAAACCTGCGTTGCGACGGCACAACAACCCAGTTTTTATCGATACCTGTAAGCATATAAGCATACTGCGATTTTTGTGGCAGGTAATAATCGAACGACGAGAAATCGAACGAAATATTATTGTCTTTATACGACAGGTAAATGGTGTCGGTATTATAAACCGGTTTGTTAATTACCGTTTTGTTATGGAATTTTTTACCGGGCAACACCTCGTTGTTAAAAATAGTAAACCTTGTTATTTTAGGGGTAGGAAAATAGTTGTACTCGTACAGGTTGTCGGGGTTAAAATAGTTAAGGCCGTTAACGCCGCCAAAATACAAAACTCCTTTGCTGCTTTTGTTTGCAGCCGACCAATAAAACTGGTTATTAAGTAAACCGTCTTGCATGTAAAAGCAACGTATGTTATTATTAATAGTGTTAAGCATGCATAAACCAAAGTCGGTGCTAATCCAAATTTTGTTGTGGTTATCTTCGAGCATAGCATAAACTACATTGTTCGACAGGCCGTTGTCGGTTGAGTAATTTTCGAAAACCAGTTCGCCTTTAAAGTTAAAAGTAGCTTTTGCCATGCCGTTACCGTATGTTCCAACCCAAACATCGCCTTTCGAGTCTTCCATAAGCGAAATAACATAATCGCCTGGCAAAGTTGCGGGTTTATTAGTTTCGTGTTTAAAATATTCGAGCTGACTAATAATAATGTCGTCGTCTTTAGTTTGACGTAGCGCGGTTTGCGGGAATCTAAAAAGGCCGTTGCGGGTGCCTAACCAGTAAAACCCTTTTTTGTCGAGCAATAAGCAACCAATTTCGTTAAGTTGTTGTGCAAAGTTAACGGGGGCAATAATTGTTGTAAATTTATTAGTTTTATAATCGAGCATCGACAGGCCACCCTCGGTGCCAATAAGCATGTATCCCAGCGGGTTGTTTACCATCGACGATACAAACCCGTTAACTAAATCGTTAGTATAAAGCGGGTCCGACAAGGTAACGCGGTCAACAGTTACATTTGCACCTTGCGTGCTAAGTACGTTTATACCACCGCCCCATGTGCCAACATAAAGTTTGTTATTGCTTGCACGTACTATCGATGTTACATAATTATTGCTAAGTGTAGCCGGGTTAAAAGCATTGTATGTGTAATGGACAAATTTTTGTGTTTTAATGTTATAAAGGTTAATACCACCGCCGGCAGTGCCTATCCACAAAAAATTATACTCGCATAATATTGAGTTTATAGTATTCTCGTTTAAGCTGTTGGGGTTTTTGGGGTTGTGTGTAAAATAGTAAAATGGGTTTTGAAAAACATTAAATTTATTGATGCCCCCTTTTTCGGTTCCTATCCATACGTTACCGCTACTGTCGCAAAAAATTGTGTTTATAAAAATGTTATTAAGAGTAAAATTGGCGGGGCCGTTGTCTAAAAAATCGTAAAACAAGCCGTTATCGGGGTTATAAGTTTGCAGCCCGCCCAGCGAGCCAACAAGTATTTGCCCCGATATGTCTTGCCTTACAGTATTTACTGTGCCATGTTTTAAAGTATTTGGAGTATTTACCAATACGGCCTGCCAGGTAATATTTTTATGTGCGCCCGAGTAAACAAACATTCCGTTGTTAGTGGCAAAATAATAGTTGTTTTTATTATCCTCAAAAATATCGTTAACATTTGTTAGCGGGGGCAATACCATACTAACGGTGTCGGGAATAAAATTATGCAAAACAGTGTCGAGTATTAAAACTCCATTTTGGCTGCCGGCATAAAGTTTTTTTTCTGTCGACAAAAAAATTACGTTTACAATGTTGCTTTGCAAGCTATTTTTTTGGGTACAAAAATGTTTATCGATAACCCAGTTCTTATTTTTTAACATTATTTTAAAAATACCATTACCCAAAGTTGCCACCCAAATTGTGTTATTATCAACAATTATCGAACTAACTTTTGTTATTTGCTGGCCATTATCGGCAGTGTCGGTAAAGCGGGTAATTTGCTTACTGTTGTGGTTAAAGTACGACAACCCTTTTTGCGAGCCTATCCAAACTAAATTGCCCGGGCCGGTTGCTATTGCTTTAACTAAGTTATCGGGCAGCGAGTTTTGAGTTTTTTCGTTGGTTTTAAAAAGGTCGAACGTGTACGAATCGTAACGGCAAACGCCGTTATTGGTACCAAACCACATAAAGCCATATTTGTCTTTTGCAATGCAGGTTATTGTATTTTGGGGCAAACCGTCTTCAATTTGCAAGTACTGAAACCTATAGTTTAAGGGGTTTTGGGCATTACCTTTATAAGCGTTTATTGCCAATAGTATTATTATAGGTATAACAAGTGTTTTTGTAAGGCACATATTATAATTTGTATTTTAACTTTTATTAATATATCGAAACCTTGTTTTAAATCATTTTTTATTGCCAAATGTTTTGTTAAAGATAACAAACCTTAAGTAATTAAGCTGGTTTTTATTACCGTATTAAATACAATAATGGGGGTTTTGGGCACATGCACTTGTAAACTATTTTATTGTAACATAATTAAACAATTTGTCCAATTTACATTAAGTTTATAAGCTACTCAACTACAACTTTTTTTGTTACCGTACCTTTTGTTGTTAATATTTTAAAAAGGTAAACCCCTGGTTGTAGCTTTTTTTTGTATACATATTTATTTGTATGGTTTACACTAATTGAGTCGAATAAGCTGCCGCAATTATTGTAACAATCAATTTTAATTAACTTGTTGTTATTTACAGCATCAAAATTCAAGTTGTTTTGTTTTGCGGGGTTAGGATAAATATTTACACAGGTATTAAAGCTTTCATTACTTACCAACAAACCTGCGCCGGTAATTTTAAACAACTGATTATCGGCCCCGTTACAACTCCATTGTCGTATATTATTATCGATAATATTTACATCGAGGCATTTTTGGCTGTTGCGCGATATTATTGAGTACAAGTTAGGTTGTACTTCGGCAATTTGCCATTGTTGCCCTGCCCCGCCCCAATAATCCCAAATTACAATATTAGCACCGTCGTTGGCCGATATATTAAAAACATCGACAGCGCGAGTTGGTGCATTTAGTGGCGAAATTTTCCAGTAAACACTATCAACAATATTAAACAAAAACCTTTGCGCGGGCTGGCCGGCATCGGTATCTTGTATTATATTACTGCCGTTTACCTGCGCGTAGTTTTGTACCGATATTACCTTGCCAGAGTTTAAAGGTTCGATAATATAGGTATTGCCGGTTTCGATATTTTTTGGTATATCATAATTAACTAAAAGTGTAACCGATGTATAACTTTTAGTACCGCAACTATTTGTAAATGTTGCAAAATATGTACCCGACAAATTACGGGTAATGTTATTAAAAACAATAACACTGTCGGCTATTGTAAAGCTGTTTGGCCCCTGCCAAAGCCATGTTCCGGCTACATTAGCTTTAGCTTCAATTTTTATAGTGTCGCCAACTGTTAATAAAAGCTGGCGGTTAGCTGTAACCGGGTTTTGGTTTATTATTGATAATGTACTAACAGGTATTGGCGGGCAAGCTGTTGTAATATTGGTATTTTGCACCCCGTAAGGTGTTTGTACAATTTCGATAATATTGTTTTTATTGTTGTAAAAAAGATAATCAACAGCAACCGAGCGACGGTAGTTGCCGCCAATGTCGCCGGTATGGTAAATAAAATACCATTGGTTTTTATAAAATATTATACTTTGGTGGTTTGTACCACAATTGTTAACTGTGTTATTAATAACACTACCAAAAACCCATGGGCCGGTAAGGCTTTTACTTGTTGCATATGCAATTTTTTCGGGCCAGCCATAAGCATACGACAAATAATACAAACCATTATGTTTATGTAAAAACGGAGCCTCGGTAAACTGTGGTAAATTAACGGGTACAATGTTGCCATCAATTTCGGTCATATTATTTTTAAGTTTAATATAATAGCATTGCGTGTTACCCCAATACATGTATGCCTGCCCGCTACTGTCAATAAAAACCGTAGGGTCAATATCGTCCCATGTACTTTCAACAGTTGTTGTGTTATTATTAGTAATTAAAGGCGCCCCAATATCGGTAAATGGGCCAAAAGGGCTGTTTGCTACTGCAACGCCAACAGCTTTGCCGGTAATTGTTTTATGTTCGGCACAAAAATAAAAGTAAAATTTGCTGTTACGGTGTACAACTTGCCCGGCCCAGGCATCGCCTTTGGCCCATGTTACGTTATTAACATTAAAAACCTCGCCAACAGGTTCCCAATTAACCATGTTAGTGGTAAAAAAACAATGCCAGTTGTTCATAACATAAAAAGTTCCGTTAGGTTCAGCCTCGTCGTGGCCAGTATATAAAAAAACTGTGTCGTTGTAAACCATTGCGGCGGGGTCGGCGGTAAAAATACTGGTAATAACCGGGTTTTGCGCCATACTGGCAACACCAGCTAAAAGTATCAAAATAAAAAAAGCAATTCGTTGCATTTGTTTAACTATAAATTAATTAATTGTAAAATATCAAAAACCAATAGTATATAATAATATGTACCGGTAGTAAAATAAAGGGTTGTGGGGCAAATTATCAAACATGTAAAAACGATTTGTACAATTGTCCACTAAATATGGTTAATTGACTCCCTTGCACAGGCTGTAAAGTAAAACAGGCATTGTATTTTTGCTTAAACAAAAAAAGCTGCCAAACTAATTTTAGCTGGTAGTATTTTTTAATTTATAAAATATTTACATTATGATAAAAACGACAGCATTACTTGCAATAATAACGGGCCTGTTAATATTAAGTGGTTGTAACAACAATAAACAAAACGCCTGTATCGAACCTTTTAGGCTTGCCGATGTACAAATAACCGACGGCCTTTTTTATAAAGC
>CAZJCR010000248.1:0-5351 GCA_964544385.1 uncultured Bacteroidales bacterium
ATTACAAAACTAGTTTATTAACAATAAATCAACTAATAAGGCAATTATGAAAAAACTAAATGTTAACATTTTAGCAGTTTTTGCAACAACAGCTTTAATACTAAGCAGTTGCGGCGGGATAAGCAAAATGCCAAAAATGGCATCTGAAGTAAAATACGACATTACACCCAAAGTACTTGAGATGCATGGTGACAGTGTTGAAGCAACATTAAAAGTTACATTCCCCATCAAATTTTTCCAAAAAAAGGCTACTTTAACAATAACCCCGGTATTTGTTTACGAGGGTGGCGAAGTTACCTTTAAAGCATTAACATTACAAGGCGAATCGGTACAAGCAAACAACCAGGTAGTTCCTTATGCCAGCGGTGGCACATACTCGGTAGCATCAAAAGTTGCATTTGTTGATGCGATGCGCAAAGGCAACATGGTTGCTCGCGTTTCGGTTTCCGATGGAAAAAATACAGTTGATTTTCCCGAAGTTAAAGTTGCTGATGGCATTATGTCGACAGCTTTATTGTTAGAAAAAGATGCAATGCCAATTGCTGCCGACGACAAATTTGTCAGGGTTACCACCGACTCAAAAGGTGCAACAATTAACTTTGTTATTAACCAGGCAACAATACAAGGCAAAGAACTTAAAAAAGAAGAGATAAAAATGCTTCAGGACTATGTTAAAGCATCGGTTGAAAAAGGAAATGTTGAATTTAAAGGCATTGAAATATCAGCTTATGCATCGCCCGACGGCCCTGAAAAGCTAAACACTAAACTTGCCGAAGACAGGTTAAAAAACTCACAAAAATATTTTGCAAAAGAACTTAAAAGTGCAAAAGTTCCAGGTTTAGAACAAGAAACATTTTTTAGTACCCAATCGACACCCGAAGACTGGGAAGGTTTTAAAAAACTTATGCAAGAGAGCGATATACAAGACAAAGAGCTTATTTTACGAGTCCTTTCGATGCACTCTGATCCTGTTGTACGCGAAAAAGAAATTAAAAATATTGCAGCCGCTTACGAAGAAATTGCTGATAAAATTTTACCACAATTACGCCGTTCAAAATTATTTGTAAACATTGCTATTGTTGGTTACTCCGACGAACAACTTAAAGAACTTGCAATATCGAACCCCGACACTTTAAAGGTTGAAGAACTAATGTACGCCGCTACATTATTTACCGACCTTGACTCAAAATTATCGGTTTACAAAAAAGTTGCATCAAACTTTGCCGACGACTGGAGGGGACACAACAACACAGCTTATGTATTAATTAAAAAAGGTAATTTAGACGAAGCTAAAACATACCTTGAACAAGCAAAAGCAATTGATGCTAGCAACACAATGGTTTTAAACAACCTTGGTGTAATTGCACATCTTAAAGGCGATTTACAAGCAGCTAAAGAATTTTATACTGCTGCAGCAGGTGCAGGTAACCAGGTTAGCTACAACCAAGCTATTATTGCAACTAAAGAAGGTGCTTACGAAAATGCTATAAACCTTTATGCAAGTAGCAAAATGAATACTGTAAACTTTGCTTTGGCAAAATTCCTTAACTACTCGCTTACTAAAAATGCTGACACTTACGAAGCTGCTCTTGGTATTCTTTCGAAAATTGAAAACCAAGACAATGCAAATATCTATTATTTAAAAGCTATTATTGGTGCACGCAAACAAGATACCGACCTTTTATTTAACAACTTACGTACAGCAGTTGAAAAAAACCAGGCACTTGTTGAGTACGCCAAAAAAGACATTGAATTTGCACAATACACCGAAGACGCAACATTCAAAAGCATAATTCAATAATATAAATTAAATATTATTATTAAGCCTGCCTTTAAATGGCAGGCTTTTTTTTACTCAAATAGTGAAATATTATTTTATTAATAATGAGAAAGTTAAGTGCCATTTTATCAATTATTCTTATTATACCAATAAAAATATATCAATACACTATCTCGCCATGGCTGCCAAACTCGTGCCGTTACACACCTACATGCTCACATTACGCAATTGACGCCTTAAAAATACATGGCCCATTAAAAGGCTTGTTTTTAGCAACACGCCGCATATTAAACTGCCATCGATGGGGTGGATTTGGTTGGGATCCCGTACCCGACAAAGATAAATTCAGCCTAAAAAAACCCGATGCCCAAAAACATCGCGACTTTTTTAAAGATGAGTAACATTTGTTACATAAGCTTGTTAATAATAATAATATATTTGCACAACTGAGGGTTAAATTATATTTGGCTCAAGGAAAATAACTAAACGGATCCGGAGGAACATCTGACGGTGATGAACAACACTATAAAACCTAAGTTTAGTGATTGGAGATAAGCAAACAAACGCTTTACTTAGATATAACCCCGATGTAGAGTTTGTTGTGTTTCAATAACAAAGTGTAGTGAAATACTTACAAAATCTAAATCGATTGAACGAATAGCTCAATTTGGGTAAAAGTTGTTAAATCCTGCCACGAGGTAAATCTGCATCCTTAAATATTAATTATAATTATTTAAGCTATGATGTACCAACCTCAAAACTACACAATTAAAGACGAAAGGATGAAACCGTTTATAGACGAAAACGAGATTCATCAAATTTTGGAGCAAACAAAACCAACAATTGAACAAGTAAGAGCTGTAATTGAAAAATCGTTAGCAAAAAACAGGTTAAGTTTACACGAAACTGCTATACTTGTTAATGCCAACACACCACAAATGATCGAAGAAATTAAACAAGGAGCAAAAACCTTAAAAGAAAAAGTTTATGGAAAACGAATTGTACTTTTTGCACCATTGTATGTTGGCAATTACTGTATAAATAATTGCAAATACTGCGGTTTTAAAACATCGAACACAAAACAAATACGCAAAACTTTAACCATCGAAGAACTCACGAAAGAAGTTATAGCCCTTGAAAACAATGGACAAAAAAGACTTATTCTGGTTTATGGAGAACACCCCCAATATAGCCCCGAGTTTATTGCCCAAACTGTAAAAACGGTTTACAACATAAAATCGGGGAACGGTGAAATACGACGCGTAAACATTAACGCGGCACCACTCGAAATTGAAGGTTTTAAAACAGTAAAAAACGCAGGAATTGGTACATATCAGGTTTTTCAAGAAACATATCATAAACCCACCTATGCATCGGTACACCTTTCGGGTAAAAAAGCCGATTATAACTACAGGCTTACCGCGCTCGACAGGGCGCAAGAAGCAGGCATTGATGACGTTGGAATTGGCGCCCTGTTTGGGTTATACGATTGGCGTTTCGAAGTTCTTGGACTAATTAGGCATGTAAACCATTTTGAGGCCTGCTATAATGTTGGCCCACATACAATATCGTTTCCACGCATTAAAGACGCGTCGGAAAATAATATTGACGATACATATAAAGTAACCGACCACGATTTTACCAAGCTTGTTGCTATTTTACGTTTAGCTGTACCATATACCGGGCTTATACTTACTGCCCGCGAGCCAGCAAATGTGCGTCAGGAAATTATGAGTTTTGGTGTCTCGCAAATTGACGGTGGCACAAAAATTGAGATGGGTGCTTACTCGAAAAACGAAATTGACCAGGACCTGCATAAAGAGCAATTTAAAATAAACGATGACCGCTCGCTATCGCAGGTTATTGACGACCTTATCGACAACGACTATTTACCGTCGTTTTGCACTGCCTGTTATAGGCTGGGCCGTACCGGCGAACACTTTATGGAATTCTCGGTACCTGGCTTTATTAAACGGTTTTGTACGCCAAACGCAATGCTAACAATGGCCGAATACTTAGAAGATTACGCAACACCCGAGATAAAAAACAAAGGATACAAACTTATTAATAATAACATTGATACTGTTGAAAACAAAATTAAAGATCAATTAATTAATAAACTTGAGCGGATTAAACAAGGCGAACGCGATTTATATTTTTAACCACTATTTGCAATAATGAACAACTTTTATAATGTTTTAAACAAAACAGAATTTTGTAAAAACGATATTATCGAAATGCTATCGGCAACCAACGATAAACAAACTGCCTTGTTTAAAAAAGCAAAAGCTGTTAAAGAGTATGAAGTTGGTAAAAAAGTATATTTTCGAGGATTAATCGAATTCTCGAATATTTGCCAAAAAAATTGCCTTTATTGCGGTATCAGGAGCGACAATAAAAATATTGAACGCTTTAATATTGATGACAACACTATACTAAAAGCAGCCGGGTTTGCATATAAAAACAACTATGGTTCAATAGTTTTACAAAGTGGCGAACTACAAACACCAGCATTTATAAACCGTATCGAAAAACTTATTAAAGAAATAAAAAAAATAAGTAGTAATAATTTAGGCATAACCCTGTCGTTGGGCGAACAAACTATCGATACATATAAAAAATGGTTCAATGCCGGGGCTCACAGATATTTATTAAGAATTGAATCGAGCAATGAGGATTTGTACAATAAAATACATCCTAATAATAATTTACACTCGTATAACACCCGCTTAAACTGCCTTAAATATCTACAAAAAACCGGCTACCAAACCGGTACCGGGGTTATGATTGGACTACCCCACCAAACAATCGAAAACCTTGCCGACGACATTATTTTTATGCGCGATATGAATATTGATATGGTTGGAATGGGTCCTTATATTGAACATAACGATACCCCCTTAGCCCAAGTTAAAAACAACATATTACCATTAACCGATCGTTTTTACCTTGCATTACGTATGATTGCAACTTTACGTATAGTAATGCCCAATATTAACATTGCCGCATCGACAGCATTACAGGCAATTGACCCTATTGGCCGCGAAAAAGCGGTAAATGTAGGAGCAAATATAATTATGCCAAATATTACACCCGCGCTTTACCGCAACCAGTATAAACTTTACAATAACAAACCCTGCATAACCGAGGAGCCCGAACAATGTGTGCAATGCCTCGATGCCAGGTTACAAATGGCCGATTCGCTTATTGGATAT
Organism: uncultured Bacteroidales bacterium; assembly: GCA_964544385.1. Classification (GTDB taxonomy): domain Bacteria; phylum Bacteroidota; class Bacteroidia; order Bacteroidales; family SZUA-534; genus CAZJCR01. Next base: position 4,996 of record CAZJCR010000248.1, read on the forward strand.
GGTGAATGGGGAGATTCAAAACGATTTTTTATCACAAATAAAACTGATAAAACACATAATAATTAATTGTTTTTTTAGGGCTAAAACCAGTTTTTGGCTTTTCGCAAATTAATAAATCTTTGTATATTGCCACAGCAAAAAAAAATAATAATAACACAAATTATACTTGTAAAAAATAAATTATATACTTGTTATCCTGAAACTTACATCAACAAATTTAATTTAACCGATAAAAGGTATTTAATATAAAGCAATTTTAGTTAAGCAAGAAAAACAGTAAAATTTTAAAATAAACAATATGAAAGTAACAGTAATTGGAGCAGGTAACGTTGGAGCTACCTGCGCTAACGAAATTA
>CAZJCR010000249.1:0-5332 GCA_964544385.1 uncultured Bacteroidales bacterium
ATTTGCGATGCCTGCAAGCCTTTAACAACGGGGTTGTTTTATTTGCAGGCTGCGGAATTACACCCGGATCGGAAGCCGAAAATGAATGGGTTGAAACACAATTAAAAATTGAAACCTTAGAACAAATTATTGAGCAACTATAAAATGGTAACAACAAGTATAAAACCTACAGTTATTGCACTTGTCGAAACGTGCTTAGCATATGGGGTTAATAATGTTGTAATTTCGCCAGGTTCACGCAATGCACCGCTTATTATTGCTTTTACCAATTGCCCGTCATTTACTTGCTATTCGGTTATTGATGAACGTAGTGCTGCTTTTTTTGCACTTGGCATCGCGCGTCAATTGCATAAACCAGTTGCTATTGTTTGCACCAGCGGTACAGCTGCCCTTAATTATTCGCCCGCAATTGCCGAGGCATATTATCAAAATATTCCTGTTATTGCTATTACTGCCGACAGGCCTGCTAATTTAATTGGAAAACAAGACGGACAAACAATTATACAAAACAACATTTTTAAAAACTTTACCATAAGTTCAGTTAATATTGCCGATAACAGCTCGCCAAAATATATTAATAAAACAAAAATTAAACTTAGTAATTTAATAGCCAACGCTATCGATAATTATAAACCGGCACATATTAATATTCAGTTTAACGAACCATTATACCAAACTATCGAAATTGATAATTATTTAACATATAACATACCGCCGAAACAAAAAAATACTATCGGTAAAGCTTTAATTGATACACTTGTTAACCAATGGAACAAGACCGAAAAAATAGCAATTGTAGTTGGTGCTAATTTGCCCGATGATAATTTATCGGTACAGCTAAACAAAATTAGTTCAACAAAAAATGCTATTGTAATTGCTTCAGCTATCAGTAATGTTTTTTGCCAAAATTGTATCTTCAATATCGATAAAACAATAAATGCAATTAACAGTAATAATATATCGAAATTTGTACCCGGGTTAGTAATAACTTTAGGTGGCCCAATATTATCAAAACCTTTAAAAACATTCTTAAAAAATAGTAAACCGTTTTTACATTGGGATATCGACTCAAACCCCGAACGAGTTGATACTTTTGATTGCTTAACGCATCAAATAACCATTAACGGGTCAAGCTTTATTAATATTTTAAACAAAAGAGCTGATGTTAAAAATGAAACATATAAAAACCTGTGGTTAAAACATTATGAACAAATAATGCAAAAACAACAAGCATTTTTTAAAAATTTACCTTGGTGCGATTTATTGGTTTACAAACATTTTTTATCGGTTATAACTACAAATATTAATTTACACTTAGCAAATAGCACACCAGTAAGGTATATCGATTTTTTTGAAAAAAAACAGCATATAAACTATTATACAAACCGCGGCACAAGTGGTATTGATGGTTCGTTGTCGACAGCCGTAGGTGCTGCCACAGCACAAAACACCCCTACCGTTATTATTACCGGCGACATTAGTTTTGTTTACGACTCGAATGCCCTTTGGAATAAACATATACCCCCAAACTTAAAAATTATTGTAATTAACAATAATGGCGGTAATATTTTTAGAGTGTTAAATGGCCCTGGTTCAACAAATAAAATCGACTTTTTTGAAACACCGGTACAAGTTAATATCGAAAAAATTTGCGATGCCTTTAATATTAATTACTTAAAATGTGATAGTTATGATAGTTTTATAACTAATTTACCAAACTTTTTAAACAATAAATATGCTGCATTAATTGAAATTATTACTCAACCAATTATAAGCGCAAATATTTATCGCGAATATTTACAATATTAATTTACAATACACTTTAATTAATTTACATAATTTAAACATGGAACGCAACTGGATTAAAATTAAAGATTACGAAGACATTAAATTCGAGTATTTTGAAGGTATTGCCAAAATTACCATAAACCGGCCCGAAGTACGCAATGCATTTAGGCCCGAAACAACCAAAGAACTTAGTGATGCATTTGTAATTTGCCGCGAGAACGCCGACATAGGCGTAGTAATTATTACCGGCCAGGGCGACAAAGCTTTTTGTAGCGGTGGCGACCAGCGGGTAAAAGGCATTGCTGGTTATATTGGCCGCGATGGTGTACCACGTTTGAATATTTTAGATGTACAAAAGCAAATACGATCGTTGCCAAAACCTGTTGTTGCAATGGTTAATGGTTATGCAATTGGTGGCGGGCATGTACTGCATGTAATGTGCGATATTTCAATTGCATCTGAAAATGCAATTTTTGGACAAACAGGTCCACGCGTTGGCAGTTTCGACGGCGGGTTTGGTTCATCGTACCTTGCCCGCGTTGTTGGACAAAAAAAAGCCCGCGAAATTTGGTTCCTTTGTCGTCAATACAACGCTGCCGAAGCTTTAGAAATGGGCCTTGTAAATAAAGTTGTACCATTTGATAAACTCGAAGACGAAACCGTTGACTGGTGTAAAACAATGTTACAACACTCGCCAATAGCACTGCGCATGATTAAAGCCGGTTTAAATGCCGAACTCGACGGGCAAGCCGGCATACAGGAACTGTCGGGAAATGCTACAATGCTATATTACTTTACCGACGAAGCTCAAGAAGGTAAAAAAGCATTTTTAGAAAAGCGCAACCCCGATTTTAGTAAATACAAACGGTTGCCTTAATATGATAAAAGCTTGGATATCGGCTTTTAGGCTACGTACTTTACCATTATCGGCATCGGGGATTATTTTAGCAAGCGCAATTGCGTGGTCTGGTAATAATGGCAAAATGTCTGTATTTATTTGGGCATTAACAACAACTTTACTGCTACAAATATTGTCGAACATTGCCAACGATTATGGCGACTACGCCCACGGTACCGATAACGATAAACGCGTTGGACCGCAACGTGCTTTACAAAGCGGCAAAATAAAGGCTAAAAGTATGAGGCTTGCTATTATTGTTATTGCAATTTTAGCATTACTATCGGGAATAATTTTACTAATATCGGCTTTTAGCCAAATAATAAGTTTCGCTTTTTTTGTTTTTTTTATTACCGGTATAGTAGCAATAATAGCAGCTGTTAAATACACTGTTGGCTCAAAACCTTATGGTTATAAAGGATTTGGCGATTTATTTGTATTTGTTTTTTTTGGTATTGTTGCTGTTTTAGGTACATATATTTTACATACCCATACTTTTAATAAACTTGTTTTGTTACCAGCAACAGCGATAGGTTTATTAAGTACTGGCGTACTCAATATTAACAACATGCGCGATATCGAAAACGACATTGCTTGCAAAAAAAACACTCTTGCAACCCGGTTAGGTTTTAAAAAAGCAAAAATTTACCATTTGCTATTAATTATTACTGCAATAATTTGTTTAATAATTTATTTACTGCCTTTAATAAAAGGTGTTTACATTTTATTACTTTTGTTACCAATAGGGTTGTTATTATGGCATTTAAAAGTAATACTTACAGCAAAATGCCCTGCCAATATTGACCCACAATTAAAATTGCTATCGTTAACAACATTTTTATTTTCAATAATTATAGGTTTATTATTAAATTTTTGATATGCTGAAAACTGATTACAAAAAGTATATTCTCGAATTTATTGAACCCGGTGTAACGTCGAGGGGCGTATTGTTACATAAATTAAGCTGGCTGCTTTGGATATGGGACGACAAAGCCCCCGAAATTAAAGGCGTTGGCGAAATTAGTATTATTAGTGGGTTGTCGCCCGAATTAGAAGACGATGTTGAAACTGCATTAATACAGCTAAAAAATGATACCGATAACATTATTAAAAACTACCAACAGTTTTTTGAACAAAAACCAGCAGTTAAATTTGGTATCGAAATAGCTTTGCGCGATTTGCACAGGGGCGGTAAATCGCTTCTTTTTCCATCGGACTTTACCGAAGGCAAAAATGGGGTTAAAATAAACGGCCTTATTTGGATGGGAACAATTGATGAAATGCAAAACCGCATAAAACAAAAAATTGAAAACGGTTTTACCTGCATAAAAATAAAAGTTGGCTCGCAAAATTTTGAACACGAACTTGACTTGTTAAAACAAATAAGGCAAAAATATAACGAAACCGATTTACAAATACGGCTTGATGCCAATGGTGCATTTAGCCCCGACGAGGCTCTTAAAAAAATTGACCAGCTGTCGGAATATAAAATACATAGCATTGAACAACCAATAAAAGCAGGGCAATGGGCGCAAATGAGCAATATTTGCCGTAATACAAATATACCAATTGCGCTCGACGAGGAGTTTATTGGCATATACGGGCAAAATAGGTTTAACATGCTCGACGCTATTATGCCACAGTTTATTGTATTAAAACCAGCTCTGCTTGGCGGTTTATGCGATACTGCCCAAATGGTTTTATCGGCTGCAAAAAGGTCAATTGGCTGGTGGGTAACATCGGCACTCGAGTCGAATGTTGGCCTTAATGCCATAGCACAATGGGCTTATCTTAATGCTTATAATATTCCACAAGGTTTAGGTACTGGCAATGTTTTTAAAAATAATTTCGAAAGCCAATTATATTTAAAGGGCGATACTATTTGTTTCGACCCATCGAAAAAAACAGGGTTTTATTAATGCAACCGCCTGACGAAACAATAAGGTTAAACAATGTTGTATATAATTTGCAAAATACCAATTGGTTACAACTAATTGAGCAAACTAATACAAATAGTAATTTTTACTTTATTTATTTGTTTTTGCATAATTGGGCTAACAACCATATAACAATTGAATTAAAAACATCGGGGTCCACCGGCCAGCCCAAAAAAATAATAGCTCAAAAAAAACACCTTTTAGCATCGGCAAAAAAAACTGCTAATTTTTTTAAATTAAATCAAAGTTCAAAAGCATTATTATGCTTACCAGCCAACTATATTGCCGGCCAAATGATGCTTGTTCGCGCAATGGTTACAGGTATGGAACTTACTTGTATTGAACCATGTAACAACCCGTTAGAAAATAACAGTAAAATTTTCGATTTTGCAGCAATGGTTCCATACCAGGTTAATAACATTATTAGTTCGGGCCAAAAACTATCGATGATAAAAAACCTGATTATTGGTGGTGGACAGGTTTCGCATGTTCTTGAAAATGAACTTATAAACCAAAATACTAATATTTTTGAGAGTTTTGGTATGACCGAAACCTACTCGCACATTGCATTACGGCAAATTTGTACAAAACAATCGGACAGTTTTTTTGTGTTAGATAATGTTTTTATAAGCACTACCGCCGACAACTGTCTTACTATTACCAGCACCGACATTGGAGTAAACAATTTGGTTACTAACGATATTGTTGA
>CAZJCR010000250.1:0-5324 GCA_964544385.1 uncultured Bacteroidales bacterium
TGTAAGCAACTGGCTTTTCGATATCGAGATTATAATGAGAGCCGATAAATCGAAAATTTTTGAGATGCCTTTAAACCAGTGGTCCGAAATTGAAGGTTCAAAAATAAAACTTATCGACTTTTTAAAAGCACCATTCGAGCTTTTTAAAATACGAAACTATTACAAAAACAATTAATAATAAACAAATGCAATACAATAAAACATTACTTAGCATTATAATTATAGTTTTAGTTTGGCTTATTTGCATACTTTTTACAAACCCGTTCCACAACTTTCCGTTAAACGACGACTGGTCGTATGCTTTTACTGTTAAACAACTTATTGAACATGGTAAATACCAACTTACTAATTGGATTGCAGGCCCACAGGTAACACAAACACTTTGGGGGGCATTATTTTGTTTGCCATTCGGGTTCTCGTTTATTGCTTTAAAAGTATCAACCGTTGTTATTGCTATTATAAGTATTGTTACATTTTTTTATATTACAATTAATATATTTAATAATATTTATTTAAGTATTGTTACAACACTTTTGTTGGCATTTAACCCTTTGTTTTTTTCATTGTCGGTTACATTCATGACTGACATTCATTTTTTTGCATGGTTTATTTTATCGTTTTTATGTTTTATTAAAAACCTTAAAAACAATTCAAATTTGTATTTATTTTTAGGCACTTTTTTTTCTACAGCAGCAATATTAACCAGGCAATTTGGTATTGTAGCACCGGCATCAATGCTTTTATACTACATTATTAATAAACAAAATAAAAAAACCGAAATAATTAAATATTTAAGCTCAACACTACTTGTATTTGCAACATACATGCTTTACTCAAAATGGCTCGAGAACAATAACATGCTCCCAACTTTTTACCGCAGCATTACCGAATCGATTTTTGTTAACCCGGTAACTTTTGTAACCCGTTTTTATAACAGGTTAGGTTGCATGTTAACCGACATTGGTTTAGTTTTATTACCCTTATCGATTTATATTATTGTAAAACAAATTAGTTTTTTAAAAACCAACAAAAATACTATTGCCATTATTTCGGTAATATTAATATTTCCATTGCTAAAATCAGTATCGTCGCTGCCAACCGGTAATATTTTTAATTATAGTTACACCGGGGTACTATCAACCTACGACGTTTATGCACTTAAAATTTACCCTGACTGGGCAATAAATAAACAAATAAATTTTGTATTAACAAGCCTTTCGGCGATAGGGGGAATGGCACTTATAGTTGCATTTACAATTAACCTTATAAAGGTTATAAATAATACTTTTAACAAAAAAAACCGACAAACAAATTATAGCAATGCACATCGGTTAATATTTTTAATTGCAATTGTAACTTATATTGGCGTTATATTAATTAACTATACTTATTTTGACAGATACCTGATACCACTATTTTTTTTGGTTTCGATTTTTATAATTGGCAATACAGTTATCAATAAAAAAATACTTTTACCTACGTTAATTTACATTATTTTTATTGCAGGCATAATTATTCCGCAAACAAAAAAATACATTAGCTGGAACAAAGCCCGGTGGCAATTAGCCAACCAAGCAATAAGTAAAGGTATTAACCCCAAGACTATTGATGGCGGACACGAATTTAATGGTTGGCACGGAGCCGAAATTAAACCCGATGGTATGTGGGACACCACATTGGTTAATTACATTGTATCGTTTAGTAAACTAAATAACTGTATAGTTACCAATCAAAAAGAGTTTTGCAACAACCAATTTATATACCTTCTAAAAAAACAATAAGCAAAACCCAAATTGAGCGATTCGTTAAATCAATTTATACTTTGTAAAAATTTCACTTTACTTAGTTAGTGAAAAACAACAAATTTTACCTCGAGGTTATTTTAAGTTGAGAGCTTGTTCGCTTTACTTATACCGCTTAATTTAGGTAAAAACTACAAAAACGGGTGATAATCGCCAACCCTGCCAACAGTTTCTGCATTACGTATACTGTGGGCAAGTTCTATCGATGCCCTGGCGTCGGTAAGCCCAAACCCTTTACCATCGAGTATTTGTTGATATGTTTGGGTATGGAGGTCGGTAAAGCCGTCGCTAAATTCGAGTTCATGGTTTTCAATTGTAATTGAACGGAATGTACGTTGGCCTTTTGCTTTTATATCGTTAGGTAAATCATTAGCATCGACACTCAAAAACCACCTTACCCGTGCTTTTTCGAACTGCAAAAATCCGGCTGCACGTTGTGGTGTACTTTGGTGAACTATACTTAAAGTGTTTTTTCCAAATATCCACCCAAGCATATCAAAAAAGTGTATCCCAATATTTGTTGCCACTCCGCCCGATTTTGAAACATCGCCTTTCCACGAAAATAAGTACCATTTTCCACGACTTGTAATGTAAGTTAAATCAACATCAAAAATTTTACCGGCAGGCGTACTGTCAATTTTTTGCTTTAGTTGTATTATCGATGGGTGTAACCGCAACTGAAGTACATTGTATATTTTTTTTCCGGTTTCCGACTCAAATTCCTTCAAAGCGTCAATATTCCATGGGTTTAAAACCAAGGGTTTTTCGCAAATTGCATGAGCACCATTGCGCAGGGCAAAACGTATATGCGAGTCGTGCAAATAATTTGGCGAACAAATACTAACATAATCAACAGCATTACCTTGGCGGCGAAGTTTGTAAACATGCCTGTCGAACCGTTCAAACTCGGTAAAAAAATCGGTATCCGGAAAATAGCTGTCTAACTTTCCAACACAATCAAAAGGGTCGAGAGCAGCAATTAAACTATTGTTTGTTTGTTTTATTGCTTTCATGTGCCTCTCGGCAATGTAACCGGCAGCACCAATAAGTGCAAAATTCTTTGACATGATATTAATAATTTTAACCGCGAAAATAGTAAAACCCGGCTGTTATTTATCTAATTTTATAATCTTATTATTATTAAACTGGTATTTTTCGCCACTCTCGGGGCAAACTGCAAAACCTTTTTTATCGAATAACAGTTTATGTCCATACTCGCTAACCCAACCGGTTTGGTGTGCCGGATTACCAACTACTAAAGCATATGGTTCAATATTTTTTGTAATTACTGCACCGGCACCAACCATAGCATACTGGCCTATTGTGTTGCCACAAATTACTGTAGCGTTTGCCCCAATGCTCGCTCCTTTTTTTACTAATGTTTTAATATACTGGTTTTTTCGGACAATTGCGCTACGTGGGTTTAGTATATTTGTAAAAACCATCGATGGGCCCAAAAAAACATCATCTTCGCACTCAACTCCACTATAAACCGATACGTTATTTTGAATTTTTACATTTTTTCCTAAAACAACCCCGCCTGCAATAACAACATTTTGGCCAATATTACAATTATCGCCAATTGTGCATCCACTCATAATATGGCTAAAATGCCATATTTTTACACCATTGCCTATTTCACATGGCTGGTCAATAACAGCACTTTGGTGGGCAAAATAATTTTTGGTAATTGTCATTGGTTAAAAAAGTTTTTTATTGTAGCACAAATATATTCCAATTGTCCAAAATCTAATTCGGTATGCATAGGTAACGATAAAACCTGTTGGCACAATTCATCGGTAATTGTAAATGTATTACTTACGTTCTTATATTTTTCAAATGCTTTTTGATTGTGCAATGCTACCGGATAATAAATCATCGTTGGTATTTTGTTTTGTAGCAGGTATTGTTTTAATGCATCGCGTTTATTGTTTAATACTTTAATAGTATATTGATGATAAACATGCTCCGATTTTTTATTTAGCTCAGGCAAAATAATGCCATTAATGCCATTTAAATGCTTATTGTAAAAAGCTGCCGCTTTTTGACGCGATTCATTGTAACTGTTTAAAAAAGGTAATTTTGTTAATAAAACTGCGGCCTGAATAGTGTCTAAACGCGAGTTAATACCTATATAATGGTGATAATAACGTTGTTCCATTCCGTGGTTTGCAAGTACCGAAATTTTGTGTGCCAGTTCATTATTATCGGTAAAAACGGCACCACCATCGCCATAACAGCCTAAATTTTTTGATGGGAAAAACGACGTACAACCAATATGGCCAATTGTTCCGGCCTTTTTTACACTTCCATCGCTAAAAGTATAATTACAGCCTATTGCCTGGGCTGCATCTTCAATAACAAATAAATTGTTTTTTTTGGCAATATTCATAATTGCCTCCATGTTGGCACACTGACCAAAAAGATGAACAGGTATAATTGCTTTGGTTTTAGGGGTTATAGCCTTTTCAATAAGTTCAGGGTCAATTGTAAAAGTACCTGGACAAACATCGGTTAAAACAGGCTTTAAACCAAGCAGGGCAATAACCTCAACGGTTGCTATAAAAGTAAAATTAGTGGTAATTACCTCGTCGCCGGGTTGTAACCCCAGAGCCATAAGAGCTAACTGCAGGGCATCGGTACCATTTGCGCAACAAATTACATTATTTGTATTTAAATACAATGCCAGTGATTTTTGAAAATCAGCAATTTCGGGGCCTTTAATAAATTGCCCCGAACTAATTACACTTAAAATAGCATTGTCAATTTTATCTTTAATTTTTTGATATTGACTTTTCAAATCAACCATCTGAATATCGGGCATACTATAATAATTATATTGTAATAGTTTAATAATTTAAATTAGCATTATAACTTAAAAACATATAATATATTGTAAAATTAAGGCCGGAAAACCCGGCCTTAAAATTTAATATGTATAAATAGCAAAACTATTTAGCATAGTTAATTGCCCTTGTTTCGCGTATTACAGTAATTTTTATCTGACCCGGGTAGGTCATTTCGTCTTGAATTTTTTTAGCAATATCGTACGACAAAGTTTCGGCATCGCTATCGCCAACTTTTTCGCTGCCAACAATAACCCTTAACTCGCGCCCGGCCTGTATAGCATATGTTTTAAGAACTCCAGGGTACGAAAGCGCGAGTTCTTCAAGGTCTTTTAACCGTTTAATATACGATTCAACAACCTCGCGGCGTGCTCCTGGGCGTGCTCCCGAAATAGCATCGCAAACCTGAATAATTGGGGCTATTAGCGTGTTCATCTCAACTTCGTCGTGGTGTGCGCCAATAGCATTGCAAACTTCGGGTTTCTCTTTGTATTTTTCGGCCAGTTTCATACCTAAAATTGCATGTGGCAATTCTGGTTCGTCGTCGGGCACTTTACCAATATCGTGTAGTAACCCTGCGCGTTTTGCCAATCGTGGGTTTAATCCTAATTCGGCAGCCATAATGGCGGCAAGGTTTGCAACCTCGCGCGAGTGTTGTAAAAGGTTTTGCCCGTAC
>CAZJCR010000251.1:0-5309 GCA_964544385.1 uncultured Bacteroidales bacterium
AAACTCCAGGCAGCGTGTTACCTGCAAACGACAGGCTGCGTTCCCGGGCACCGGTTGCAACTAAAAGGACTTCCGGTTTAACGTGAACAATTTCTTTTTGATCCCTGTAGACATCCACAACTTTATCTTCATAAACACCAATCGCTGTTGAATTCGTCCAGATTTCCACACTGCTGAGTTGTTCGACTTGATCAGCGAGAATTTTTGCAATTTCGATCCCCCTGGTACCGGCATATACAGCATTGGTCGAGCCAAAAAAACGATGGGTCTGCAAAGCTCGTTCGAACTTATGCAGCAACTTTTTGCCGACTTAAGCCGAGGCTCGGGCGCAATGGTAATAAGCAGTGCAGGCGGAACCGAGTTGGCATTTGAAAGCCCGCAATGGAACAACGGTGTGTTTACCTACTCGCTGCTTATGGGTTTAAAAACTAAAAAAGCCGACGCTAACAGCGACAGTAAAATACAGGTATCGGAAATTCGCGACTTTGTAACCAACAACGTGCAAATACTTACAAAAGGCAAGCAAACCCCAACATCGCGTAAAGAGAACCTGGAGTTCGATTTTAGGGTGTGGTAATGTATAGAAGAACCCTACCGTTGACACGGACAATATTTACCAAAAGTTTGGGTTTACCATACGGTGAACTCACTTTGTTCGGTTGAGGTTAAGTGACAATGCAACTCTATTAGATAAAAATCAGCTAAACGTTAAAGATTTAAATATAAATGCCAAATTTAATGAGACAAATAAAAAAAAGACAAAGGACAACCACAGTTCACAACGAACTATGGTTTTGGAATAAATTTTCCGATTATGATTGTGAAATAACTTAACCTGGGTTTATTCGCAAGTGTATAAATATCTTGCATTTGGCGATCCAAAAACTTAAATTTGTACAAATTTAAAGTACAACTTTAAAATTGCACCATGATTGCACGTAAAATTGAAAAAGAAGTAATGAACATTGCCAATCAATACCCCGTTGTGTTGATAACCGGAGCCCGTCAAACCGGGAAAACCACACTTGCGCAAAAATGTTTTCCGCAAATGCAGTACATCAACCTCGAGGATCCGGGGCAGAGTAATGCTGCCCAGTACGATCCGGTTGGTTTTATCAACAGTATACAGGATGGGGCAATTATTGACGAAATCCAGAAAGTTCCCACTCTCCTCTCGGTTATCCAGGTTGAAGTTGACAAAAAAAGAAAACCAGGGCAATTTATTATCACCGGAAGCAATCAGTTTTCCATTCTCGAAACGGTTACCCAAACACTGGCCGGCAGGGTTGGAATTATAAAGCTTTTACCATTGACCATTGCCGAAACTAAACTGTTTGGGTGCAACTATAGCGAAAACGAATTTATCTTACATGGCTTTTATCCTGGTGTTTATAATAACAAGACAGAACCGTACAAAGCTTACAGAAACTATTACGAAACCTATATTGAACGCGATTTGCGCCAGATAATTAACCTGAAAGATCTGAAAAAATTCCAACTTTTTGTTCGTTTATGTGCCGGAAGAATTGGACAGATTTTTAACGCAAGCAATTTGTCAAATGAGATTGGGGTTTCCGTTCCTACTGTACAAAACTGGATTTCGGTATTAGAAACTTCATTTATCGTGTTTTTTTTACATCCTTGGTATGGCAATATCAACAAGCGGCTTATTAAATCACCCAAACTTTATTTCCTTGATGTGGGGCTGGCGAGTTATCTGCTTGGAAACGAAAATATAAAACACATTGAGGTGCATCCACTCAGGGGGTCGCTTTTCGAAAACCTTATAGTAGTTGAGCTTTTAAAACACCGGTTTAACCTGGGATTTGACAATAATTTGTTTTTTTACCGCGACAACCACCAGAACGAAGTTGATATTTTGGCACGCCATGGGAACATGCTGGATGCTTATGAAATAAAGATTTCAAAAACTTTTCATACCGATTTCATTAAGGGACTGAATTATTTATCAGCCCTGGTACCAGATCAAATACAACAAAGATATTTGGTTTACGCCGGTACAGAGGAGTATGAATTGCAGAAAACCCTGATTACTAATTTTTGTAATATTGTCAACATTGGATAGCTTTTTGAATAGATGAGCTTTGGAATGAATTTTTCGATTGTAATTTTGAGCTAAAAGCTTTTTAAAGTATGTTAATGAAAAATATTTCAACAAAACCAAAAAAATGAACCCAATGATGAGGTTAACCTTTTTATTTGTCCTGCTTGCAAGCATTGCAAAAGGACAAACTGTTGCTGATGTGAAAGTATTTATTGAAGCCAAATTTAGCAAAGAACTTTGCGATGAGGCTTTTACGATGGTGAAAACTACGCTCGAAAAATTTCCCAATAATGATACCTTACTATACTATCAGGGTTGGTTGAAAATTAAATGTCTGAACGATTACCCATCGGCACTTGTGGATTTCGAAAAAATCGTCAGTCAAAATCCAAAATCTGCCTACGGATTATTAGGCATGGGAATGTGCCTTACAAAAATGGGGAAACCTGCGGAGGCTCTTGAATTTCTCAGGAAATCACAAGAATTAGATTCGAAAAATCACGAAACCCAATTTCAAATAGGATTTGCCTATTATTCGATGGGTGCAAGCGACCTGAAAAACTACTCAAAAGCCGTATCGTATTTCGATAAAGCCATTGAAATGTTTACAGGGGACATGAATTTTTATTTATTCCGTGCAATTTCGTATTACCATCTTCAAAATTACAAGATAGCAAACCAAGATTTCAGTTACGCCGAAGAAATAAATGACGATGATCCATCAAAACCCGACATGCTTTATTATGGCGGGTTAAACGATTTCAATTTAGGATACTATGAGCGTGGAGCCGACAGACTTATGTTATATTCTGAACGCGACTCGTTAAAGCCCGAGGTGTGGTTGCATCGGGGCTTGTCGCTTTTAAAAATAGGGAATATGGCAGAAGCCATGACCGATTTAAACAAGTACTTAAAACTGAAACCCAACGATCAGGATATTTATTTTGCTATTGCTGAGGGATATACCAATTCGGAGGACAAGGACATGGGGCATGTTTATTATGACAAGGCTGCACGTTTTGGGCATAAAAAAGCACAGGAAGTTATGAAAAACTACACGGCTGATTTTGTAGTTCATACAAAAAAACAGGGAATTCCGGTAACTTTTGCCACCGACAAAAATTGGTTAATCGATGAATTCAATGACAACCCCTTGGTGACTAGTTGCAATGGAATGGTTTTTTATAGTTCCAACGTAAAAATCACCTTTGCCATTCTTGAAAACAACCAGTTAATAAACAATACAAAGGCTTTGTGCACATTGTGGGATAAAGAGCTTAAACAGGATGGTACCGTTGATACTTATAAAACAACTGCATATAGTTGGATACGCACCATTTCAAACGATACCTGGGAATCGCCTGGAGAAACATACGGCGTAAAAGTTATGAAGCTTACGCCCAACATTCCCAACAACCAAATGATGGTATATATCTTTGGGAAACCAAAGGATATGGAAACAATGGATTTTTATATTAGCCATTTCCTCGAGAGTATACAGATTGGGCAATAGTAAGTGGTAAGTAATAAGAACTTGTCGTTTAATGCTTTATACTTTTTGAGGTTTATACAAAATGTTTGGGTTGCGTTAACCATATTTTAACTTAGGTTACTTAATTTTTTAAACAATAAACTATTCTAACTTTTTTAATTGCAACGAATATGAAAAATAAAAAAATAGTACTTTTGGCTGGTTTATTATTGGTACAAACGCTTTTATTGGCCCAGGCTCCTAACTGGACTAATGCCGGTTACCGCAAAACCCAATACAACGATAATATTTATATTACCGGTTACGCCTCGCAAATTAACACCAACAAAGCAAACAGCACCGAATTACTGCAACAGCTCGAGGTTTATGCAAAAGGACAAATGGCCGAGTTTATTCTTGTCGCCATAAAAAGCGAGGCCACGCTTAAAGTTAACGACGACGGCCAAAACGTTGAACAGTCGTTTGCTAGCGTTAAGCATAGCCAAACTAATATTCAACTATCGAATATTAAAGTTGAAACATATTACAACCCAAAAGACAAAGTAGCTCATGTATTTACCTACGCCAAACGCGCCGATTTAATTAACTACTATTCAGGCATTATCGATAAAAACCTTACCGAATCGGAACGCAAAACAACCTTAGCTTACAATTTATTAAACAACGACACTGAACAAGCCCTTAAACATGGGCTCGAAACATTAACACTTGTGTCGGAAATTGAGCAGGCACAAACAATTATTATGGCTTTAAAACGCGATGGTTTTGATGCCAATATTCAAATGGACAGGCTTATAGCGATAAAAAACACTGTCGATAATGTTATGCGCAAAGCCCAAAGCGGAAGTGCTAACGACCTCGACGGTGCTTGTAATTTTATTGCCCGTGCCCTAAAACTTAAAACAAACCAATTAAACAGCCCTGTTGTAATATCAAACTTTACTTATAACGATACGCGCGCTGCAAGCGAGCTGTCGAACCGTATAAGCCAGTCGTTAACACCAAGGCTTGTTAACATAGCCGGTTATAATGTAACCCAAATGGGCAATAACACTAACGCGTTTATTTTAACAGGCACTTATTGGACAACCAGCACCGAAATAAAACTTATTGCAACACTTAAAAACCCCGATGGTAACATAATTGCAACCACCGAGGCAATGTTGCCTTTTAACTGGGTAAAACAAAACAACATTAGCTATTTGCCCGAAAACTTTGAAGATGCTTTTTCAAGAATGAAAATTTTTGAAAAAAACGAAATTATTAAAGGCGACCTTAATGTTGAAGTATGGACAAACAAAGGCGACCAAGCCCTTGTTTATTACCAGGGCGAAAAACTTAAATTTTATTTACGTGCAAACAAAGAGTGTTATTTACGTTTTATTTACCATTTGGCCGACAACCAGTCGGTTTTATTACTCGATAATTATTATGTGGCTGCTCACATGGCAAACAAAGTAATTGAAATACCCGACGAATTTGAATGTGCCGAACCTTTTGGTGTCGAAACTTTACAGGTAAATGCTCAAACCGGACCATTCGACGCGCTTAATACTAAAAATATACAAGGCTATATGTTTATCGACGAAACGCTCGAAAACGTGATAATTGGTACCCGCGGGTTTAAAAAAACAAATACTAACATTGATAAAGCCGAAAAACGATTGGTTTTTACTACTTTAAAAAAGTAGTAAATAAAGCATGTAAAATGCCTTTACAAAATCTAAATTACTTATTGTTATATAAAGAGTA
>CAZJCR010000252.1:0-5306 GCA_964544385.1 uncultured Bacteroidales bacterium
ATTCCGGGGGTTGTGTATTTTTCGGTTGCATCGAGCAAATATAGTTTGTCGTTAATTTTAACCGACGAAATTACATAGTTAAACTGGTCGACCATAGTTATTGCCGGGTGTATAATACCGTTTTCGCGTGTGCTTAAAATAACCGGGTTGGCATCAAAGCCGGCTCGTAATAATGCGGCGGTTAAAAACAGGTTTATATCGCCGCTGCTACCGCCGTTTTTTTCCCATGTTTTAGCTCCAAGTTTCGAGTATATCGATTTTTTTTTGTCCCATGAAAGGTGGTTTTGTACAAAAGCGAATATTGCAGCCATTTGTTTTTCGGGTGTGTCGTTTTGGTCTTTTAATTGTTGCAGTTGGTCTTTTAAAAATCCTGCACCGTTTAATTTCGAACCAAAATCGCTGTCATCTAATAATTGTTTGTTTATCGATTCCCATGTGGCTGTGTAATTTTTAATTATACCATTTGGCGGTATAAAACGTGCAAGTTCAAAACGCATGCAAGTCGTATAGTTTTTGGGGCAATTGGTGTAGTCTTCGGTAATAAAAGCCGGAACATCTTTGGCTATAAGTGTTTGCACATCTTCATAATATCTTAACGATTCGTACGATGTGTTACGGCGTTCAGTTTTACGGCTTGTAAGCGGAAAGTAGCCTGTTTCTAATTGTTTAAAAGTAAAGTATTCGGGTATCGATACCTGGTATTCGTTATGTATAATTGGTATATCGTCCTGAAAATACCAGTCGGGTATTGTCCATAGGTTGGTAGTTAATACATACTCGTACTCAACAACCGAACCAACCTGCACGGCTTTAAACGCGAATTTTTTTAATTCTGTAGTCGAGCTGATTTCATCAACATAAGCATCGCCCATTGTAAGTTTTGTTGCCTCAATTTTACCTTGTTCGTTAATATTATATGTAGCTGCTTTAAAAAACGATATATTCTCTATTACACCGTTGCCATTGTAAAGCCCTATACTAAAATCGCCTGCGTCAAGGCCTTCGGTTTTTAATATTTTTACACGTTTTATTATTCGGTAAACAAGCCCAAAACCTAAGTGGGTAAAGTTAAATTTTGCCTCTCCATACTGACATAAAACTACCGCGTTAGCTGTTGTGTCTTTGTCGTATACTTTCATGTTAAGTTCTTCGGGGGTAACTTTACCAAACTTAATAGGTGCTTTGGCACTAATTGCCATTGTAACAGTAACTAATAGTACAGTTAATAAAAATTTAAATTTGTACATAATAAATGTTGGTTTGTAATTTTGTGGGTATAATGATAGTTGAAAAATATTTATTTAAAACACGTTGCATCTGTTTATTTTTATTATAGTTAAGATTGCTTGCCTATGTTAATCGGGGTTCGTGGGTGATAAATTTTCTTATTATGGTTGTTTCGTATTATATCTTATAGTTTAATTGACAGTAGCATATGTTGCAAACTGAATAATTAGTAATGATTTAATATTAAAAAACGATTTGTTACTGGTTAAAAAAGAAATCCTGTAGTTCGTTAATATCTTCGGGCGTGAGTGTCGATTTCATCTCGAAAAAATCATCAATAGCTTGTTGCAATTCTTCTAACGAAATGTAGTTGTCGCCGTTTATATCAACAATTTTAAATTTGGCCGGTATTCCTTTCGATGTGTCAATATTACTTGTAGCCTGTGTTTTCGATGCGTAAAGCTTAACTTCGCTGCGTTTAACGGCATCGGGGTCGTACAATAATGCAATAAGCTGGGCTTCCATAATTCGTATCCCGTTAGCCCCAACCGCAAAGCTTCCGAACGGTGTGTCGGTTTGTTTGTCAAGATAATCGGGTACTCCGTCTTTGTCGGAGTCTTCGGGGCAACCTTTGTAGTTAACTTTAACGCCTGGCGGGGTGCCCGGGCATTCGTCGTTAAAGTCGTCAACTTTGTCGCCGTCGTCGTCTAATTTGTCGGTAATTGTAAATTTAAGGTTCCTGAAATTCTCTACAGCGGCTATTTCATCGTCGGCCGAAAACAGGTCGATTGTTAACCCAACGTATGTATTTATAATTATGTCGTTCGACAGTTTGTTGCCGCCTTTGTAATTGTCAATGTAATCGCTCATTGCAATGTGTGTGGCAACGCCAAACCGGCATTGTACGCGGTCCGATATTGTAGCATTAAAGCCAATGTCAACAGGTATGCCCATGCATGTTTTGCTGTACTGGCCGTAACCGTATATGTCTTTCGATCTTAGGTCGGTTTCGTATATGTAGTCGCGCGTCAATAAATTAGCGGTAGTAAAGGGGTTTTCGGCCGCGTTGCGTATTGTCCCGTCCGACCAATAATGATATTGATTTCCATTGATGTCGTACAAATCGCCTTTTGGTGTAAATTGTATAATTTCTATCCCAACCGATATATAAGGGTGTATTGGCCGCTGACGCTTTAAAATGTGGTTAAAATTGTAATAAGCCGAAACGCCGCCAATAAAAAGCGAGCTCCTGAAATTCATTTTTTGTGTCGAGTCGCCATTGTAGCTATTGCCGGCTATGGCACCAATTGTTCCATGAAACTCAATGTCAAAATACTTGCCAAGGTCGCGGCTTATCGACACCCTTGCTGAGCCAAGCCCGTTAAATGGTATGCGCATGTAATCGTTAACATCGCCATAAAATGAAAAAGCACCTGCGCCAAAACTAATTACTGGTTTAAATGCCAAACCTGTAAGGTTTTTTTCTTCGGCCAGCAACATCGATTCGTAATCGTAATCGATGAATTGCGAAAACGATTTAGTTATAGTACTTAATATTAATAATATTATTAAAAACGCAGCCTTCATGGCAAATTTATGTAATGATGCGAATTTAATAAAAAGCATGATATTAATTATACCAGTTTTGATTAGCAATCATTAATGCCTCTTGCACGGTAATACGTATGCCATTATTGTATGCAGCAACAAAAGCATCGTGTATTGGAGTGTTGTTCCAAACATAAATTCTATAATCGCGGGCATCTTTATAAATCATAAAATTACCTATCGTGTATTTGTGCCAGCCGTCGTGTATCTCGGTTTGCACGGGGTCGGTAATGTTAAGTTTTTTAAAATAGTTTTGGTTAACAAGTTTATGTCCGGCTGCTATTTGAACCCTGTACCTAACGCCTTCGGCAACCATTGGCATGTTGTCGTATGTGGTAGGTGTGTTGGTGTAGCTGGTGTTTGTATTTGTGTTTTGATATGTTGTAGTTGCAGGTTGCGTGTAGGTTTCGGCAGGGGTAACAGGTGTAGCCTCGGCAACGGGTTGTTGTACCGGTTCGGGTGTTGGTTCAATAACCGGGGTTGGCTCGGGTGTAGTTACTGTTTCAATTGGCGCGGTAATTTCAGGTTCGGGTTCGGGTGTATTTTGTGCCAGTACTTCGTCGCCGGTAAATGTGCTTATGTCAACATTACGTTCGGCAATGTTTATGGTTTTTGTGCGTTCGTTTTCGGCGTACGAGAACGTTCCCGAAATAATAAAAGCCTGGTCGGGAACCTCGGCTTCGGGTATAAGTTTGTACGATACTGTAAATTGTTGTTCGGGCGGCATGTTCATCCATAAAAATTTAATAATGCCGTTTTTGTATGTAAATATCGAGTTTTTACTTTTTAAACTAACAGCGTTGTAACCACGTGGAATTTGTTCCTGAATTTTGCCAAACTCGCGTAAATCGCCTTTGTTAATAAGTAAATTAACAATAACCTCGTTTTTATCGTTTAAAAATGGTTTTTGACGGATACAGTCGATGTTTTTAAGGCTGACGTTTTGATAAGTATAGGTGGTTTGTGCAGCTGCGGCAATTCCGGCAGCTACTTCGTCGCCTGCAATGTTAATGTTCGATACGCCTGTTGATGCCGTTTGTACGCTGTTGTTTTGTATGTACGAGAATTTTCCTTCGAAAGTAAAATCGCCCGAAATTGTTGGGGCAACCTGCAGGGCGTACGATATTTTAAACTCGCGGTCAAAAGGTACGCGCATCCATTGTATTTTAACTTTTTGATCCTGAAAGCTGAAATCGCCATTGGCGGTTTGTCGTGCAACGGCTGTAAATCCCACAGGTACGTCCATTTGGTATCTGGCAAAGCCTTCAATGTCGCCTTTTGTAATGGTAATCTCTATTAAAAATTCGTCACCGGCTTTTGCCGACGATGGTGTATTTTGCATCAGGGTAACCTGGTTTTGCAATAGCCCGAATAATGATAACAGGCCAAATACCGGTAGTATTAATATTGTTTTTAACATAGGTTTTTATCGAGCATTAAGCAATAGATAAATAATTAGGCTAAAATACTTAAAAAGCCTTTAAATCCAAATTATACACAAATTGTTAATAGCTAAAGTTGATAAATTGTTAATAAATTATGATAATTATTAAGTTTGTTTAATTGAATTTTGATAAACGTTGGGCTGTAAGGCCAGTGCGGATTTCATGTTCCGTCTCGGTCAAGCTACCTGAAATTTGAAAAAAGCAGGAAGCTTTTCTTGTCCGACGTAAGCCCGCATTGGTTTTAAAGCGTGTTGCCAACTGGGCTTTATTCTGTCATTAGTTCTTTTACTTTCTGTTCTAATATTTTTGTCAGGGTAATAAATCTGATATTTTGAAACAAAAATATTGTTTGCAATGCCTCCAATTGCATATTCTACTAGTATGTCATTTTTGTCTGCACCTAAAACTATTCCTATTGGGGGATTATCTCCTTCAGTATTTTCTTCTGACCTGAAATAATTCAAATACATATTCATCTGTCCAATATCTTGATGCTTAACGTGTTTTGTTTTTAAATCAATTAAAACGAAGCATTTGAGGATTCTATGATAAAATACCAAATCGACATAGTAATGGTCATTATCCAACGTAATTCGATATTGCCTGCCGACAAACGAAAACCCTTTCCCAAGTTCAAGCAGAAATGTTTGAAGGTTGTTAATGATTTTTTGTTCCAACTTACTTTCTGTCATTCTGTATTCTTCAGGAATCTGCAGAAATACAAGTACGTAAGGGTCTTTTACAATATCTTTGGGATGTGAAATAATAAGTCCTTTTTCCGAAAGTTTCAGAACTACACTTTTATCCTGACTCAACGCTAACCTCTCAAATAATGACGAACTTATTTGTCTTTTTAATTCTCGCACACTCCAATTATCATTAACTGCTTGGTTTTCATAGAATCCCCTGGCTAAATCATCTGAAACGCTCAATAATTCAGCGTAATGCGTCCAAGTCAATTTTCCAGTCACTGACTGGAAAATCTGATACTTTAGGTAAAATTGTCTCATTAAATAGATGTTACTC
>CAZJCR010000253.1:0-4725 GCA_964544385.1 uncultured Bacteroidales bacterium
CAATACGCATTATGGCGGACGTTATGGTTTTACTGTTAACGGTACAATTGCGGCAGCATACTACCGTTTTCATTACATGGATATTAACGGTATCCGCGTAAGCTCAACAGCTACTATCGACAATACCAACAATTTTAGCCACGGTACATTTACAAACGGAGCTTATAATGGGGTGTTGTTATCTGTTGAAAATACACAGTCGTTTGTTGCACCAAACTATATACAAAACGTTAATTTTCCGGTTATATCAACTGGTTCGTTGGCAAAAAACGTGGCAAAAACCCAAAATAGTGGTACACTTGAGTTTTACGAGGCTAATGGTTCGTTTGCAGGTGCGTTGTACGAAAAAGACGACTATAACCGCGTTAACTGGACCGGAATAGTTACTTTAACCTGGACCGGCGCTGCCAGTACAAGTTGGGACAACCCACTTAACTGGTCGGCAAATATTGGCCCAAACATTGTCCCAACAGGCAACGAACATGTTATTATTGCAAATGCAACCAATAAACCAAAAATTACAGGGGCAGGCAAAAAAACCAAAAATCTTACAATAAACAATGGTGCAAGGCTTATTATCGAAACACCTTACGATGCAGCCGAAACCGACCTCGAAATACTGGGCGATTTAACCATTTTAGGTTCGGCAACATTTACTGTTAACAGTATTAACGATTTTGTTGTAGTAGTCGGCAACTTAACCGTGTCGGCATCGTCGACATACACAAATAATGGTAATTTTATTTTTAATGGCAACGGGGCAAATAATGTTATCGATAATGGCGGCAAAAACTTTTACAACATTACAATTGCCGGTACAAGTTTATACTCGCTCGGGCGTAATACAACAATTAAAAACAACCTTGTAATCGAACCAGGGGCATCGTTCGACGCGTCGAACAATAACTACTCAATTACCATAAGTGGTTCGTGGTTAAATACTGGTAATTTTTACCCGCAAACCGGAACTGTAATTCTTGTGGCAAGTTCGGGCACACGGTCAATAAATAATAACTCATCTAAATTTCACCATATTATTGTTAATGCACCGGGCGTTACTTATAACCTTGCAAGTAACAATTTATATGTAAATGGTAATTTTACATTACAAGCAGGTAATTTTAACCAAAACGGGTATACCGTAAACATGGGCGACGGCAATGGTACCGATTACATGTACGTTTCGGGTAGCGCGGTTTATACTATTGGAGCAAACGGTACATTAAAAATGGGCAATAACGCAACGGTATCGGTTTACGATGGCGGTCAGTTTTTTGCGGTTGGTACCGATAACGCCAACCCTGCAGTAATTACAAGGCAATTAACAGGAACATACGCGTTCGAGGTTGAGAGCCTTGGAAATTTTGCAGCCCAACATTACCAGTTTGAGTACATGAACGCTAATGGTATTTATCTTAAAGATGGTGCAGTTTTAAATAGTACTTATAACCTTAGCGACGGTGTTTTCTCGAATGGCCCGGCAGATGGAACATTCCTTACTCTCGAAAACATTTTGCCAGCCGGTAACGACGAGGAAGTTATTAGTAACGTTACCTTTAATAGCGGTGCTTTGTATAATGTTAAGCGCACAAGCGGAACTACCGTGGCCAATTTTAAAGATGCAACAGGGCTAATGGGCACGCATGTTTACGAGTACGACTCGGTTATGCCCGCCGACCCAATTACCGGTTTGCTTATTTGGTCGTCGGTTAATAATGCAACATGGCTTGGCACTGCCGCCGACCATAACTGGCACAACCCGGCAAACTGGCTTTGCAACTGCATACCATCAAACATAAATAATATAGTTGTTCCGGCAAATACCTGGTACCCTGTTATTACCGACGATAATGCTTTTGCAAAACGTATTACTATTGAACCAGGCGGTATATTGGTTGTCGATAATAAAAACCTGAGTGTTGCCGAAGATATTTACTCCGAAGGTACAATTACCGTTAATGGTACGCCAAGTATTGAAGTTGGGCAAAACTATACAAACCTTGGAACTTTTGAGCAAGGTAACTCAACCATTATTTTTAACGGTATTGCCGGAAATTACACTATTGAACAAGGTTCTGGCGATTTCTATAATTTCGAAATAAATAGTGGGGCAACATACATGTTAAATTCAAATTTAAATGTTAGCAACAATGTCGGGCTTATTACAGGCACGCTAAATACAAATGGTTTTAATATTTATTTTGGAGGTAACTGGCAAAACACCGGGGCAACTTTTGTTGCCGGTACACGCACTGTTTATTACAATGGTACAGGTACAGGTTTTGTTAACAATGGTGCAAGTAGTTTTTACAATTTTAATATAACGGGTACCGGTTATTTAAGGCTTCAAAACAACATTATAATTAATAACCAGTTTAGCCAGTCGGCAGGTAGTTTCGATTTGTCGCCCGACGATGGTGTTACAAGTTATAACCTTACTACCGGCAACAGGTTGGCGGTATCGGCCGGTACACTTTATGGCCGGGGCTCAACAATTACTGTTGGCGAAAACTGGGCATTTACCGGCAGCTCGGTTTTTAACTGTGGTACAAGTACAATTATTATGGCAGCAGGTTCGGGTACTAAGTCAATATCGCCTAAAGGGCAACAATTTAATAATTTAACAATTAATGCCGGCGGCACTTACAACCTTGCATCGGCAATTACTATTAATAATAATTTAACAATTTTGGCCGGAACATTAAATACAACTACCTACAATTATGCTGTTAATATTGGCGGTAACTGGTTAAACAGTAGTTTGTTTATTGGCAATAACAGTTTAATTACTTTTAATGGTGCTAACGAGCAAAGCATTAGTGGTGCCGGCACGCAAAATTTTGGTAAACTTACTTTGCAAAACTCATGTAACACGGGTATTGTTTTGCATAACCCGGTTAACATAACCCAAAACCTTAACCTTGTTGATGGTTTAATTTTTACCGATGCATTGAACCTGTTAACACTTACCGACAATGCTACATCGAACATAGGTAACGACACATCGTTTGTTAATGGGCCTATGAAAAAAGTTGGTAACGATGCATTTATTTTCCCCGTTGGTAACGACAGCGTTTGGGCACCTTTGGGCATATCGGCACCGGCACTTACTACCGATGCCTTTACTGCTACTTACTTTTTAGGACCCAACAGTAATTCGGCACGCCCATGTGCAAATTGTGGCGACGGTATTAATTATGTAAGCATTGTTGAGTATTGGGACATTGACCGTACTAATGGCGTATCGGTACCTAATGTTACAATGTATTTTAAAAACATGGCACGCAGCGCAATTACCGACATTAACGATGTTGTTTTTGCACATTGGAACGGTGTGCAATGGGAGGCTAAAGGCAGCAATACAGCTGTTGCCGATGGGGTAAATAGTTGCCATATTATTGGAACCGGGTTTACCGGTTACAGCCCGGTTGCCCCGGCTTCGAAAGCTAGTGTTAACCCGTTACCTGTCGAACTTATTTCGTTTATAGCAAAAGCGGCAGGCAATAGCGTTAACTTATACTGGACAACCGCCAGCGAGTGGTTAAACGATTATTTTACCGTTGAGCGGGCTACTAATGTCGGAAACTTTGAGCAAATCGATAAAATTGCCGGCGCAGGCTATTCATCATCGTTAATTAATTATTCGGTAACCGATAAAGTTAACGCTCCGGGTATATATTATTACCGGCTTAAACAAACCGACTACAATGGACAGTTTACTTACAGCAATATAGTTGCAGTTAATATAAACAGTGCTTTTAATGTCGATATTAATTTATACCCTAACCCCGCCCAAAATAATCAGGTTTTTGTAAATATTACAAATGCCAAAGGTGCTGCTCATGTTCAGGTTGTCGATGCATTAGGAAAGCTCGTGTTTAATCAACAGTTTAATATTACTACAAGCAGTTTTAATGTTAATATTGCCGATTATTGTAAATTAGCACCGGGTAGTTATAATGTTATTGTTTTGATTAATAATAAAAAGTTTAATAACAGGCTAATAATTAATCATTAATAATAGTTCAATGTCGTTTAGTTAACAAATTGAGTTTGGCTCCCATTAGGGCCAAAGGTCGGTTGAAACAATTGCTGCTACCGACATACAACCCCTGACGGGGTCAGACAAGCCTTAACTAAACGACATTGGATAATATTTTGTAAAACAGGCTTTATTTAAAAGGCTGCACCAAGTTGGATGCAGCCTTTTTATGTTTCACCTGATGCAACAAAGATAAATGCACTTTCTGAATTTTAACTAAGAAAGTGATATCAGTGGTACGAAGAATAGGGAGTATTAAAAGGTGGCAAAGAGTTTTATCAAAAAAACAAATACTAAACCAACACTTAAAGAAATAAATGATTACTTTAAGGAAAAAAGTATTTGGACTCAGATTGATGGAATATTATTTCAAGATATTTCACAAAATCCTGTCCATTTTATGGTTAAGGAATTTCAATATAAGAAAAGAATACAACTATCATTATACGATAAAGAAAAAATAATTAACCTTGCACTCCATTATTCAGGAGAATGTGTTTAAAACAAAAGTAAAATGATAGATTTAGAAAAATTAGATAGAGATATAGACACATTATTAGCCAACGAAACTACTAATAGTCTTAGCAGTTGGTTGCTAAATAAGAGATTTGGTAACTTGAATAGTGTATTAGGAAACGGCACATTTGTTAGTTTGCAATGTCAAAAACAACCAATATTTTCTA
>CAZJCR010000253.1:4735-5286 GCA_964544385.1 uncultured Bacteroidales bacterium
CAGGAAATTTCAATCAATCTGATAATGATTTTCCTGATATGCCAAATAATAGACAAGCAGCATAATGGAAGTGTCTAATCAACCTAAATTAAAATTTAATGGAGTTGATATTGTAAATGTGAAATTTGATGCATTTACAAATTATGATAATAAAACAGGAATTGATTTAAAGTTTGAGCCAAAAGTTTTTTATCCAGAAGATAGTAATACGTTTTTTAGAATCGTGATGAACGTTTTTATACATTGCGAAAATTTTTTTGATTTAAATATACTTGCTATTGGTAATTTTGAATTTGATAGTGAAATATCAAACATAGAACTAAAAAAAAATTTGTAAATACAAATGCTCCCGCGATAATGTTTCCATATGTAAGAGCTTTTGTAACCACACTAACTTCAAACTTAGGAAATGTAACAGGTTCTCTAACTATTCCAACACAGTTTTTTCATGGAGAGCTTCCAGAAATCGGACAAGATTCAATAGAAGAATGAGCGAATCGCTCAATTTGGGTTATACCTAAGTTGAGCGGTTGGAGCTATGTGAACAAACG
>CAZJCR010000254.1:0-5283 GCA_964544385.1 uncultured Bacteroidales bacterium
AGGCCAATAGTCGTTACCTTCGCTACGGTATGTACGGGCAGCTAACCTTAACTGTCCGTTAATATCGCGGCCACCAACCCAAATACCTCCGGCAAAAAGAGCCTGTTTGCCCGAACCTTTAGGTACCTCGTAACGCGGGTTACTGGCAAGGTCCCACCACATATCACCGCCAGTATGTATAAGAGCCCTAACGTTGTTCAAATCGAGGTCGACCGATGTTGATGCTGGTAAACACCCAGCTGTAACAGTTTGAGCCGACTTTTTAGTTGCTTTGGCCGATTTGGGCAAGTTACGGGCATTGCCAAAAAATACGGTTATAACTAAAAATGAGCTTAATATTATATATTTTGTTTTTTTCATAACAAACCTTTTGATTTTAAATTAGAAACTAAACAATACTCCTAACCTCATACGACGTGGCATTATATACCTTTCGGGGTTATTAATTAACATTGAGTAATAGTTAACATACGAATTTCTGTCCATAGCACTGTTTATAACACTTTGGTTTTTTGCCGATGATAAATATCCATCATCGTCGGGGTTACCAGTATACGAGTAAACTTTAAGGATACTCATAGTATTAAACAGGTTCGATACATCGAAGTAAACATTTAAATCGGCAAATTTTTGGTTTCCCTCGTTATCTTTACCTAAGTTAATTGTAAAACTTTTATCAACTTTTAAGCTAACAGTTGTACGCCATGGCATTACTGAACCGTTAATACGCCCCTCAACATAGTCGGTATTAATATCGCGTTTAGTGTATGGTGTTCCCGAGCCTGTTTGAATAACAAAATTACAGCCGGCATTTGCCAAAATATCTTTACCAAACCATTTAGGTCCATTATAGTTTTTACCATCGCTAAAGCGATAATCGACCATAAAGTTCATTTGGTGGCGTTGGTCAATGTCGGTTGGTAATGTGGTACGCAAGTTTGGCTGGCCCGAGTTAATAAGGTTAAGGCCTGTGTTAGCGTCGCTACCGGTTGCATTAGCAAACTGTAAAGTATATGTACCTTTAAACAAAAGGTTTTTAACCCTACGCAAATCGTAACCTAAAGTAAAACCTTTAATTGTACCAAAGTCAATATTATCGTAGGTTGTCATATTAATAGGGTAAGCCCCTGTTAATTTAAGAATTTGTATCATGTCGCGTTGTTCGCGAACAAAAGCCGAAAGTTTTATCGACGAAAAGTTGTTAAGTTTTTGTTGGAAACCTAACTCGTAGTCGATAGTTTTTTCGGGTTTAAGATTAGCATTTGTGAAAATATCGGTTGCCAATTGCTCTATGTATAGGTAATAATAAGGGTCGAGCTGGCTTTGACCGCTAAACGGACGCCTTGTTAATATATCGTAGTGGGCAAAAAACAAGGCTTCGTCGGATATTGGGAACGAAAACGAGATACGTGGCATTAACGAAATTTTAGGTTCGTAATCGGTAAAAGCACTTAAAAAAGTAGCATCGCCGGGCCTGTCGTTAGCGTTTTTAAGATAAGGGTGTATTGTACCCGAGCTGTATAATAATGTAGGGTCGCTAATTTCGCTTCCCTGGGCGTTGTACCATACATTACCGTCGCGGTAACCGAGTACAGCACCGGGTTCGGCTTTGTTATCGACATAAATAACAGCGTTATCGGAAATGTTACCCGGATGCTCAACCGATGCAATAAAACCGGCATCATCAACGTCGCCAACGGTATAGGCATCATAAATATTGTATTTGTCTTTTTGCACCATTTGGTTTGCATCGTAATAATCGACACGTAAACCAATATTGAATATCAAGTCGTTAAAGGCAAATTTATCTTGAATATAGCCTGCCATGTAAATTGGTTCGAATGGTGCTATTTCGCGCGAATAAAACTGTCGGCCGTTTTCGGTAAATGTTTTTGTAAAAAAGTCTTCGAAAGTTGGGTTGCTCGATAAAATATTACCATAAGCATCGTAACCATAATACGATACTATTGAGCTACCATTGTTAAACAGTTCGTCGGCACTAAAGTAATCAACCGACAGTTGGCTTGGGTCGTAACTGTCTATATCAATATAGTTAATCCCGTCAACATCCATTCCAAGGCTTTTTCGCAAGCGTATATCGAATAGCGATTGCGCGCTGGCATTACGTAAACGTGGGTACGAAACTGTATCGTTAAATATTTTATTGCCTTGTGCATCAACAATAAAATTGCCCTGGCTATCGGTAATATAACCCATTATTGGCCTCGAATAATCTAATTCAAGAATATGGAAGTTTGTGTAGTTGCGTGCAAGGTCCCACAAATTAACGGGCCTAATAAGGTATTGGCGTTCGGTGCGTTTTTCGAACTCGAAACCAAGCGATACTTCATGGTTGCCAATGTCGGCCGAGCCATAGGCCGAAACCCTTATTTGGTCGTTATGGTCATTCCTAAACCTGTTATAAGGTTCGCCAGGTACTTGTGCAATATTATATATTGCTCCTGGCCTTTGACCGTTAAGCAACCCGCCACCTTCTTCAATATCAACTGTGTTCATCGGGTTTCCAAAATAATCGTAAAATAGTTCGGTATACCTCGCTAATTCGCTGTTAATGTCGGACGATTGGAATGTAACCAAAGTATCTTGGAACCCGTTTTGTAACCAACCGGTTAACCTTAAAGTAGTATCGTAACCATACTCGTATGTGTTTCGTGTGTATGTGTTAAATTTACCTATATAACCGTAATTAAACAGGTTGTCGGTATGTTTTGGGTCGTATGTACTTAAAGTATTAAGCGAGTAATCGGCCTGTACAGTATAGTAGGCATTACGAATAAGGCCTGTTTTATCGTCGGTATTGTTGTCGAATTTTTGGGTTAAACGTGCATATGCCCTTGAGTTTGAGCGTTTAAACTCGGGGTTGTGCTCGCTGTTAAATAATTGGTTTGCAAATGCGCGACCCTCGGCAGTAGTAACGCCATTAACACCGGCAATTGAGTTAAAACCAGTACGTGTAGTAAAATCGTACGAGTTACCCCCAGCATAATCGAGGTTACCGCCAACAGTAATAACAAGGTTTTGCAGCGGTTGAAAATCGATTTTACCCGATATCATTGCTTTGTTACAGGCAACGTTTTGTTTGGTTTTTATGTTTTCAAAGTCGACGTCTTGTAAAAACTGAGATGATGGGTAAGTAAGGTTACCCGAACCAACTGGAAAAATTGGTGTTCGTATAATAGAGTCGAGAATATTGCTTTTAGCGCGCCAAACACCAACTGCCGATGGAAATTCGTCTTCGATGTAGTTATATTCGCCGGCAATAAAAAAACCTAAAAGAGGTTCTTTATAAACCTTGTCGGGATTAGACTCGCTAACAACTTTACGTGTTAATAAAGGTCCCGAAAGGTTAAATCCAAGAATATTCTCGTTGTAATCGTCTAAAAATTTAGATGTTGACATTTCGATACCGCCGAAGTAAGTACGTGATGCTCCTTTAGTAGTAATACTTATAACACCACCGGTAGCATCACCATAACGAGCCGGAAGCCCACCGGTAACAACCGATACCTCGGAAATTGCTGATTTAGGCAGGTTTTTGCTGTCGCCGGTAATTTTTACACCGTCGATATAATACACTGTTGAACCCTCGCGTGAACCACGTACGCTTTTAACTTCGCCGTCCTCCTGATAAATACCACCAACGGTTGAAGCAATAGCCTCGGCCGAACGCCCTGCCATTTTTTGAATCTCTTCGCTTGTTACTGTACCCCCTTGTTGGGTATTATCTTTATCGATAAGAGGTACCGAATATTCAACAACAACAATTTCGTCAATTTCCTGCGAAGTTGACTCCATGCTTAAATCAAGGAACCTGACTTTGTCGTTGTTAATAAGTACATCGTTTATTTGTAATGATTTGTACCCAACATACGATGCTTTAACGGTAAACTTGCCAGCAGGTATTGGTTTTATTTGGTACTGGCCGTCAAAATCCGATACTCCACCACCAACGGGGTTTCCATTAAGTTCAACCACTATGTTTGCAAAAGGCACAGCCTCGCCTGTCTGGCTGTCGACCACTTTTCCTTTTAATGCCCCCGACTGAGCGTAAAGCCCAACCGATGCAAACATAATGAAAAGAATAATAAGTAGATTTCTAATCATAATTGCTTATTTAGTTTTAACATGTTTCACTTTTGGTATTATAAATAATGTAAATATATAAATATCAAGCTATCTTTTTATTTACTGGCTAATTTTATGCTTTAAAACGTTAGAAATATTTTCGATTAATTATTTCGGAGTATATAAAAGCCGATTTTAGGTTAAAATTATTTTGGCCGGTTTTAATTACTTTAGGCTTGTTTACTGTTTTTTTAGTAAAAACAACTTTTTGCCCCTCTTGCATGTCAGCTTTTTTGTTTACAACCTTATTAACAATTTTATCGGGTTTTTTAGCAACCTGTGTTTCAATAATTGTATGCTGCTGGGTGTCGGCAAAAGCATCGAATAGTGTTTCTAATGTATTATTAAACGGCTCGGCAGTTTTATTAGCATTGTTTTTTTGTTTACGAATTGCGCCAACAGCAAAAATTACTATCGATACTGCAAAAACAAGTATCTGAATTATATCTTCCATATATCGGTAATTACATGTTTTATTTTAACACAAACAGGTATATAATTATCGTTATACCTTTGAGCCTCTTTTTTTGACAGTTTCATTTGTTTTTGCACAATATTAGTTTGTATAGCGTATGCCCGCTTTTGTTGTTTACGTGCAATTTGTTTTTGTTTTGATAGTTTTTTTTGACTATTTATGTTTTCGGATATTTTTTGTTTGCTTTGTTGTATTAAAAAGCCAATTGGTACGTTACGTTTTTGTGGCTGTTTAATGTCAATTGAGTATCGTGAGTATGCTTTTTGAGGATAGCAACCCATTGATAATAAGACAAAAAACACAAACATAACTGTTTTATGCATAATTAGTAGTAGTTAAAAGAATAGAATGTCAAAAATAAACAGATTTTGGTTAATTCCCATTATATGTGTAATTTTTATTGGTTGCAATACAAATTATGAACATATTATACCCGATACCTATGTAAATTTTACAATCAGGTTGCAAGACCCCGATTATTGGGAATTGAATACGCCGGGGAGTAGCGTAATGGTAAAAGGGGGTTATAATGGCAATGGTATAATAATATACCGGTTAACACAAACCGAGTTTTTAGCATACGACCGCACCTGCACTTTTAATGTTGAACAGAGTTGCGCTGTTTTATTAGATAAAGATAACCCGATAGTTGTTGAATGTCC
>CAZJCR010000255.1:0-5277 GCA_964544385.1 uncultured Bacteroidales bacterium
GCCGCCAATTTTATTTTTGTGCGAAAAAAAATATTATATTGTGCAAAAAAATAAAATTGGCTTTTTTGTAACATGAAACATAACAATTATAATTACGCACTCGGTTTATGCTTGCGTTGCCAACAAGGAATAAGAGGTTTTTTTTGCACATTTACACTTAATTGCATTATTTTGTAAAATTTTACAACCAAACACAGATGCCTATGATAAAAGCCATTTCAGATAAAATGGAAGATAATTGAAAATTCTTTTCTAATTGGGAAATCACCATGTCTATTATGCCTCTAAAGACAAGATATGCTTAAAGAATTTTAACAAAATTATAATAGAAGCAAGCAAAAAAAGAAAGCTCGACTGTTAGCTTACTCCAATGTAATAATTTGATACAATCCATTGGATATCGCATGTACAGCCAAGCCCCATACTCATTTAAACGAATAAATAATGAAAAAGGTTATATTTATGACAGTTTTACTGTCAATATTTTTTGTATTTAATGCATGCAACAAGGATGATTTGAATTTATCGAATGACAATAAAGTGATGAAAGACGTTCTTACCTTTGGTTCTTTTGATGAATTTAGTGAAGAATTAACTAAAGTTATTAGTATGAGCAGTAGTGAGTTAAAAAGATATGAAGATAATAAAGGGTATAAGTCCTTAGGACGAGCAGGCGAAGAACTTTATCATAATACAGATTTTGAGAAATTCACTACAAAAGAAGAAATATTTTCATTTGTCGAGAAAAATAAAAATCTACTGAATTTTATAGATGATGGTAACGGTGAACTCGAACTAGAAACTATTCTTCATAATTTTCCCCAAAGATACCTTCTTAATATAGACCAAATGGTTCAAATTGATACCATCGCATTCAAATTCCTGAATGAATGTGTATTTTCATGTGATGTCAGTAAAATTGACCTTCTACAAGAAATAACTTCTGATAATATTTCATCTTTTTTGAAGCACCCAGATGTTATGGCTTATACACTAACCAGAAACTCAACACTCAAGGATGCTGCCAATAATTGCGGAACTTCCAAAGTTGAGCGTGCAACAAGTGGTAGGGATAGAACGAAGATAGATATGTCAATTGGTTTACTTCATACCTATGACAATGTATTGCCAGGAGGCCCGATACCAATGACTATTCTTAATAACTATGTCCTTATCAGACCGTACAAAAGGACACTTGGTGTTTGGTATTGGTGCTCTAGAACCATAAGTTGGGATCTTAAAATTGCAGTTGATAAGTTAATTGATAATAATTGGGAAAGAGGTAAATTTAAAAACTCAGGTAAAAAAGAAGATTCAAAGGTGGAATTTACCATCGAGGGCGGGGTAATATCCTTTGGAACACATGTTGATGTTAATATGCATTATGGTGGGTTAGATTGTTGGGCGAAAACGCCCTCAACAGGTTACGCTAAAATACAATGTAATACATCAATTGCACAATAGAAATAGTATAAAATTTAAGAAGATAGCTTTTGCTATCTTCTTTATAATCATTATTATATGAGAACATTTTTAACTTTGTTTCTTTCCTTAGCTTTTTTTACAATAAATGCGCAAGAGGAAAACCCCAAAAATAGAATTAGGGCTAATATTTCATACTCAAGTTACCAATCAAATACTTCTTCAGGAACAAGCATAGATACTTCAGAAATAAATTATGACAGAATGGGTAATTACCAAATAAATTGCATATACGTATTTCATAAGAGTATTGAATTTGGTGTTTATGGAGGATACTCCCGGAATAGTTTTAATTATTATAATCTGGGTATTAATGCTAATATTCAGATATTACCTTTTTTTTTGCCAAAACCAACCAAAAGGCTTGAGGTATACGCCATAGCAAAAGTTGGTAAAACATTCACAGAAGGCTATACTGGAGGCTTCTTTGGACATTGGGAATATTCCGGTGGACTTGGTACAGGCATTTACCCTTTTAGTAAAAAACGGTTTGGGTTATTTGCAGAATATACTATGGGCAAATACTTTTTTAAAGAAAATGATAATTTTAAGTTTGGTCTTTCTTTACGTCTTTTTTAAACATTGAGTTATGCTAAGAATTATATGTTTTACAATCCTAACCTTAGGGAGCTTGTTGCTTGCATCTTGTCGTAAACAAATAGACGCTGACGAATATGATTTTGAAGAAAGATTATGTGTTAATGCAATGCTAATTGCAGATAATAATATGAAAGTTCATGTTTCAATGGCTCAAAAAATGGGAAATTCTCAATTACCAACAATTGAAAATGCTCAAGTATTCATTTATCATGGTGATGAAAACTATATGCTAACCCACGAACATTCGGGAATTTATTCTGCTATTATTCCGGTAATGAGCAATACATCATATGCGTGCATAGTAAATGTAGATGGAAAAATTGTAACAGCAAACTGTAAAATACCCGAAAAACCTAAGTTGTTGTCTGTGCGGATAAACCCTGGAGGATGGATAGACGAAGAGGGAATCCCCATGCCACTATTTGAATTGCAATTGGACAATACTGCAAACGATACGCTGTATTATGAGGTTTATGTGTATTCATACTCCAGAAGTATTGTGAGCTCTGTGGATACTTATGTATATGATTCAGAGCAATCTGCAGGAATATTCTCGTTCGAAAGCAAACAAGCCGATAGTTTTACAAAACAAATCCGTTTTTGGAGAAATACATGGGGCAGTAACCAAACCTACGCCTATGTTCTTGAAATACGCGCATTGAATAAGGATGCTTATCTATATTTTAAAAGTAAGGATATATACGATTTGGGCCGATTCCCTGATTTTGGTGTTAGCAGCCCGGTTGCCTACAATACTTATAATAATATTGCGAACGGCACCGGCATTTTTGCAGGATATTCCACTGTTGTAACCGATACTCTTTATGAAATCAAGCCAACCAATAATGAGTAGAATATATTTAATCACCATATTTCTACTTTCTTTTTGCATCAGTAGAACTTATTCCCAAATTAGTGTTTCAGGCTTTGTAAAAGATGCCGAAACCGGCGAAGTACTTATTGGTGCTAATATTATTGATGCAAAATTGGGTGAGGGGGCAGTAAGCAATAATGCAGGTTATTTTTCTCTGAAAATAAAAAATGGAAACAAAATTAAAGCCTCGTATATCGGATATACCGAACAAGAAATATTGGTAAACATTAATGCCGATACTTTATTGAATATTTTTCTGGCTCCCGGTGTAGAATTAAACGAAGTTTCTGTTTATGCAAAAACATACGAAAACTATAATGTGTCGAAACTAAGCGCAAAAGAGATTAAAGGTATTCCCGCTCTTGCAGGTGTGCCCGATGTTTTTAGAGCTATGCAAATGTTACCGGGAATCACGGGACAAAGCGAGGCATCAAGTATGCTTATTGTCAGAGGTGGTGACCCTGGACAAAATCTTTACTTACTGGATAACACTCCATTGATTTACGTGAACCATCTTGGTGGTTTTTTATCTGTTTTCAATCCTGATATTATAAATGATATTACTATAATGAAAGGTGGGTTCGCAGCACAATATGGAGGAAAATTATCATCTATTGTCGATATTACCCAGCGTAGTGGAAATACAAAACAGCACAAAGGCTCTTTTGGTGTAGGCATAACGGATATTAATTTAACTTTAGAAGGGCCTGTCAGCAAAAATGCGTCATACATTTTTACTTCCCGTAAAACTGTTTACGATTTGTTGTTTATTGCTGCAAGCTTACTTAGCAAGGGGAATGCCTCGATTGTTGCCTACGGTTTTCATGACGTAAACACCAAAATAACATGGAATCCTAATAAGAAAAACAAGTTCTTTATTAATCTATATCAGGGCGACGATTATTACATTGCGAGCAATAAACCAGAATCAGGAATTAGTAACAAAAAAAGCAGTTTGACTAATATCTGGGGTAATTTTTTAGTAGCAGGAAATTGGAATTACGTGGCAAATTCAAAGCTATTTGCCGAAAGCGGAATTTCTTTTACCCGATACAGATTAAAAGATAAACAAACGTTTGAAGAAGCAAATGATTTCGATTATAAAAACATTTTTAAATCATCAGTTGATGATATAGCCTTGCGTAGTAATTGGAGTTACCATTTGAGTAATTTTTATACAATTAAGTTTGGCGGTCAACATTCATTTTTGCGTCATAGTCCTTATAATCTAAAACAAAGCGGTTTCCTTAATTATGATGAGCGAAGAGTTGAAAACTCAAAACAAACAGCTTTATATCTTGAAAATAAAATTAGCATAGCAAAAATAATAGATTTCAATTTAGGCCTGCGTGGAGCC
Source organism: uncultured Bacteroidales bacterium (assembly GCA_964544385.1). Lineage (GTDB taxonomy): Bacteria > Bacteroidota > Bacteroidia > Bacteroidales > SZUA-534 > CAZJCR01. The sequence goes on from CAZJCR010000255.1 coordinate 4,314, forward strand.
TATTATTCAAATCAGTCATTTGATAAAATGTTGTTTGAGCCAAGAGTAAGTTTTACTGTTAAGTATTCTAACGCGATAAAAACGAATTTGAGCTACATGCAAATAAATCAAACATCGCACTTGCTTTTTGCCCCAAGTGTCAATATATTGGCTAATGAAATATGGATTCCTGCAAGTGAAGAGGTACAACCATCATATAGCGAACAGTATTCTATTAGTAATCATTTCAATTTTGCGGGTTTTATGTTTTCAGCAGAAGTTTCGGCTTACTATAAAACAATGAGCAATTTAGCCAGCTATAAAGAGGGGGTTGTGAATATTAAACAAGATATTGCTTGGGAATCACTTATTGAAACCAGTGGCAATGGTAAATCGTATGGAGTAGAGTTTTTGCTAAAGAAAAATTATGGCGATTGGACAGGGAGTATTTCATATTCATGGAGTGATACAAAACGTAAGTTTGACAACATTAACCGGGGCAAGGAATATTGGTACGAATATCACCGGCCACATAGTTTTTCAATTTTTGCTAGTAAGCAACTCAATAAAAAATGGGATTTTAACATTGTCTGGATTTTTCAATCGGGTGTGCCATATACACCTGTTATAGGAAAGCAATACGGTGTTATTCCAAATTTACTAAATGATGGAAATCATGTTTACGAAGAGGTTTTCATATATGGCGAACGCAATAGTGCAAAAATGAAAAACTACCATAGATTGGATATAGGTTTTAATTACAAAAAGAAATCAAAAAGAGGGAACGATGCTGTTTGGATCTTTTCTGTTTACAATGTATATAACAGACAAAATCCGAATATGTATTATTACAATGTTGATGCAAGCGACCAGTTTATTGCTAATCATACTAACGATATATATCGTCCTCAGAATTTGTATCAGGTTAGTCTTTTCCCGATAATCCCTGCTGCGGTTTCCGCATCCACGCATGGTCCTTAAACTA
>CAZJCR010000256.1:0-5251 GCA_964544385.1 uncultured Bacteroidales bacterium
AAGCCATGTCGATAATGATATATGCCACCGTTGCCAAAAATTTGTAATGCTTGTGGCTTTGTATGGCGAGTTAAAATTTATTGGCAGCCTAAATCCTAAAATTAGAGCGAGCCCTATTGCAATATCGGTATAGCCCGAAAAATCGCAGTATATTTGTAACGAGTAGCCATAAACTGCCAAAATATTTTCGGCACCGCTGTACATTGCCGGATTGTCAAATACCCTGTCAACAAAATTTACCGATATATAATCGGCTATCACAATTTTTTTTATTAGCCCGTTTAAGATAAAAAACAGGGCTTGTGCAATTTCAAGTTTGCTAACATTGTATTTACTGTACATTTGTGGCACAAATGCCGCCGCCCTTACAATAGGGCCTGCTATTAGCTGCGGGAAAAATGTTACATAAAAACCAAAATCGGCAATATTTTTAACAGGTTTAACCTTTTGTCGATACAAATCGACTAAGTAGCTAATTATTTGGAAAGTATAAAACGATATGCCTACTGGCAAAATTATTTCAGATGCATTAAAACTACTGCCTGTAAGTTTATTAAAGTTGTCCAAAATAATGTCGGCAGTAATTATATTGGTATCAAAAAGGCTATTTATAATACCTACAATAAAATACGGGTATTTATAATAACATAGCCACCCCAAGTTGTAAGTTATAGCTGTTGTTAGCCAAATTTTTTTATGTAGTGTGGTTTTGGCTTTATATATTACTTTTCCAAAAAAATAATTTGTAATTATCGATAAAATAATAAGTAAAAAAAATTCGCCACTGGCTTTGTAATAAAAAAACAAACTGGTAACAAAAAGCCATAAATTACGCGCCGCATGTTTTTTGTAAACAAAACAAAAAATAATAAAAACAATAAAAAAAAATATCCAAAATTGGGTATGTGTAAAATTTATTGGGGTGTTGGGCGTGTATTTAAAAAAATTACAAACAATATTATTAATTGTAGTATTTAGCCCCGGCAATGTTATTGATGAAAACAATTTTTAGATATTTAAAAATTTAGTTTGGCTAATAAATACTTTATTGTTTTATTTAAGTTGGTCGGGTGGCAAGCGTAATTCATCGGCAACTTTTATCATGCACGGAAAACTTAAAACTAAAATGCCAAAAATAAACGATGTTAATACCATAAAGCTTATGCTGCCTGAATATATGTATAGTAACATACCTAAAAAGCAAGCTCCCTCGTAAAGCGTGTATTTTATAATTTTTGAGTTAAGGTATAGTTTAAATTTATGTGGTAAAATTGTTATGGTATGTGCTTTTTTTAACATTTTATTACCAATAATTTCGCCGGTAACTAAAGCTAAAAGCGACACAATGCCCATAAATAAATAGTAAAGGTTCATTAACCCGCGTTCAATTGTTGTGTTTACATCGGGTTTTATCATGTAGTAAGCTATTGATGCAAACAATAAAATACCAGCAATTAGTAACACGTAAATTATCCGTAGGGTATTAATCATTTTTGTTATTGGTAAAACTGACTTTTCCATGTAATTATGTGTTAATTATGTTGTAAGTAGTTTAAAATTGTTTAAACGTACATTAAAAATATTAAATATCAAAAAAACAATAGTTGCGTGGCTTGTATATAAGGAATAAAAAAAACGCCATAAAGGCGTTTTTTTATTATTCAACATCAGCAGTTTCTTTTTCATAAGCTTTAAGCAGCTTTTCTTGCTCGTCGCCCGGAACTTGGGCATATTCAACAAATTTCATTGTGTAAGTTGCGCTACCCGAAGTTATCGAGCTAAGCGATGTTGAATATTTGTTAAGTTCGGCTAACGGTACACGGGCAGTAATTTTTTCGTACCCCGATTCGCTGCTCATACCTGCAATAATAGCCCTTCGGCCTTGTAAATCGCTCATTACGTCGCCCATGTATTCCGATGGCACTAAAATCTCAACCTCGTAAACAGGCTCCATAATTTTTGGTGATGCTTGTTTAAAGGCAGTGCTAAAAGCGTTTCTTCCGGCAAGTTTAAACGATATTTCGTTCGAGTCAACCGGGTGCATTTTGCCATCGTAAACAAAAACTTTAATATCGCGGGCATACGAACCTGTCAGTGGTCCTTCTTCCATCTTTTCCATTATACCTTTTAATATAGCTGGCATAAACCTGCCATCAATACTGCCACCAACAATACAGTTGTAAAAAACAAGTTTTCCGCCCCAAGGCAGTGCATGTTCTTCTTTGCCACGTAACGACAAAACAAACTCTTTACCGTTAATTTTAAAAGTGTTATTGTCAGCCAAGCCCTCTGTATATGGTTCAATTATCATGTGTACTTCGCCAAATTGCCCCGAGCCCCCCGATTGCTTTTTATGCCTGTAATCGGCTTGTGCAGGTTTTGTTATAGTCTCGCGGTATGGTATTTTTGGGGCAAAAAAATCGGTTTCAATTTTAAATATATTTGTTAGCCTCCATTTCATCGAGTTAAGGTGGAATTCGCCTTGTCCATGTACAATAATTTGTTTAAGTTCTTTCGAGTATTCAATAATTAAAGTTGGGTCTTCTTCGTGCATGCGGTTAAGTAATTCGCCAAGTTTTTCATCTTCCGATTCGTTTTTGGCTTTAATAGCTGTACGATATTTTGGTGCCGGGAAACTAACTGGTGGAAATGCTTCCATATCTTTTTCGGCTAAGGTGTGGTTTGTCCGTGTTTCTTTTAGCTTAACCAACGCGCCAATATCACCAGCAAACATCTCGGGTAGTTTCATGCGGTTTTTACCGGCAACGGCAAAAATTTGCGAAACGCGTTCTTTATTACCTCGTTTTATATTTATAAGATCCATTCCCTCGGCAACCTTCCCCGACATTACTTTAAAATAAAGTACCTCGCCAATATGCTCTTCAACCGATGTTTTAAAAATAAACAGCGAGGTTTTTCCGGCCGGGTCGCATTTAATCTCTTTACCTGTTACATCAACAGCTCCGGGCATTAATTCGGGGCTTGGGGCAACATTGCCAACAAATTCCATCATACGCCTAATACCCATATCTTTTTTACCGCTGACGCAAAAAACCGGATAAAGCCCGCGTTGCATAATTCCTTTACGGATACCTTCGCGCATTTGGTCTTCGCTTAATGAGCCCTCGTTAAAAAACAATTCCATAAGGTTTTCATCGTTCTCGGCTGCAGCTTCAACAAGGGTGTTATGCAGCTCGTCGGCATGGTCGCGGTGCTCGGCCGGAATCTCTGATACTTCGGGGGTGCCCCCGTTTGGTCCCCATTTATATAGTTTCATTTTAAGCACATCAATAATAGCGTTAAAGCCATTACCAGGGTTTATCGGGAACTGTACCAAAACAGCTTTATTACCATAAAAAGCTTTAATATCTTCAATAGTTTTTTCGTAATTAGCTTTATCTTGGTCAAGTTGGTTTATTGCAATTAATAATGGGGTGTCCATTCTTTTTGTGTGCCTCGATATTATTCGTGTTCCAACTTCAATACCCTGTACAGCATTTATTACCATAATAGCTGCATCGGTTACCGATAAGGCTGAAATAGCACCTCCCGAAAAATCGTCTAACCCGGGGGTATCTATTATATTAAGTTTTTTGTTGTTAAATTCGCAATGAAGAACTGTCGAAAATACCGAACGCTCCTGTTCTTGTTCAATAGGATAATAATCCGAAACGGTGTTATGGTTCTCAACTTCACCACGGCGATTTATCACCCCTGCTTCAAACAACATCGATTCTGCAAGGGTGGTTTTCCCGGAGCCGGCACTACCAATTAAGGCAATGTTCCTGATTTCATTTGGTTGATATACTTTCATAATTCCTTTTTTAAATTAAACAATCGTTTGCATAATTATATAAGCCAATTCAAAGGCTCTCAAAATTAATAATTATTTAACAACATGCAAATCACACTACAATCAATTGTACGGCAACAATTTTTTTACACCTATTATTATATAGGCAATATTTTATTACAGCAAACCAATTATAACCTAAGTTGAGCGGTTGGAGCTATGCGAACAAACGTTTTACTTAGGGTTAACCCCGATGTAGAGTTTGTTGTATTTCACTAACTATGTGTAGTGAAATACATACAAAATCTAAATCGATTGAGCCATTAGCTCAATTTGGGTATAATTATACAGCCTAACCTGGTTGCAATAATTGTTTAATAAATAAATACTGATTGTGGTTATAAATGCTTAAAAAACACTTTTTTATATAAAAATTAAAATATTTATACCCACTTGTTGAATTAAAAGAAAATTATTTTACCTTTGCGAACCGATTTTGTAGAGTAAAATGTAATATAATTAGATAATATGCCAACGATACAGCAGTTAGTAAGAAAGGGTAGAACCGATCTTATCAGGAAAAGTAAATCACCGGCTTTGGACTCATGTCCCCAAAGGCGGGGTGTTTGTGTACGTGTTTACACTACAACACCAAAAAAACCAAACTCGGCTATGCGTAAAGTAGCAAGGGTACGTTTAACTAACCAAAAAGAGGTTAATGCATATATACCCGGCGAGGGACATAACTTGCAGGAACACTCTATTGTTTTAATACGTGGTGGCAGGGTTAAAGACCTTCCAGGTGTGCGTTATCACATTGTTCGTGGTGCTTTAGATACATCGGGTGTTGAAGGCAGAACTCAACGTCGCTCAAAATATGGTGCCAAAAGGCCTAAGAAAAAATAATGAATTTATTAGAATAAAGCAATGAGAAAGTCGAAACCAAAAAAGCGAATTCTGCTTCCAGACCCCAAATTTAACGATGTTCAGGTAACTCGTTTTGTAAATAATTTGATGGAAGACGGCAAAAAAAACGTGTCTTACAATATCTTTTATGATGCTTTAGAGATGGTAGGTGCTAAAATGAAAGACAATGAACTTTCAGCACTCGATATCTGGAAAAAAGCCCTCATTAATGTTACTCCCCAAGTTGAGGTACGCAGCCGCAGGGTAGGTGGTGCTACATTCCAAATACCACAAGAGATACGTGAATCGCGTAAAGTATCGATGAGCATGAAATCAATGATTTTATTCGCTCGTAAACGTAGTGGCCGTTCGATGGCTGAAAAACTATCGGCCGAAATTGTTGCCGCTTTTAACGAAGAAGGTGGAGCTTTTAAAAAGAAAGAAGATACTCACCGTATGGCCGAGGCTAACAAAGCTTTCTCGCATTTCCGCTTCTAAAACAATTTAAAGACAAGAAATTTTACAATGGCAAGAGATTTAAAACTTACCAGG
>CAZJCR010000257.1:0-5147 GCA_964544385.1 uncultured Bacteroidales bacterium
AACCCAAAAAACAAAAGGTTATTACCAAAATTGAGCGATTGGCTCAATCAATTTAGATTTTGTAAGTATTTAACTACACTTAGTTAGTGAAACACAACAAACTCTAAATGGGGGTTATGCCTATGTAAGCGTTTATTTGCTATGCTTTAACCGCTCATTTAATGTATTATTATAATTAATCATGTTTATAACTAATACTACTAAGCAATACATTATTTTCCGAGTTAAATACCAGTTTGTTAAGCGAGTCAATCCGTTTTTTGATATCGGCAAGTGCCTGGTCATTATTGTTAACAAAACTAAAATCGAGCCCAACGTTATTCAATTTATCAATTACATGAAATATTGACATTGACTGAATACTTTTTGCTGGTAAAAATGCTGGCATTTTTAATTCTTTGCCCGGAGTTTCGGCTAAAATATCGCAATCAACAAGCTCGTATATAAGCTGTAATACAAACCTTACCGGCATTTTCAAATATTTCGAAATTTGTTGAGCTGTTAACGGGGCGTTGCCCAACTCAAAATTACTTATAATATAACCTAACAAATATATAGTTGCCAATTGTTTACTGCTAATGTTCATATTTTTAATATCGGTTTCAAACTCGTAACGATAATGGTTTTGAGCCGAGAACGATATTTCGGCACCAAACAATACAATAAGCCAACTGTAATTAAGCCAAACCAAAAACAATGGCAACGCGGCAAAACTACCGTATATAGTGTTGTAACGCGAAACCCCGATTTGAAAGTGGATATAACCCCATTGTAATACCTGGAAAGCTGTTCCGGCAATTACCCCGGCCAAAAGTGCCGAACTAAATTTAACTTTTGTATTTGGCATTACCATGTAAATAAAAGTAAAGAGCATCCAAACCAAAATGTAAGGAACTAATTTAACAAAAAATTGTAATACGGGGCCAACATAGCCAATAAAAGCAATTTCGTTACTAACGCGGTCAACTGTTTCGATAATAAATACCTGCGAGCTACTCGACACAATTATTAAAATTGGAGCAACAAACATTATCGAAAAATAGTCGCTAAACTTACGGAACAAAACCCGCGATTGTTTAACCTGCCATATATTATTAAACGAACTTTCAATATTGCTTAAAACATTCATTACTGTCCATAACAAAAACACCAAACTAATACCAAAAATTAAACCTCCCTGAACACTATTTAACATATTACTCGAAAAATCGATTAACCATTCGGCAATATCTTCCTGCCCTTTTAAACTTTCGTGTAGTAATTGTTGCATTTTTTGCTCAAAACCAAAGCCTTTAGCAACGCCAAATGCCATTGCAATAATTGGCACTACCGATAAAATTGAAAAATACGTAAGTGCCGATGCCCTCAAATTAACTTTATTCTCGTTAAAACCACGGTAAGCAAGTATAAAAACACGTAACAATTTTATTACTATCAATTTATACCATGGTAAATCATGCATATTTACGCGCCAAATACCACTAACTACAAATGTTTTGCTATCGATTAACAGCTTTTTTATAATTGTAACCAGCTTTTTCATGTTTTATTTGTTTTTTATTTGTTGGTTAATTTAATTATATGTTATAACTACACTGTTGTTTTTACCAATAATTTTATCATAAATTAAATAATTTTAAGCAAATTACCCCCACCAACCTGCAATTTTTCCCAATTATCGATATCAAAACCCAAAATAACAATGTTGCAAGGAGCCAAAACCATATTAAAACTGTTGCAAAGCCTGTAGGCAACTGTCGACAAATTTGGGTTATGGCCAACAATAGCAATAGTTTTATTATTATTGTCGGTATTTTTTAAAAAATCAACAAACTTTTGGGTTGTATAATCATGATACAAAAAACCAGTAAATTGTATATTACTGTTTTTAAAGCATGTGTCAATAAAAATTTGGGTAGTTTGTTTTGCCCGGTTAGCCTGCCCCGATATAAAAATATCGATATTTGGAATGTATCCTATAAGTTTTTGAGCCTGTCTTACTGCATACTGCATGCCCATATCGGTTAAATCGCGGTCAAAATCACTACCATAATTATTGCCAGCTTCGGCATACGAGTGGCGTATTAAAACTAACTGTTTCACATTTTAAAAATTAATATTCAAATAAACATAAAAAAATGTGCTTAATATTTTCCTAAATAAATTAAATTAACTGCTACAAGTAAAAAAAACATTCGTCATTATACCGCGAAATACTTAAAAAGTGGAAAACAAATATAATAACATACACCAAAAGCTTATAAACGAATGTCGCAAAGGTAATACTAAAGCTCAGTTCGAGATTTATAAACTTTACTATAAGGCTATGTTTAATACAAGTTTACGATTATTAAACAATAAACACGAGGCCGAAGATATTATGCAAGAGGCCTTTTTGTCGGCTTTTAATAAAATTGATACCTATAAAGAAGAGGTTAGTTTTGGTGCCTGGCTAAAAAAAATTGTTATTAACCGCTCGCTCGACGAGCTAAAAAAACGAAGAATTTTTACCGAAGAGATTAATGATATTAACTGCAATATTATTGATAATGATATTTATACCATTGAACCAAAGGAAAACTCACAAATGGTTGAACAAATTAAAAAAGCTGTCGATAGTTTACCTGTTAATTATCGCACATTAATTACACTTCATCTTTTTGAAGGATACGACCACGACGAAATATCAGAAATAACAGGCATGAGCAACGCTGCTGTGCGCACCGGATACTCGCGCGCACGCAAAAGGTTACAAAGTTTATTGAACGAAAAAAAATCAAATGTATGGACCAACTAAATAAAATAATAAAAATTAACAGACAGCAATTCGATTGTATTGAACCCGATGACGGACATTTTGAAAGGTTTAAACAAAAACTAATGTTCGACAATGCTTGTAAACCCAAAAAGTTTACAGTAAAATCGTATCTTAAAATTGCATCAATAGTATTGCTTTGCGCCCTTTCGGGGCTATATATAGCCGAACATACTATAAATAAAGTAATAAAAATTACCAAAGGCAACAGCGAGTTTTACCAAACTCAAGATTACTACTTACGTTTAGTTAACCAACAAGTATCGACTATTAACAACATGCAACATTTGCTAAACAACGAGCAAAAACAATTATTGGTTGATGAACTTACACAAATGGACAAACTTTACTTAAAAATGCAAGACGACCTTAAGGCTATGCCCGACGACCCAAGAATTATCCAAGCTATGGTAAGCCACTATAAAATGAAAATCGAAATTTTGAACCGTATTATTAACGACCTTGATAACTTACAACAAATTAAAACCAATAGCAATGAAAACATTGAAATTTAAAATATTTGCAATTTTAGCCATTATTACACTAAATGTAGCTGGCCAGGAACCTTTTACCAAAAAATTCAACCAGGTTTTTGATGTTTCAAAAACCGACAAATTTGTTATTTCGAATAAATTCGGGCGCATACAAATTGAAAACTCTAACGATAATAAAATAACTATTGAAGCCGAAATTATTGTTAAAACGGCATCACAAAATAAAGCCGATCGTATTTTTGACCAAATAACTATCGATATTAAAAAAGAAAACGACATTATTTATGCTATAACTAATATTGACGATATTTCGGAAAAACATGCCAGTTTTGAAATTAACTATTATGTTTTAATGCCAGCCTACATAAACATTGACTTAACAAACAAATACGGGCAGGTAAATATTAACGAACTTACCGGAAAATACAATATTAATGTTATGTACGGTTCATTAACAGCCAACAATTTTACCGATGGACAAAAACCATACAGCACCGTTGACCTGTCGTATTGCGATAACTCCGATATAAAAAACATTAACCGCTCCAAAATACTTGTATCGTACTCAAAACTATCGGTAAATAATGCACAATCGATAATATTATCGAGCAAATACTCAAAAATAAAGATTAACCAGGCAATTAACATGGCTGCAAAAATAGCCTACGACGATTTAGATATTGAAACAATAAACAACATTGCCATAAACGGCAAGTATTCCGACATAAAAATAAACACCTTAAAAACTACGTTAAAATCGGAAACAAGCTATGGAAATATAAGGGTTAATGAGGTTAATAACGAGTTTGAAACCATTGAAAGTAAAAGCAAATTTGGCAATGTAAAATTTGCAGCTCCAATAAATACAAGTTATATAGTTGATTTAGTGTGCGAATATGGCAATATTAAACACAATAACCTAAGTACTATAAATAAAAACAGAAATGGCCAAACTGAGAAAATATACGGCTCAAACGGCCAGCCACCGTACAACCGTACAATAAATATTGATTGCCAATATGGCGAAATTGATTTGCGCTAAAAAAATAAATTAAAACTTATAGCTAAAGTTGAAAGTATTTTTTGCAGCTTTCAAAATTAGTATTTACTTTGCATAGATTTTAAAAGCCGTGTTACAGTCGTTCAAATTAAAAAAATGTATGATTATAGCCGTCTCTTATAATCATAAACTAAATTTTTTTAAATATTATGAACATTTTTGTAGGAAATCTGAATTACAGAATTCGTGAAGAAGAATTATCGGAAGCATTCGAAAATTATGGAACAGTTAACTCTGTTAAAATTATTAAAGACAAATTAACAGGTCGTAGCAAAGGTTTTGCCTTTGTTGAAATGGATGACCGTGAAGACGGCTTAAAAGCCATCGAAAGCCTTAACGGCGCAGAACTAGGACAACGCAGTATGGTTGTAAATGAAGCTAAACCAAGGCCAACAACTTTTAACGGTCGCAACTAAAATTAATTATGGAAACCGGAAAAGTAAAATGGTACAACCAAACCAAGGGTTTTGGTTTTATAGCAATGGATAACGGTAAAGATATTTTTGTTCACCGTTCAGGCTTACCAAATAACAACAGTGTTCTTAACGAAGGCCAAGATGTAGAATTTGAAATACGTGATGGTCAAAAAGGCCCGGTTGCTACCAATGTAAGAGTTTTATAAGATATTTATATAATAATTATATTCTTAAAAGCTGTCGATATTAATTATTGACAGCTTTTTTTTTGTCATTTTTTATTTCTTAATACTCTATTAACAAATACCAATTCACATATTTAATGCCGGTTTATTAATTACCCAAATTGTGATTCGCTTAAT
>CAZJCR010000258.1:0-5143 GCA_964544385.1 uncultured Bacteroidales bacterium
TTGTATTTCACTAACCAAGTGTAGTGAAATACTTACAAAATCTAAATCGATTGAGTGAATTGCTCAATTTGCGTTAAGTAAAAAATACACTTTTTTGTTGATGCATGTTTTTTGCTACTTTTGAAAGTTAAATTGATAACAAATATATACGATGGCAAATTTTAAGATATATAATTTATTTGCAACAGTTATAATATATATAACATTAGTAATACTTATACAAAGTTGCGCAAGGCAGGGCTCGCCAACAGGCGGCCCTAAAGACACAGCACCACCGGTAGCACTGCAAAGTAAGCCGGTAAACTACTCAACAAACTTTAAGCAAAAACAAATATCGATACTTTTTGACGAATATATTACACTTAAAAATGTAACACAGGAGCTTTTAATATCGCCACCGCTACCCGAAAAACCCAAGTTAAAACAACGAGGTAAATATTTAATTATCGATTTAAATAACCAACTAAAAGACAGCACTACTTATAATATTAACTTTTACGATGCAATTGTCGATTTAAACGAGGGTAACCCGTTAACTAATTTCCAGTTCGAGTTTAGTACCGGGCCTGTTTTCGACTCAATGTATATTTCGGGCACTTTGCGTGATGCTTTTAATTTTAAAACCGAAAAAGGCTTAAAAGTTATGCTGTATTCAAATTTTAACGATACAATTCCTCGTAAAACCCTGCCCGACTATGTGGCTAAAACCGATAAAGACGGTAATTTTATGATAAGTAACTTTAAAAACAAACCATATTACCTGTTTGCCTTAAACGATATGAACAATAATTTATTGTTCGATTTGCCAAACGAATCGATAGCCTTTATCGATACAGCTTTTACAGCTGGTTACCAGTATACAACAGTTACCGACACTTTTAAAGTTATCGACAAAATTACCAATAACCTAAACGACACTATTTATCGCGACTCGTTGGTTGAACACGGTAAATGGGTTACAACTCTTGGTAATATTAACATGTTTTTGTTTACCGAATTTTTTCAAAAACAATATTATAAACAAAGCTTAAGACCCGAGCGGCAGCAAATAATTTTTGCTTTTAACAGCAATGTCGATTCTATGTTTAACATTAAAATTGTTGATACCTTACCTATTAAAAAAAACTGGTTTATACACGAAAAATTAGCCAAAAACGATTCACTTATTTTTTGGATAACCGACAGCACTTTATATAACCGCGACACTTTATTATTTGCTATTGATTATACCATGCCCGACTCGGTAAACAACCCTTACCTGCGTACCGATACCATACGCCTTATTTATAAACCTAAAGCCGACAAAAGCAACAATAATAATGAAAACCAAAAGAGGGGTGGCCTTGCCGGATTTTTTAGCGATAAACCCGACGAAATTGTTGTTGATACAACCCCACCACCATCGGAATTAAAAATTTTATCGAACGCGAGCACAAGCTTTAACCAAGACAATAATGTTAATTTAGATACACGGTTCCCCATAAAAAGTTTCGACATAAATAAAATTAAACTTGTAAAAGTTATTGACGATACAATTGAAAAACCGGTTATATACAAGGTAATTGCCGACACCAACAGTATGCGTAAATATTACTTTGAGTTTGACAAACTCGACAACGAAAATTTTAAATTGGAACTATACCCCGGAGCTTTTACCGATATTTATAACAACACAAACGATACTGTTAAATACAAAATTAAAACTCGAGGACTTGAGTCGTACAGTACAATAAAACTTGCCATTAAAGGTGTTTTAGAACAAAGTGTTTTGCAATTGCTCGACTCGAAAGAAAACATTATTAAAGAAACCTATATTGCCGGCGACACTGTTATTAATTTTGAACATATGGAACCCGTTCAGTATATTTTTAAACTTTTTTACGACAGTAATGGAAACAAAAAATGGGATACTGGTAATTTTTTAGAACTACGACAACCCGAACAGGTTTTTTATTTTCAACAAGAGATTAAAACAAAAAGCAATTTTGATTACGAGTACGAATGGGATTTATACCCTGTTAAGGAGTAATTAACCGTTTTCAACACGTTTAACATATTCGGTGGGTGTTATGCTAAAATGGTCTTTAAAGCTTATTGAAAAATATGATGGCGAATTAAAACCAACGGCATAACAAACCTCCGAAATAGTTTTCTCTTTGTTTAGCAATAACCTTGCAGCCTCGTTTAACCTTATTATACGCACAAACTCGGTTGGCGATTTTCCGGTAAGTAGTTTAATCTTGCGGTATAAATTAGCACGGCTTATGCCTAAGTCTTTACAAAGTATTTCAATATTTAGGTCCGATTGGTCTAAGTGTGACAATATATAGTTAGTAATTTCCGACAAATATTTATCCTCTTCGTTAATAACCGGTATTGGCGATTCGGCAAGGTTAACCTGCCCCGAATATTTTGCTTTCAAGGTATTGCGCAACTCAAGTAATTTTTGTGCACGTATTTTAAGATGGTCGGGGTGGAATGGTTTAGGTATATAGCTGTCGGCACCGCGCTCAATACCGGCTATGCGGTGCTCAATGTTTACTTTTGCTGTTAATAAAATAACCGGTATGTGGTTTGTAATAATATTCGATTTAAGCATCGAACAAAGCTCAAGACCGTCCATTTCGGGCATCATTACGTCGCTAATTACAAGGTCGGGCATGGTTTCAACGGCTATTTGGAAACCTATTTTACCATTTTCGGCTTCAAGTATAGAATATAAACTAATAAGTTCATTCTTAATATATTGCCTAAGGTCGTAATTATCTTCAACAATTAATATTGTGGCTTTATTTGGGTTGTTATCGGCAGTTTGGTCAATAATATTCTGCGGGTCCAGAACCGTTTCGGGCGACAGGTGCATGTATTTTTCGACACCGGTTGTTTCGGGCGTAATTTTCTCGGTTTCGGTGTAAGCATCTTCGTTTATTGGTATAGTGAGCTCAAATGTTGTACCGGTGTGTTCTTGCGACTCAAATGTCAGGTTACCGTGATGTATCTCGGCAAGGCTTTTCGATAACGATAAACCAACGCCCGAACCTAATGAGTGGGCGTGGTTGGCTTGGTTAGTCTGGTAAAAACGTTGAAAAATTTTATCGTGTTCGGCGGCTGGTATGCCAATACCGGTGTCTTTAACAATAATGCTAACAGTTTTTGTTGTACCGGCACCAATAACCCGGCAAATAAGGTTAATTGAGCCGTTTGCCTGGGTAAATTTAAACGCGTTCGATAATAGGTTAAAAACAATTTTATCAATTTTATCGGGGTCGAACCAACAAACGAGCGATTGTTCTGAAGTTTCGAAAAACAGGTTTATTTTTTTTTGTTCGGCGTATTGTTTAAACGAGTTATAAATATCGGCCAAAAAAGGAATTAAATCGGCTTTTTCGGCTTTAACTTTCATGTTACCGCTTTCAATTTTTCGAATATCCATAATTTGGTTTACCATACGTAACAGCCTGTTGGCATTTTTAAGCATAAGGTTAAAAGTATCGCGGTATTTTTTAGGCAAGGTACGGTCGTTTATCATTTTTTCGAGTGGCCCGACAATAAGTGTAATAGGCGTTCTAAAATCGTGCGATATGTTAGTAAAAAAGCGTAATTTGGTTTGGTTAAGTTCGTTTTCTTTTTCATGTTCAATGCGTTCAATACGTATTTGGTTTTTAAGCCGTAACCTGTGCATTAAAAATTGCCAAAGGCCATAAATGGTAGTTAATATAATAACATAGTAAATAGCAAAAGCCCACCAGGTTTTGTAAAATGGGGGTTCAACAATAAGTATTATGCTTTTATAATTATTGTCCCATTTGTTGTTAATGCTCGATGCTTTAATTTTAAAATTATATGTTCCGGCATCAAGGTTTGTATATGTAACGCGCCTTTGTTTATAGTCAAATTGCCGCCAATCGGTTTCAAAACCTTCGAGCATACAGCGGTAGTTGGTTTTTTCGGGCAAGCTAAAGTCAAGAGCTGCTATATCAAAGGTTATCAACTTGTCTTTTTCTTTAATAATAATAGTATCGCAAATAGCAACAGGTTTCGACAAAACAACGCGGTTTCCGTATGGTATATTTGGGTTAATATTCGAGTTAAAAATACGGAACTGTGTAATAACAGGTTTAGGAATGTCGTAATTAAAGTTTAGGCTGTCGGGGTTAAAAAAGCTAAGCCCGTCAACACCGCCAAAAAACAGCTCGCCATTTTTAGCTTTGTATGATGCGTTGCGGTTAAACTCGTTGCTTTGTAAGCCGTCCGACTGGTAGTAATTTGTTGTTTGTAAAGTTACAGGGTTAAAATTGCACAGCCCTCTGTTAGTGCTAAGCCAAAGGGTAGCATTGTTGTCTTCGTGTATGGCAAATACCATGTTGCCGGGCAGCCCGTCGGAAATATTGTACGATATAAAAGAATTTTTTTCGGGAATAAACTTGTTAAGTCCTTCGCGGGTACCTATCCAAATTTCGTTTTTCGACGACTCATAAAGGCTGTAAATAACGTTGTTGCTTATGTTTCCGGGTAAATTATATTCGTTAATATAGTTAATAAACTGGCCGGTTATAGGGTCAAAAATACTTAGGCCCCAAAAGGTGCCTATCCAAATACGGTTATTGTTGTCCTCCATCAGGGTAATAATCCAGTCGTTTACAGGCCGGTTTGTTGTTGAACTGTCGCGCTGCGAGTATTTTAAAAACCCATCGGTTTTTGGGTTGTATAAATTAAGGCCGCCGCCGTTAGTGCCAATCCAAATATTGTTGCGCGAGTCTTGTAATATGGTGGTTATATAGTCGTTGCTAATTGAGTTTGGTTTTGCCGACGACTTGTATTTTCTTATCCTTTTTGTGTCTAAATTATATACTGTAATACCCTCAAGGTACGAACCTATCCACATGTTATTGTTTTTGTCGAGCATAAACGATATTATTGCTTTATCGTTAACAAATGGCGCGTTTGGCATACCGGGCAGGTAGTGTTTAATTTGTGTCCTGGTTTTATCAATAATTTTAATACCATCGCCATCAAATCCCACCCATAAATTCTTATTATTATCTTGTATAATTGCCGACACGCTGTTGTTAAAGTTAAGTGCGTTAGGGTTATAAAAATCGTATGTTTTAAAAGGGGTATGTGTGTTTGGTATTACATTAAT
>CAZJCR010000259.1:0-5082 GCA_964544385.1 uncultured Bacteroidales bacterium
TACAACCCCGACCCCGAGAATTTTACAACAGTAATTCCCGACCCGTTGCAAATACAAATTAATACAGCAAACCGCGTTACCGGTATTGCCGAAAATACCACAAAACAATTGTTTGTTACAGTTGAACTGGGCTCGCTTTTCGAGTTTAACATGGTAACCCAAAAGTTTATACCCGATACCAATAATTTTGTAAGTATTCGCGACTTTTTAATCGATAAAAACGATATTTTTTGGCTCGGCGGCGACAACGGCCTTTATGCGTACAACAAAAAAAATGGGGCTATTACACATTTTAACCAATGCATTACAAATAACCAGGTTTTGCCCATTAACAAAGTAAACACAATTTTTGAAGAGGGCGACACAATATGGATAGGAACCACATTAGGCCGAATATTTTACGTGCTAAAAAGTACAATGCAAGTACATTTGCTCCAACATAATTTTGAACAAACATATTTTGTTTACGATATTTATAAACCTTCCGACGGACTTTTTTATGTATCGACAACCGACGGCTTGTTTTTATACGATAAAACCGATAATACCTACACCGCGTATCGTTATCAAAAAGATAACCCTAACGGGTTAAAATCGTTTGGGGTTACTACAACATTTCAAGACAGGCAAGGCAATATTTGGCTTGGAACATACCAGGGAGGCATTAATTTGTCGATAAAAGGAAAACCCTTTTATAATTATAACCAATACTCGGCAAGCTTGACACTCGATGTTGAAAACATAAAAACAATAATGCAGGATCACGAAAGCCGTATTTGGATAGGATCGTTTAACACCGGGGTTAATGTGGTTGAATTTAAAAACAATAAAAAACAGCTTTTTATGCCAAACCCCAACAACCCCGATAATAGCCTTGGGGCGGGTTCGGTACATTCAATTTTTGAAGACAGCAAAAACCAAATTTGGGTTGGCACATATGTTAGTACCCTTAAAAAATATAACCCGCTAACTAATAACTTTACACCAGTTGTATTTTACGATAATGATAAAACAAATGTTATTAGCCGCGATGTAAGGTCAATTGCCGAAGATAAAAACAATAACTTGTGGATAGTTGCACACGGTAACGGAATAATAAAATACAACATTAATACCGGCCAATACACGCAGCTTAAACGCGATTTTAACAATATTGCCACAACACTTGCCGACGATTACGCATTCCATTTAATTATTGACCATAAAAACTATATTTGGGTTGCAACCCCGTCGGGGTTATCGGGGCTCGACCCAAAAACTAATATTTTTACAAATTACTTTAACCAGGCAAACGACACAAACAGCCTTTGCAATAATTTTGTAAACACAGTTTTCGAAGATGGTAACCAAAACCTTTGGATTGGCACTAACTACGGGCTCGACATGTTCGACCGCAACAATAACATATTCCATCACCTTTACGACAAACATGGCCTGCCAAGCAACCAAATAAAAGGGATACTCGAAAATAAACCCGGCGAACTATGGATAACCACAGGTGTTGGTCTGTCGCGATTAGTTTACGATTATGATACTATTAATATGGTACTTAGGGCAGCTTTTCGAAATTATAACAAGTTCGACAATATTCAGGACGAATATTTTTGGGAACAATCGGGCTGTAAACTTAACAATGGCAACATTGCAATTGGAGGCGAAACAGGCCTTACTATTTTTAACCCCGACGATATTCACGATAACGAAACTGTACCTTTAGTGTATTTAACAAACTTTAAACTTTTTAATAACAAAGTAATTGTTAACGACAATACAAAAATATTAACACGCAACATATTAAATACCAGTTTAATAACGTTAAAACATAACCAAAACTTTATAACTTTTGAGTACGTTGCAATAAATTATATAGCACGCGAAAAAAACCAGTTTAAATATAAACTCGAGGGTTTTGACGCCGATTGGGTAATGGCCGGCAATAAACGCGAAGCATCGTACACTAATTTAAGCCCGGGCAAATATGTGTTTAAAGTTATAGCATCGAACAACGACAACAAATGGAACTACACCGGCGCACAGGTTGAGGTTGTTGTGTTGCCCCCGTTTTATAAAACATGGTTGTTTAGGATAATTTTATTTTTACTTATTGGTGGTATTATTGTTATGTACCTGTTTAGGCAACAACAAATTTACCTGCAACAAAAATCGTTACTCGAAAAAATGGTTCAAAAGCGCACGCAAGAGCTAATAAAACTTAACGACGAACTTATTGACAAAAACCTGCGCATATCGGCTCAAAACGAGGAGATTACCACACAGTCGGAGGAATTGCAGGCAAAAGGAAATGAAATTTATGAGCAAAAACAAAAACTCGAAAAACAAAAAGAACAGATAGAACAAGCCTACGAGGAACTCAAAATACATCGTTCGCAACTCGAAGAGCTGGTTGAACAACGTACACACGAACTAATAATTGCAAAAGACAAAGCCGAAGAGAGCGACAGGCTAAAAACATCGTTCCTTACAAACATGAGCCACGAGATACGCACACCACTAAACTCAATTATCGGGTTTAGCAACCTGCTCTCCGAAGGGCTTATATCGGACAACGAACGCGACAATATTAAAAACGTAATACAGGTTAACAGCCAACTACTACTTGGCCTTATTCACGACATTATCGATTTCTCGAAAATTGAATCGGGACAATTCGAAATATATAAATCATCATTACAATTGTCGGTTTTTTTACAATCAATAAAAAATATTTACGATGTTGAGGCAACTAAAATACTTTTTAGCTTTGACAAAAAAATTGAGTTCAGAACAAATTTTGACAGTACGCTTAACAATATATCGATAATAACCGACCAAATAAGGGTTAACCAGGTTTTTGCCGTGCTAATTAACAATGCAATTAAATTTACCCGACAGGGGTTTATTGAGGTTGGTTGCTATGTTAAAGATGATAATTTTGTTGAGTTTTATGTTAAAGATACAGGTATTGGTATCGACAAAAGGTATCATAACGCTATTTTTGAACGTTTCCGTAAAATTGAGGACGATATTAGCAAACTATATAGCGGTACAGGTTTAGGCTTATCGATAGTACAAAAAATTGTAAACTTATTGGGCGGTCAAATAAAGGTTGAGTCGGAATTAGGCAAAGGAGCTGCTTTTTATTTTACAGCCGCTATCGACCATAACCCTGCCGGCGCATTGGTAAACCAAATTAGCAATAATAATACTGAAAAAAAACAAACCGACCTTAGCGGGGTAACAATATTGGTAGCCGAAGACGACGAAGCTAATTTTATTTTTATTGAACGCTTGTTAAGCAAATATAAGGCAACTGTTTTACATGCAGCTAATGGAGCGCAGGTAATTGAAATACTTGACAAAACCCCCGATGTTAAACTTATTTTAATGGATATAAAAATGCCGGTAATGAATGGTGTTGATGCCTTATTATTACTACGTAACAAAAACTATACTATGCCGGTAATTGCACAAACAGCTTATGCTTTTGCCAGCGAGATACAGCAAATTTTGCGAAACGGGTTTACCGATTATATATCGAAACCAATAAACTCGACCGTACTTTTAAAACTTATTAATAAATACCTATAGCAAAAGCCGGTTAATCCCAGTTTAAAATAACTTTTCCACAATTGCCTGTCTCCATAATATCGAAACCTTTTTGAAAATCGTCGATATTAAAACGATGAGTAATCATGGGCGAAATATCGAGGCCCGACATTAGCATTTGTTCCATATGGTACCAGGTTTCGAACATTTCGCGGCCATATATACCTTTAAGGGTAAGCCCTTTAAAAATTATTTTGTTCCAGTCGGCTTGTGTCGATTGTGGCAATAAACCAAGGAGCGCAATTTTACCCGAATTGTACATATGCTCAACCAACTGGTTAAAAGCCACCGGCGAACCTGAGCACTCGAGCCCGATGTCGAAACCGCGCATTTTTTTTTCGTCCATAGCCTGCCTTAAGTTTTCGTGTAGTGGATTAATAACCCGTGTAGCACCCATAGCTTTTGCCAAATTTGCACGGTAGCTGCTGGTTTCGGTAGCAAAAACATAACGCGCGCCGGCAAATCGCGCAACTGCAATTGCCATGCTGCCAATTAGCCCGGCACCAGTTACAAGTACATCTTCGCCAATAATAGGAAACGACAATGCGGTATGTGTAGCATTGCCAAATGGGTCCATTATCGAAACAATTTCGTCGGGAATTTTTGAGTTAATACGCATAACATTATTTTCGGGCACTTTTACATATTCGGCAAAAGCCCCATCAATATTAACACCAATACCTACTGTTGTTTCGCAAATATGCTGGCGGCCACGGCGGCAATTTCGGCAATGGCCGCAGGCAATATGCCCTTCGCCGGTTACACGGTCGCCCTCTTTAAATTCTTGTACCTCGCTGCCAACGCGGGCAACATGCCCAACATATTCGTGTCCTATTATAGTGCCGGGCTTAATGGTTTTTTGAGCCCAATCGTCCCATTTATAAATATGTAAATCGGTGCCACATATGGCGGTTTTTTTTATTTTAATTAAAACATCGTTAGGTCCAATTTGTGGTATAGGCACTTCGGCCATCCAAATTCCTTTTTCGGGTTTAGTTTTAACAAGGGCTTTCATTGTTTCCATATCATTTAATATTATGTAGGTTACAAATTATGTATGTTAGTTTTGCAATTGTATTAAACCCAATTGAGTTGTTTTTTTATTAGTTTATTTTTACTTAGGTTTAAGTAAATGTAGCTTATCTAATTTAAACCAATACTAATAAATAGCATGTTTGGTTTATGCTTCAAATCATAAAATATTTAAGTTGTAAATAGTTTCAAATAATTAATTTTACATTTTAAAATTAACCGATATGTACCAACAATTTAAAGAATATTTACGTGGCGAGCTTGCAAAAATTGCCGACTCGGGGTTATATAAAAATGAGCGTGTAATTGTGTCGCCGCAAGATGCAGTTATAAAAATAAGCAGCGGGCAAACCGTTTTAAATTTTTGTGCCAATAATTATTTAGGCCTGTCGAACAATACTAAACTTATTGATGCAGCAAAAAATGCCCTTGATACGCATGGTT
>CAZJCR010000260.1:0-5073 GCA_964544385.1 uncultured Bacteroidales bacterium
TTTCATCTGTTTATAATTTGATTTTTAAAGGCCAGATTGCTTGCCCCGGTTTATCTGGTTTCGTGCGTGATAAATTTCCTTATCATGAATGTTTCATTTAAAAACATGTATAATGCTGTTCTATATGTTTTTATAATATATTATTTTAACACACGCTTTATTCGGTTCGACTCTTTAACCAGCGATTTTAAATTATCAATGTCGCCATTATCGATAAGGCTTCTAAACTCTTTAAGTTTATCGATGTAAGTATCTAATACTGTTAAAATATTGTCGCGGTTTTGGCTAAAAATAGGTGCCCACATGTCGGCCGAGCTTTTTGCAAGCCTTACTGTTGAGTCGAAACCACCGCTGGCCAGGTCGAAAATATGTTTTTCGTTACGCTCTTTTTCTAAAACAGTTAAAGCAAGTGCAAACGAGCTTATGTGCGAAATGTGTGAAATGTAAGCAGTATGCACGTCGTGGTTTGTACTGTTCATATAAATTATACGCATGTTAAGTACCTCGTACATACGTTTAATAAGTGCAATTGCCCTAATGTCGCTCTCCTCGGTGTCGCACATAATAGCTGCTTTACCGTCGAACATACCCGAAATAGCAGCCCATGGGCCCGAAAACTCGGTGCCGGCCATTGGGTGCGATGCCACATATTGTTTACGTTTTGGGTGGTATTTAACCATCTCGGCCAAATGGCTTTTGGTTGAGCACATGTCGGTAACAATTTGTTTATCAACAATATCGAGTATACGTGGCAAAAGTTTTACTGCTGCATCAACCGGAACAGCCAAAATAATTAATTCGGCTCGCTCAACTGCTTGTTCAAACTCGCAAAGTTCGTCAACAATACCAATATTAAGTGCCGCGCTGGCATTCACTTTATCGTTGTCGACACCAATAATATGTGTTGCAAACTGGCGTTTACGTAAATCGATTGACGATGAACCGCCAATTAAACCTAAACCAATTACTGTAATTATCATATAATTAATACAATTGTGTTATAAAATTGCTTTAATGCGCTCAATAGCCTCTTTTAAAACTTCGACAGGGCAGCATAACGATATTCGCGCGTACCTGTCGCCATTCGATCCAAATATTGAACCGGGTGTAACAAACACGTTGGCTTTATATAAAAAGTTATCGGCCAACTGTTTAGCATCGGTATAGCTATCGGGTATGCGTGCCCAAACAAACAAGCCCATTTGGTTTTTGTTGTATGTTGCACCTATAAGGTCGAATATTTGCCAAATATATTGACGGCGGATTTTATATTGTTCGTTTAAATTTTTGTACCAGTTTGTGTCAATGTGTAATGCTGCTATTGCAGCATGTTGTAAGGGTTTGTACATTCCGCTGTCGATATTACTTTTCATTTTAAGTATATAGCTTATAAAACGGCTGTTACCGGCTACCATACCTACCCTAAAACCTGCCATGTTATGGGCTTTGCTAAGCGAGTTAAGTTCAATTGCTACCTCATTGGCACCATCAACCTCTAAAATACTTATTGGGTTATCGTTAAGTATAAAACTGTAAGGATTGTCGTTACAAATAAGTATGTTGTATTTTTTACCAAAATTTATAAGTTTTTGATATAAGTTATAGGTTGCAGGTTGCCCGGTTGGCATGTTAGGATAATTAACCCACATTAGTTTAACCCCGGTAAGGTCGGTTTGTTCGAGTTCATCAAAATTGGGTTCCCAATTCGACTCCTGTGTAAGGTTGTATTCAACTATTTGAGCACCAACCATTAACGTATTCGACCTGTATGTAGGGTATCCCGGGTTTGGTATTAACACTTTGTCGCCGGGGTTTAAAAATGCCATCGACACGTGCATAATGCCCTCTTTTGAGCCCATTAATGGTAGTATTTGTGTATTTGCATCGAGCGTTACACGATAAAATGTTTTGTACCAATAGGCAAAGGCGTTTCGTAATTCAGGCAAGCCCACGTAACTTTGATACCCGTTGTTGCCCAATGTTTGAGCTGCTTTGCAAAGCTCATCAATAGCGGGTTGCGGTGCAGGCATATCGGGGTTGCCAATACCTAAGTTTATAACATTTTTGCCTTGGCTGTTCATTTCGGCTATTTCTTTCAACTTCATCGAGAAATAGTATTCGCTAACTAAGTTGGTACGGTTTGCTGGTGTTATCATAAAATATTTTGCAAAAAATTATTGGTTATGTATACTCTCAAGCGATTCGATAGCATATTTGTACTCGCCTAACATTTGAAAATCGACTACTAATGGCATAATAGCCGAAATGCTTTGTTGGTATCGGGTATAATCGTCGAACGAAACATCGACGTAAAAAAAGTAACGGAACTCTTTACCTATAATTGGCAGACTTTGTATTTTTGTTAAATTCATATCGTAAAAAGCCAGTACGCTTAAAACCTGCGACAGGCTGCCCTGTTTATGTGGTAAGCTAAAGCAAAACGACGATTTGCTGGGTTTAATAGCTAAATCGTCGGTATTATTGTTATGTGTAATTATTAAAAAACGTGTGTAATTTCGTTTATTAGTTTCGATACCTTCGGCCAAAATTTCGAGGTTGTATATTTTAGCAGCCAGTTCGCTTGCAATAGCACCTTTACCAACCAATTGTTTTTCGAAAATTTTACGCGCGCTCAAAGCCGTATCAACCGATTCGACAAGCTTAATATCGGGAAACTGTTTAAAAAACTGCCTTGTTTGTGCAATTGCCATGTAATGCGAGTGTACCTCGGTAAGGTCCGATATTGACTGGCCCGGCAATGCCATAAGGTTTTGTTTTACGCGCAAGTACTCCTCGCCTATTATCTTTACAGGGTGCTCGCGCAGCAAATTGTAATTTGGCAATAAACTGCCAGCTACAGTATTTTCGATAGCCATTACACCATAGTCAATTTCGTTGTTGCTTATTGCCGATGCAATTTGCTCAAAGGTGTCGCAAGGAATAATAATAATATCGTGATTATTAAAAAAACGCCTTGCCGCAATTTCGTGAAAAGCCCCTAAAACCCCTTGTATAGCTACCTTTTTTGGTTCGCGTACTTTAATTTTTTTGTCGTCCATAACATTAAAAAAAAAACCCCGCTTTTTGGCGGGGCTCATATATTTTATTTATCGATTAAATACACAACAACCCCGCTTTACTTCTAAAGAAATAAAAATAATAAAACGATGTAAAGTTAAAACGGGTATTCATCTACTCTGTTTGTTTAATTGTGGCACAAATATATATTATATTTTACAAATTCAAATAAAACCATATAAATAATTTAATTTTTTTTAGCTATTGGCTGTTTTTATTACTAAGTGTAACACTACATAACATAATAATAATAGTTTTTAATAATTTATATCGATAAGTTTTTTAAGTTTTTTAAGATTACGCTTTTTTATTTTTGTGGTAATTACATGTGGCCCCGAGTAATATTGAAACGAAACGGTTTTTGCCATGGCAATTTTATCAACAATATTTTGTGGCAAAGTGTAAGTAAAACGGGTTACTTTTTTACCTGTCTCGGTATAACCGGTAACCACTTTAACTACTGTCGAGTCTGATGTTGCAACTTCGCTTTCGTTGGCAGTTATACTTTTAATATAATCGTGCTCTTTGCTCTCGGGGTTGAGCTTAAAAGGTTGATTATCGATAATTATGTAAACATTATTGTCAACCGTAAAGCTATTGCTGTTAAGCGATAAAACATCGTATAGTTTGTAAAGCGTTTGCCCATTTTTAAATATTTGTTTTACAAAGGTATGGTTAGCCGAATATAGTGGATTAGAACTGGTTAAATAAAAATCGATATATTCAAAATTATGTATCACGTTTTTCGAATTGTTAACAACATCGGGTTGAACATATAATTTGTTTATGCTTAAACAACCATTTAATAAAATAACTATCGAAAATATTAATGTGCCTGTAAACAGGTTGTTTAGTTTTAATTGGTTATTCATTATTTAAAACTGCTCATTTTAGTTATTAATATAGTTACTTAAATACAATCAAAATTAACAATAAAATTAAAATCAACAAAAATATACCTAACAAAAAAAAACATGCAATAAAAACAAAAACACAAACTGCACTTTTTGTTAACGTTAGTGCAATCTGTGTTTAAGTTTTACCCGATAATTTTAAGCTGATTTAAGGGACCGGCTAAAAAAATTACCAAAGTGCTTTTTATTATTAATTCAATTGTTAGCTGAATTTTTCAAAATCGTTGTCGGAGTGTTTTTCGGTAAACATGTTTAGTTTAGTTCCAGCATTAGCTTTGCTACTTGTTGCAACCTGTTTTACATTATGTTTTTGCTGTGTTTTTTGTATTTGGCTTGTCTTTTTTTGTTTGGCATTGCCAGTGTAGCCCAAATTAAAATACGACACGGTTTCTTTCAACTGTTCGGCCTGCCCGGCAAGTTCTTCCGATGCCGAGGCCAGTTCTTCAGATGCAGCTGCATTTTGTTGTGTAACCATGTTAAGTTGTTGAATAGCAATATTTATTTGGTCGGCACCACGGTTTTGCTCTTGCGATGCAGCAGCAATTTCCTGAACAAGGCGTGCAGTTTTTTCAATTTCGGGAACAAGGCTGTTTACTAATGCGCCCGACTCTTCGGTAACATCGACACTACTTTTCGACTGTATTCCAATTTCGTCGGCGGCAATTTTGCTACGTTCGGCAAGCTTGCGCACCTCGGCGGCCACAACGGCAAAACCTTTGCCATGCTCGCCGGCGCGGGCGGCCTCAACTGCTGCATTAAGTGCCAGTATGTTTGTTTGGAAAGCAATATCGTTAATTATGGTTATTTTTTGGGCTATCTCTTTAATCGACACTAAACTTTTACCGGCTTTTGCACCAACGGTATTAACTCCATCGAGCGCGGTGTTCGATATTTTTTCGGTTTGCAGGGCGTTGTCGGTATTTTGCATAATGTTGCTGGTCATCTCTTCCATCGACGAGCTAACCTCTTCGGTTGACGATGCCTGCTCCGAAGCCCCCTGCGATATTTGTTGCGATGTTGCGCTCATTTGCATACTGGCATCGGCAATGTTTTCGGCTCCGCTCATAATGTTTTCAATTAC
>CAZJCR010000261.1:0-4943 GCA_964544385.1 uncultured Bacteroidales bacterium
TTTCTAAAAATCAACAAATTTGTATAAAATCGGAAATAAAAGGTAAAATGTTTTGGTATTAAAGCCATTAAACGCTCAGGTAAAAAAAACCATTTATTTACAAAAATATGAATACAGACTCTTATAAAAGTAAGTATAACTTTGTAAAAAGGAGTTATCCCTGTTTGCTTAGCTTGTCGATGCTTAAGGCATACCAGGAAGGTAAACATTTGGATATTTTGTTTTAGCTTCGATGAGCCATTTAGGGTTCAGAAAGCCAATTTTCGAAACTATAGTTCAAAACCTTAAAACTAATAATTAGTTAAATTGACAATTTTAATAAACAAATTAAATCAGCCATCAATAAACCAATAGTATCTGCAACCATTAACCAACCTTTAACATCTTTTAGTAGTTGTAAATTATTGATAATCAAAAACTAAATGAATATGAAAACCACTATTTTTACATTATTGATGATTGTATCGGTTATAGTTGTTAAGGCACAAAACAATCGAGCCATTTTTCTCCACCACTCTACAGGTGGGGCTGTATATAGCGAGGGTGGCGTTGAACAATGGATTACAGACTATAATTCAGCCAATGGCACTAATTTTTCGGTTACTGAATTTGCATATCCCAATGACCCTTGGGGTTGGGAAAACTACCCTTACGATTTTTGGAAATTATGGGTTGATGGATCGTGTGATAATTCACAGGCCAATATTCAATGCCTCGATCAGTTGTGCCAAAATTATGAACTCGTTATTTTTAAACATTGTTTCCCCGGTGCCGCTATAAGCAACGACTCAGGCATTGGTGATGTTTCTTCATCAGAAAAGACCCTTAATAATTACAAATTGCAATATCGGGCATTATTAAACAAATTCGACAAGTATCCCAACAATAAATTTATGGTTTGGACTTTAGCCCCGTTACACCGCAACGCTACATATGCAGCTCAGGCTCAATTAGCTGGCCAGTTTGTCGATTGGGTTAAAAACACCTGGCTTACTGAGGATGGTAAAAGCCATAGCAACGTGTTGGTTTTTGATTTTTTTGGTTATGCTGCTGAACAATCGGAAAACCCTGAGCAAGGTTTTCAATATAGTTTAAAGTATAATTATGAAGGAGACCACAATGGTGATGATTCCCACCCAAATACCGCAGCCAACCAAGCCATCGGTCCTCTGTTTTCACAAGCAATTGTCAACGCCCTTTTTAATGCCACATCAATTCAAAGCAACAAAGGGCTTCAGCCAATACTCCATTTGTTTTATGATGCATCAACTAAATCAATAATATACCATATTAATAACCAAAATGAAAGATGCTCATACCAGGTTGAGGTGTTTTCAATGCTTGGACAAAAGATTAAAGTATTTGAAACCAATGAAAACACAGGGTCAATATTTATAAATGAACAAAAAGGAGTATTTATAGTAAGGTTTAAAATTGATAAAACATTTGTGAGTAGGAAAGTAGTTTTTTAAAACAATTACGCTTTATAAAATGATTTAATTCACTTTGCCTAAACCGGAAAATGGCCGACAACATCTTATATGTTTAATTTTTGTCATTATTTAATCGAGAAATAATACAAAATAAAGTTTTGATTTTAGCCACAACCCGCTAACTGGTTTTGCAAATCTATCAAACAATTATAAGGCTTTGCTTACTTTTGCCATTTGGTATCTGTGGCTATTTACCCTGCAAAATAGTTCCATATTTTTGCTTATTACTTATCATTAAACACCCCAACCAAAAAATTATAAATAATACTGTTTAAAATAAACAAACAGTTTTATTAACTTCGTAAAATACTTGCTACTATGACATCGATAAATATAATTAAAAACACCGGCGCAAATAAAACTATAAACTTTTTGTTATTATGATGGAACCGTCGCAAAACCAATCGTTCCAGCTCGGAAAAGAGAGCTTAATGCCACAAGAAGAAAAACTTGAAATTACCAACCGCAAAAAACATCTTAAAATAGGCGTAGCTAAAGAACTTGCTACCGACGAAAACCGCGTAGCTCTTGCACCACATGCTGTCGAGATGCTTGTAAACAGCGGACATCAGGTTTTTGTTGAAAAAGGTGCCGGCGACAACGCCCGTTTTACCGACCTTATGTACACATCGCTTGGCGGAATTTTAACCCCTAACCGCCCCGACATTTTTAATTGCGATGTAATTTTAAAAGTAGCACCCCCAAACATCGACGAAATTAACATGATGCCCGGTAAACAGGTAATTTTTAGCTCGTTCCAAATGTCGACACAAAGCCGCGAGTATATTCAACTTTTACTCAACAAACGTATTACTGCATTAGGTTACGAGTTTTATAAAGATGCCCGCGAGCAAATTTTGCCAATAGTACAAAGCATGAGCGAAATTAGCGGCACAACATCGGTGCTCATTGCTGCCGAATACCTTAGTAATGCCAACAACGGAAAAGGCGAAATGCTTGGCGGAATTAGCGGAATTAGCCCAACCGACGTTGTTATTTTAGGAGCCGGAACGGCTGGCGAATATGCTGCCCGAACTGCTTTAGGATTAGGGGCTGTGGTTAAAGTTTTCGACCTGTCGATTAACAAACTTCGTAACCTGCAAGACAAACTTGGAACGCGCATATTTACATCGGTATTACAGCCACGAGTACTGGCAAAAGCCCTGCGCTCGGCCGACGTTGTTATTGGCGCAATACCTCTCGAGAACGAAAAACGAACTTTTTTGGTTTCCGAAGATGCAATTCAACAAATGAAACCATTCTCGGTAATTATCGACCTTATGATTGATTACGGCGGTTGTTTTGAAACAAGCCAGATAACAAGCTTTAACGAACCCGTTTTTCATAAACACGGCGTAATACACTATTGCGTGCCAAATATCCCGTCAAGGGTTGCCCGCACAGCCTCGTACGCATTAAGCAACATTTTGGGTCAAATAATTATTGAACTGGCCGAAACCGGCGGCATTAACCAAATGGTACGTCAACACCCTGGAGTACGCTCAGGCATATACATTTACAACGGCATTTTAACTAAACAAAGCATTGCCAATAAATTTAAAATGCCTTTTCAGGATATAAACCTTATTATGGCCGCTTTTTAAAACAACAATATTTATGTTAGATAAAGAAAAACGTAGCTATACTAATGGCGAAATTACAGTTTATTGGGACCCAACAGAGTGCGTACATGCCGGCATTTGCTTTCGCGAACTGCACGATGTTTTTGACCCCGCACGCCGCCCATGGATTGACTTGTCGAAAGCCGATACCAAACAAATAATTGATATTGTTGAACGTTGCCCAACCGATGCTCTTACTTTTGAATACTCAAGCAAAGGCGAAAAAATGCAAACAAAAAACAACCCTCCAAAATATAGCCAAATACCAAAACCCGAGTTTAAAATAATGCGCAACGGCCCAATACTGGCAAATGGAGCCTTTACACTAATTAACCCCGACAACACACAAAAACAAATTAACACTATTGCATCGTTTTGCCGCTGCGGAATGTCGCAAAACCAACCTTATTGCGACGGAACCCACAACAAAAAAGGTTTTAGCCCCGACCCATATAACTTTTAACAAAATGGACACACCCAATAAAACTACTGTTACCACAATTAGCAATGGCCCTTTAGTAATCGACGGCCCTTATGTTTTAATAAATATCGATGGAAATGAAATAAGCCAAACAGGCAAAGTTTATTTATGCCGTTGCGCAAAATCGGATAATAAACCTTTTTGCGACGGTGCTCATAAAAAATAACCCGTTTTTTTGTTACACACTAATTATTACATTTGAACGCTCAAATAAAAAACAATTAATTATGTCAACAAATATTTTCGACTTGGTAATAATCCTTCTATTAGCTTTTTCAGCTTATCGCGGTTATTCAAAAGGTATTATTGCATCGGCAGCATCGCTGGCAGCTTTGTTGTTAGGCGTTTGGGGCGCAATTAAATTTTCGTCGTTAATGGCTGGCTGGCTAAAAACCTTTATACATACCGACGAAAAAATTATTACCTGGATAGCTTTTGCAGGCGTATTTATTATAGTTGTTATTGGGGTAAACCTAATAGCAAAAGCACTCGAAGGTATTGCCGAAATGAGCGCGTTAGGTTTTGTGAACAAAGTTTTTGGCGCAGCTTTTTCGGTACTTAAAACTGCATTTATTGTAAGTATTTTACTTGTAATACTAAATACTTTAAACTGGAACTTTAATTTTTTTAGCCCACAATTAAAACACGACAGCCTTTTTTACAACCCAATATCTAAATTTGCACCATCGGTTTTTAATAGCTTGAATTTTGATGGGTTAAAACAAAAAGTTGAGCAAAAAACCGGAAAAACTATCGATATATAAACAAAAAAAATTATTATGCCTTGTAAAATTGCTTTATTTGCCTCGGGGTCGGGGACAAACGTTGAGAATATTGCCAACTATTTTAAAAACAACCAGCAGGTTCAAATTAGTTTAATTTTGTGCAATAACCCCAACGCTTACGTTATTGAACGGGCAAAAAAATTAAACATACCATGCCTGGTTTTTAATCGTAACCAGTTTTATAACACAAGTATTATTATCGATGCACTAACAAATAACAATATCGGGTTAATAGTTTTAGCCGGGTTTTTATGGCTTGTGCCCGATAATATTTTACAAGCTTACAACAATAAAATAATAAACATACACCCGGCCTTACTTCCTAAATATGGTGGTAAAGGCATGTACGGCAACAACGTTCATAAAGCTGTTGTTGCTAATGCCGAAACAAAAACCGGCATAACAATTCATTATGTTAATAGTAATTACGACCAGGGGCAAATAATATTTCAAGACACGTGCGAAGTTTTAAAAACCGATACCGCCGAACAGGTTGCTGCAAAAGTTCATGCTTTAGAGTACCAACATTTTCCGCGTGTTATTGACCAAATAGTAACTAAAT
>CAZJCR010000262.1:0-4916 GCA_964544385.1 uncultured Bacteroidales bacterium
GAAATTACTGTATCATCAATTTCTCCAGTCTCAATGTTTTTGTCTCCAAAGCCCAAATTGTACAAGTCTTTGTAGTTAGTCGGGGTAAATTGTACAATCTTAGGAATTTTTCCTTTTTGTCCAATACTAACAAACTCAAAAACCTCAAGCTGTTCTCCCGATTTTAACTCATACTTATCAAGCTTTATTTTTAAATCATTTTTTACAAAAATCGGAATTTAATCACAGACTTTCAATTTTTGCAGTGTCTTTTTTAGCATTATAGCCAACATACCGGTATAATTTTGTAAAATTTTTTTTACCACTAAAACCCAAATTGAGCTATTGGCTCAATCGATTTAGGTTGTGTAAGCATTTAACTTAGCTTATTTATTGTGAAACAACAAACTCGGCATTGTTGTTATTCATAAAAAATGTACATACTTGCTTTGCTAAAACCGCTCTACTTAGGTTTTAGTTTTATAAAATTATAAAATGTGTAATAAATACTTGTTTCAAATATACATTTAGTCGTATTTTTGGCTAAAACAATTTATATGGATGCATTGGTAATTGAAAGTGGAGCTGAAACCCCTGAAATTATTTTAGACAAACGGACAAATACTTTTAGGTTTGCAGGCAAATCGTTGCCCGAGAACCCTATTACCTTTTACAACCCCGTGTTGCAGTGGCTCGACCAATACTCGTACGAGCCAAATAACGATACAAAAGTTGATTTTATGATGATGTATTTTAATACCTCGAGTTCAAAAATATTGCTCGATATTATGAAACGGTTTGAGGTTATTAAAAAAAGCGGCCACAATGTTGAAATTAACTGGATGTTCCGCGAAGACGATGAAGACATGCAGGAGGCAGGCGAAATTTATGCCGAAAGGGTTGATATTCCTTTTAATTTAATTGCTAAAGACAATTTATAAGAATATTATAGCATTAGCTATTGCCTAATTACTTATTGGCAATAGCTATTAATTGGCATTTGTATAATTAATTAACCATATTGATTTTGCAAAAGCCTATAAAAACCCCAAAATTTAAACAACCAATATAATTTGAAAATTTATTAAATCCCAAATTAAGCTAATCGCTTAATCGATTTAGATTTTGTAAGTATTTCAATACACTTGGTTAGTGAAACGTACAAACTCTACATCGGGGTTAACCTTAAGTAAAACTCTTGTCTGCTTTTCTTTAACCAATTAACTTATATAACAGTTGATTACAGTAATATATAGGCTCAACGCGCAGTTTATTACATATGTTATAAAACCAAATAACGTTTGTAGTAATTTATATGTAAAAAAAACTCTATTTTTAGCTTGTCATAATATATAGTAATATGTAAATATTTGTAAAAAATTATGCAAACAACATAATACAGTTATATTTAGGCTATTATATAATACTAATAATATAAAATTTACGTTAATGAAAAACTTATTAGCAGCCGGTTGTATGCTATCGATAATGTCAACAATTGCATTACAGGCACAAAATTTATCATTCGACAGTTATTTTACCGACTCAACCTTACGCATTGATTACCTGCTTAGTGGCAATAACCTTAGCGAGCAAATTATATTTGAGCAAATAAAAAAAACAAAAACATGGGCCGGACGTACCGATACTATATGCGCCCAAAAAACTATTATGGGCAATTACCGGTACAATATTTACGACTCGGCTACAAACAATTTATTATACAGCCACGGCTACAGCTCGCTTTTTAACGAGTGGCAAACCACTATCGATGCAAAACAACGCTTACAAAGTTATTATCATACCAACTTATGTCCGTTACCAAAAAACACTATAAAATTTGAACTCGAGAAACGCCAGATACAAACCGGACAATACATTGAAATAGGCACCACATACATTAACCCAAATAATTACTTTATATTAAACGAACAAAAACCCGACATTGAATACACCCAAATATCGGGCAACCGCAACCCGCATAATGCCGTTGACATTGCATTTATTGCCGAAGGATATACCAATACTGAAATTGAAAAATTTAACAGCGATGTAAAACGTATTTGGGACTATTTTACAACTATACCACCGTTTAATAAGCACGCGCAAAAATTTAACATTTATGCTGTAGCATCAGTATCGCAACAATCGGGCACCGACCTGCCCGGCAAACATATTTATGCCAATACTGTGCTAAACTCAACATTCTATATTTTTGATATTGAACGTTATTTAGCCACCACCGACTTAAAAAATATTCATAACATTGCAGCAGTTGTACCCTACGACCATATTTTTATTTTAGTTAACTCCGACATATACGGAGGCGGAGGGTTTTACAATTATTATGCAATATCAACCAGTAACCATGCCTTGTCGGAGAAAGTTGCGATACACGAATTTGGCCACAGTTTTGCAGGTTTAGCCGACGAGTATTACGCGTCGGAGGTTGCATACAACGATTTTTACAGTTTTACCGTTGAGCCATGGGAACCTAACATAACTACACTTGTAAATTTTTCACAAAAATGGGCCGATATGATAAGTAAAAACACACCAATACCCACGCCACGTAACAAAAAATACGAAAACACGATAGGTGTTTTTGAGGGAGGTGGTTATGTTGAAAAAGGTATTTACAGCCCGGTACAAGATTGCCGTATGAAATCGAACGCTGCTAATGGTTTTTGCGCGGTTTGCCAGCGTGCCATTGAAAAAACAATTAACACATACAGTAAACCATAATAATTATAGTATTTATTGCGCAATAAAGCTAAAATTATGTTTTAAAAATTGTTAAAAAGAGTATTTTTGGCCAAAACATTTATATAATGGATACAGTTAAAACAGCAGTAGTAATATTAAACTGGAACGGAAAAAATTTTTTGGAACGGTTTTTACTAAATGTTGTTACAAATACCCAAACCCCCGAAACCCAGGTTTGGGTTGCCGACAATGGCTCAACCGACGGAAGTATTGATTGGATAAAAGCAAACGCACCATCGGTAAAAATATTGGTTTTTGACACTAATTATGGGTTTACTGGCGGATACAACAAAGCATTAGCAATTATTGATGCGCAATACTTTGTTTTACTAAATTCAGATGTTGAAGTTACCCCAAACTGGATTACACCAGTTATTAATATTATGGACACCGACAGCTCAATTGCAGCCTGTATGCCAAAACTATTAGCATGGCACAACAAAAATAGTTTTGAGTATGCAGGAGCTGCAGGTGGTTTTATCGATAAATTTGGTTACCCTTTTTGCAGAGGGCGAATTTTAAACCAAATTGAAACCGATAACGGCCAATATAACAACACTACCGAAATTTTTTGGGCTACTGGTGCTTGCATGTTTGTAAGGGCAAACGTTTATAAAGAAATGGGCGGGCTCGACAGCGACTTTTTTGCCCACATGGAAGAAATTGACCTTTGTTGGCGAATGAAAAACTGTGGCTACAAAATAATGTATGTACCACTGTCGACAGTTTACCATGTTGGCGGGGGCACTTTACCAAATAATAATCCGCGAAAGCTTTACCTTAATTACCGCAACAACCTGTTTTTACTATATAAAAACTTACCAAGGCAACGCTTTAGGGTTGTTTTGTTTATACGCATGTTATTTGACGGGGCATCGGCATTTGTTTACCTGTTACAAGGTAAATGGCATTTTTTTACTGCCGTATTTAAAGCCCACTTTAACTTTTACAAAAAAATAAATGTTATGCGCAACAAACGCAGGCAAATTAATGCAATGCGTACTGTTACAAAAATTAACCACATTTATAATAAAAGTATAGTGCTCGATTTCTTTTTGCGCAAACACCGCATGTTTTCGCAACTCGACAATAATGCATGGAAATAGTAACTTATACCTAAGTAAAGCGTTTGTTCACATAGCTCCAACCGCTCAACTTAAGTTAAAAAAAGATTGAATTTTATCAGTTATTACATTGGAATAATAACATAGTTTTTAAAATGTTTTGGACCTAATTTTAAATTAAAGGTTAACAACTAATATTTAAAACTATGTTTAATAAACTTATAGTAGCCTTGCTACCATTAATGCCCAAAAAGCTTGTTTGGGTTTTCTCAAAAAGATACATTGCCGGCATTACAATTGATAGTGCAATAAAAGTATCGCGTAAGCTTAACCAAAACGGTATAATGGTTACTTTTGATATTTTGGGCGAGTTTATTAAAAACCTTAGCGAGGCACAGCAAAACCGCGACGAGTATTTAAATCTTATCGATACTATTGAAAGAGAAAACTTAATAGGCAACTACTCGGTAAAACCAACTATGTTTGGGTTGTTAATTGACCCTGATGTTTGTTACAACCACATTCGCGATATTGTTAAACAAGCAGCAAAATACAATAACTTTATTCGTATCGATATGGAAGACTCGGGTTGTACCGATAATACCATTGTTTTATACCGAAAACTTAAAACCGAATTTCCTGCAAATGTTGGAATGGTGGTACAGGCTTATTTAAAACGCACATTTACCGATGTAAACAATTTATTGGACATTCATACAAGCAACAAACCACTGAATTTTAGGCTTTGTAAAGGCATTTATATTGAGCCGGCACAAATATCGTTTAAAAAACACGATGATATAAATGCCAGTTATATTAAAAACCTTGAATTTATGTTACAAAATAACATTTATGTTGGTATAGCAACACACGACAAACAATTAGTTGACAGTGCATTAAACCTAATTGAAAAGTATAATGTTAATAAAAATATGTACGAGTTTCAGATGCTTTACGGTGTAACACCCGATTTACGGCAAAGTATAGTTGATAAAGGACACCGTTTAAGGGTTTATGTACCTTATGGCTCACATTGGTTTGGCTACTGCACCCGCAGGTTAAAAGAGAATCCAAAAATGGCGCAACAAATTATAAAAGCCTTATTTA
>CAZJCR010000263.1:0-4910 GCA_964544385.1 uncultured Bacteroidales bacterium
TAACATTATCACCACATAAAAATTTTGAATTATAATCGAAATAATAAGTTGGTTGCAGACTGCCTGATACATTATCAATAAAAGCTATTTTCTCCCATACTCTTTCCAGATAAATAGGTGGAAACCCCACTCTTTTTTTAATTACAGTAGAAGAGCGGTATATTTCATAATTCGTGTTTGATTCGTTTGCATTCCAATTAATTTTAATCGTTTTTGATTTTTCTGGTATCGCAATAACATCAGTTGGTTTTAACGGATATGTTAAACAAGAGGCTTTTAATTGATTTGTTTCAAAACTCAAGCCATCATTTATGCCCTTACTGCTTTGAAGAAAGTTTTTTATAATTTTAACCGAATCTAAACAATTTGTTTTCGAGAAATCTTTATCTGGAACTATCTCAATAATTGAATTATTGATAATTCCATTCGTTGTTTTATAATTATTTGTATTACTATTCGAAATTTCATACGCCTGCTCGGCTGTTAATGTCCTAAAATTCGTTGGTAAAACAAAATTATTAATATCAACCCTTACCATACCTGTTGGGTCAATCCTTTCAGATTGTCGAACCACTAAGAAAGGCTTTTTTGAGCCAACAACTTCCTCTTCGGTAATTAATAATTTATCATTATCTGAAGTATATGAACTTAAAACAATTCCACTTCCCTCGTTATAATTAACAGGTAAGCTAATTACATTCGGAATAAAACTATCAGGGTTCCATTTATCGAAAAATGAAGGGGCAGATATTTGAAGGTTTTGAAATTCATTATAGTTATTATCAAGAGTAGTTAGGCTAAGGCCGTTTTCACTTGCTATTTTATGTAAATAAGCCCCATATTTAATTGTTCCATCTACGGTTTTTACTTCTTTGTTAACAACAAATTTGTATAAAATATCAAAATCATGCGTAAATTGTTTTAAAAGTTCATTGTACAGCATTTGACGTACACTACAATCGTTCAATGAAAGAGCAACAACTTTTGATAATTCTTCTATCATTTGGTCTCTTATTACTTCTTGCAGCAAAGGCTCATCAGTAGCTACTATTTCAGATTCAAATACTTGTTCCTTAAATTTATTCTCACATGAATTTAGCAAGCATAATATCAATAAAGCATAAGAAATATAAAATTTTTGTTTCATTTTGTTTAATTTTGTGTGTTAATATTTTACAAATGCCCTCAAATAAAGAGTTGCCGCTCCTAATGAGGGTTTTTTTTAGTTCTTTAAAAAATACTTTTAGTAAAAAAGAACATAACTTAACGTGTTCGTTCTATTTAAATAAGGTATCAATAATAATTATACAATGTGTTTAAAACATTATCAGTTTATAATATTTACTAATTTAAGTTTCCATTTGTACATCCTTTCTAAAAACCGTTAAACGACAATGAGTCGGACGACATATTATAACCGGCAAAAACTCCTATCCCGTCTTCAATATTATTATAAACCACCACGGGCTCATCAAAAAAACTATTCTGTTCAAAATATCTTCCAATACTTTCGGCCCATTGGTAAAAATTTTTGCTAATATGGCACAAATAAAAAGTATAGGTATTTGAACCAAAAGTATTGTTCCTATTGCCAACAAAGAACTCGAAATTATACTTTTTTCCATTAAAAGTATTGTCGTTAAAAACCAGCAAATTTTTTGATGTCCGTAAAGACCAGTCTCCAAATATTGGATGATTTCTCAAAAAAATATCGGGCGATTTTTTAGCATAGGCTTTTGTTGAGTGTTTTAAGCTTGCAAGTATATAATAGTAATTTTCATCGGGTGGGTCGTTCCATATAAGGTTAATTTTTAGTATGTTATCTCCTATATCAGGGTGGCTTATATACGAATAATAAAAACTGTCTATTTTTATTTTATATGGAATACTACTTTGAGCCTGCACTGTTTTATAACCTTTTGCACTAACTTTTAACTCACATTTAGACTCTGTTTTTGGTATAAACGATTTTGAAACATAAAATCCATTTTCTTTATATTCAAAATCGCTATACAGCACATTGTTTTGTGTTACAAATATTTCAGCATTTTGTACATAATCGAATTTTTGTTGTAAATAAAAATCTTTACTATTATTAGGCTTACTTGCTGTAATGTTAATTTTAAATAAACTATCGGCACTAAAAACTGAGTTAATTACAAGCTTGGGTTCAATAACAGGCAGTTCAAATGGCACCTGGGTTTCGCAGCCAACAAGTATAAAAATTAAAATAAAGGTTATTAATGGCCTGCTCATATTAAAAATCGATTGAATAAGTAACATATGGTAATATTGGTAATACGCTTGTTTGATAAAGACTACCATTAAAAAACTCGAGATAAATAGGGTTTAGCCTTGAATAAGCATTATAAATTCCAAAACTTAGTTGCCTTGGCCTGTTTTTTTTACTCCATGAGTAATTGGCATTTATATCTAAACGATGGTATATTGGCATTCGCATATTGTTACGGTTTTCAATATATTGTAATTCATCGGACATGGAGTAACCATTGAACAAGAATTGCCAATACGTTGATTTTGCCGATTGATATTTTTCGGTTGCAAGTGTGTAGGCATAACCGGTTGTAAACACCCAATTTGCTGACAATTGCCACTTTTTACTAAGTTTATAAATACCAACAATCTTTAAATCGTGTTTGCGGTCGTACTTATAAGGAAATGTTTTACCAAAATTTAACTCATTAAATCGACGGTTCGAAACTGAGTAGGTATATGACAACCATCTGTTTAATTTTCCTGTCTCTTTACTTAAAAAAAACTCAAAACCCCATGCATTTCCTTTACCTTGTGTAACAAGTTCTTCCCAATTGGCTATTGATGCTGCTTCTTTAAACTCAAGCAAATTTTCCATTTTTTTATCAAAATAGTCAATGCTTAGTTTATAATTGTTTAATTTAAACTCAACCCCGGCACTAATTTGTTTAGCAAATACCGGTAATACCGAGCTTGTTACCGGTAACCATTGGTCGGTAGGAAAACCAATTGTTGATTTAGTTAACAGATGTATAAACTGATAATTATTTGCATATCCGGCTCTAAAAGTAACCTGTTCAGATATATTTAAGTTTACTAATAAACGCGGTTCAAAAACATTATAATTTTTTTCATTAGTATGATAATAAGTATGCCTTATCCCAATATTAGCCTCAAATATGCCCAGTTTTATCTCACTCTCAATATAGTTGTTTAATTCCGATGTGTAATAACTTGTGCCATTAAACGAAGTGTCAACCAATAACATTTGGTCAATATCGCTAATAAATAATAAATCGTTACCTGGCTTAAATTTATGAAAAGTTTGTTTTGAGCCATATTTTAAACTATACCACTTTGTAACTGAATAATTCCCGTCAAATGCTAATGAATAGTCAATAATTTTAGATATTTGCCTTTGTTCAAACTCTGTTTTATTTTGTAAAGTGTCTTTTTGTTTTTCACTTTCCCACATCTCATAATTTTCGAGCGCGTATTTAGTATAACTTACAGCAATATTAACAAAATGCTTGATGTTAAAATTTTTATTCAACCTTAACAATGTTGTTAAATTGTTCCAATTAGTATTGTTTCGACTTTTATCAAAAAAAACATTACCATCGTTATCATAATATTTTTCATTACCTCGTAAATAGTATTTATCTTTTCCGGTGTACATACTAAAATATAACCTGTTATTACTATTTAAACGATGGTTAATTTTTGCATTAATATCATAAAAATAATACCCACCTGTAAATTCTCTATTGTTTAATAACCATAAAACCGGTACCATAAACACATCAAAATATGTTCGCCTTGCTGTAAATAAAAAACTTGTTTTTTCACTCTTTAGCGGACCTTCGAACAAAAATTTTGACGAAATAAGCCCAATAGATAAATTACCATGATATTTTTGATTATTTCCTTCTTTCATAGTAATATCAACTACCGAAGCAATACGACCACCATATTGAGCCGGAAATATTCCTTTATAAACCTGTACATTATTAATTGCATCAGTATTAAAAACAGAAAACACCCCGAATAAATGGTTAACATTATATACAGGTACTCCATCTACCAGTATCAGGTTTTGGTCGGGCGAACTGCCCCTTACATGAAAACCACTAGTGCCTTCAATTCCTCCTTGAATACCTGGTAACAATTGTATTGTTTTCAACACATCGGTTTCGCCGGCAATTACCGGTAGTAGTTTTATACTTTTTGAATCTAACGAATGCATTCCTAAATATCTGTTTTTGTCACGCTTGCCAATTATTTTTATTTCGTCAATTTTGTTATCAGGTATTAGTTTTATTGTTAAAACTGTATCAATACTGGTTAAACAAAACCTTACTTTTGTGTAGCCTACATATGAAATACAAATACAATTATTTAAACTACTTATAATATTAAAATGTCCATAATTATTTGTCGATGTATAATTTTTAAAATTATCGGTATAAATATTTGCCCCAATTAAACTCTCACCAGTAAGCGAATCAATAACATATCCCGAAACTGAAACCGTTTGCGAAAAGCTTTTATGTAAAATAAAAGTAAACACTATTATTAATAAAAAAACAGTTCTACTTAATACATTATATATTATTACTTTACTATATATCATTATGTTAACACATTTGTGTCATATTAAATAGTTAATTATATACACAACACTATTACTAATTTAACAAACGCAAATAATTATGTTGAGCTGTAATTTTATTGGCCACGAAACAAAAGTAGTATAAATAATTTAAAATAATTTAAAATAATTTTATTAAATTATGATAATAATTTGATATACACCAACATACAAAACAAACAGACAATGTTTTGGAGTGAACCTATTTAATACCTAAGTTGAGCGGTTGGAGCTATGCGAACAAACGCTTTACTTAGGTATAACC
>CAZJCR010000264.1:0-4888 GCA_964544385.1 uncultured Bacteroidales bacterium
TAAAGGTAAAGTGGTTGTTATGGCCGATTATGGTGCATTTGTTGAAATTGCAACCGGAGTTGAAGGCCTTATCCACGTAAGTGAAATGTCGTGGTCACAACATTTACGCAGCGCCAACGAGTTCCTTAAAGTAGGCGACGAAATTGAAGCAGTTATTTTAACCCTTGACCGCGAAGAACGCAAAATGTCGTTGGGTATGAAACAACTTAAATCAGACCCATGGGAGAATATTGAATCGAAATACGCTGTTGACAGCAAACATGTTGCTAAAGTACGCAACTTTACAAATTTTGGCGTATTTGTCGAAATTGAAGAAGGTGTTGACGGCTTAATCCACATCTCTGATTTATCGTGGACTAAAAAAATTAAACACCCTGCCGAATTTACATCAATTGGTGCCGATATCGACGTTGTTGTTTTAGAAATTGACAAAGACAACCGCAGGTTACGTTTAGGACACAAACAACTCGAAGAAAACCCATGGGATGTTTTTGAAACCCTTTTCCAGGTTGACTCAATACACGAAGGTGTAATTATTGAAATGGCCGACAAAGGTGCTGTAGTGTCGTTACCTTACGGTGTTGAAGGGTTCTGTACCCCAAAACATATGGTAAAAGAAGATGGTACCCCGGCTAAACTCGACGAAAAATTAGAATTTAAAGTAATTGAGTTTAATAAAGAAGGCAAAAAAATAATTGTATCGCACTCGCGCGTATTCGAAGATGTTCAACGCGCTCAAGACCGCGACAAAAAAGCCGCTACTGCTAAAGCAACAAAAAAAGCAACAAAAAAAGTTGCCGATAACGTTGAAAAAACAACTTTAGGCGATATTGCCGAATTAGCAGCATTAAAAGACGAAATGGATAATTCTGATAAAGAATAATAAACATTTTTAGATACTGCTTAACAGGCAGTAAACAAAAAATTTCCGGCCTAAACATTAGTAATAATTAATGTTTAGGTCGTATTTTTTTATATATATTAAACTTTTGCTTTAAATTACGGTTATTATATATAAAATTATGATTTAAAAAAGTATTGTAAATTATGCTAATTGTAGGAATAGTTTTACTATATTTGGTCAAATGTAAATAATAACCTTGAAAATTATAGTTTCCATGGAATTCAAAATTGAGAAATTAGATAAGTATACTCAAATTGAGGTAATGGTGGACAAGCTTGATACGCATATTGCCCCATCGTTAAAATCTGAATTAGTGTTAATTGCCGGTAATGGCGAGAAAAACATAATACTCGATTTAAGCAACTGCAGGTACTGCGATTCGTCGGGCTTAAGTGCTATATTGGTAGCTAACAGGTTATGCAAAAACGCCAATGGTACGTTCGTTTTGTCGGGGCTGCAAACCGCTGTTGAACGGTTAATTACCATTTCGCAACTCGATACAGTTTTAAACATTACTACCACAATTGACGAGGCTGCAAAAATTGTTGCCAACGAAAATGCTTAATGAACTTTTCACTAAAAATATTGGGGAGTAGCTCAGCAATGCCTACTTCTGAAAGGTTTTCAACCGCTCAGGTATTAAACATACTTGAGCGGTTTTTTTTAATCGATTGCGGCGAGGGTACCCAAATACAAATGCGCAGGTTTAATATTCGTAACGGAAAACTTAATAATATTTTTATTAGCCATTTACATGGCGACCATTTCTTAGGCATTTTCGGGTTAATATCGTCGCTAAATATGTTGGGGCGTAAGCAACCACTAAATATTTATGGCCCCTACCAGCTTAAACAACTTATCGATGCTTTTATTGATACTTTAGATAAAGGTTTGGGTTACGATATACTTTTTTACCCTCATAATTATAATGGCAAACAATTAATTTTTCAAGACGATAAACTTACTGTTGAATCGTTTCCACTAAGACACCGTGTGCCAACTTGCGGGTTTATTTTTGCCGAAAAACCAAGGTTATTGAACATTGATAAAGATGCTGTTGAGTTTTACAAAATACCTGTAAAACAAATATTAAGCATAAAACAAGGTAACAATTTTGTTACAACCGACGGTCAAATTATACCAAACTTAAAACTTACAAAACCCGGCTTACCGTTACGCTCATATGCTTTTGTTTCCGATACTGCAAAAAATAGCTCAATTGTACCTTACATTAAAGGTGTCGATATATTGTACCACGAGGCTACATATGCCGACGATAATAAAAAACGAGCTAAAGAGACAGGGCACAGTACCGCACGACAAGCTGCCGAAATTGCAAAACAAGCCGAGGTTAAAAAATTAGTAATAGGGCATTACTCTAACAGGTATAAAAATCTGGATATACTACTCGACCAAGCGCGCGAGGTTTTCCCGCAAACATATCTTGCTTACGATGGGCTGCAATTTGATATACCTTTACATTAAAGTTAGAATTGCGCGATAAACTCAATTAATTTAAGCTTTGTAAACATTTAACATTACTTTAAGTAAAATTTACATTTGAATTAAGACAAATGTATTTTGTAACATGTTTTTAAGCTAATTAATTATCTTTGCGCAAAATTTTTGTCGAAATTAAAAAAATTTACCGTGCAAGAAAAAATCCTTATTCTCGATTTTGGTTCACAATACACTCAGCTAATAGCCAGGCGTGTGCGTGAGTTAAATGTGTATTGCGAGATACATCCATACAATAGTTTTACAATCGATAGTAGTATAAAAGGCGTTATTTTATCGGGCAGCCCTTATTCTGTTCGCGATAAAAATGCCCTTGTGCCCGACTTGTCGCAAATAAAAGGCAAGTTGCCTTTATTAGGGGTTTGTTACGGTGCCCAGTTTATGGCTCACAATTTTGGTGGCGAGGTTTTACCGTCGGACCATCGCGAATACGGGCGCGCAAACCTTACCAGTTTTAATCAAAAACATATATTATTTAATGGCGTTAGCCAAAACTCGCAGGTATGGATGAGCCATGGCGACACAATTGCCAAACTGCCCGAAAATTTCGAAATAATTGCAAGCACGGCCGATGTTAAAGTTGCAGCTTATCAAATAAACAACGAAACAACTTTTGGTATCCAGTTTCATCCCGAGGTTTATCATAGTTTAGACGGTTCGATAATTTTAAAAAATTTT
The DNA here is from genome assembly GCA_964544385.1 of uncultured Bacteroidales bacterium. GTDB lineage: Bacteria > Bacteroidota > Bacteroidia > Bacteroidales > SZUA-534 > CAZJCR01. Next base: position 3,101 of record CAZJCR010000264.1, read on the forward strand.
GTAGTAGGAGTGTGTAATTGCGCCCAAAATTGGACTCCTGATTCGTTTATTGACTCGACAGTAAAAAACCTTCAACAAAAAATTGGTAACGATAAAGTTGTACTTGGTTTATCGGGCGGGGTTGACAGTAGCGTAGCTGCTGTTTTGCTTCACAAGGCAATTGGTAAAAATCTTACTTGCATATTTGTTGACAACGGTCTGTTACGTAAAAACGAATTTGAACAGGTGCTCGATTCGTACAAACATATGGGGCTAAATGTTATTGGTGTTAACGCAGCCCAATTGTTTTATAACGATTTGGTAGGTAAAACCGAGCCTGAAGCAAAACGTAAAAGTATTGGTAAAAATTTTATCGACGTTTTTGATGCCGAAGCTCATAAAATTAAAGATGTTAAATGGCTGGCGCAGGGTACAATATATCCCGATGTTATTGAATCAATATCGGTAAAAGGCCCGAGTGCTACAATAAAATCGCATCATAATGTTGGCGGTTTGCCCGAAAAAATGAACCTTAAAATAGTTGAACCTTTGAACCTTTTGTTTAAAGACGAGGTTAGGCGTGTTGGAAAGGCTTTATCAATAAATGATGCTTTGCTTGGCAGGCATCCTTTCCCGGGACCTGGTTTAGCAATTCGTATTTTAGGCGAAATTACGCCCGAACGTGTACGTATTTTGCAAGATGCCGATTACATATTTATTAATGAACTTAAAAACGACGGGCTATATGAAAAAGTATGGCAAGCCGGGGCAATACTGCTTAATGTAAATTCGGTTGGCGTTATGGGCGACGAACGTACCTACGAAAACGTGCTGGCATTGCGCGCTGTTGCATCAACTGACGGTATGACTGCCGATTGGGTACATTTACCTTATGAGTTTTTAGCTAAAGTGTCGAACAAAATTATTAACCAGGTTAAAGGAATTAACAGGGTTGTTTACGATATAAGCTCAAAACCACCTGCAACTATTGAGTGGGAATAGTAATTTTATATTTCAAGGCTGTTTAACAAAACGGCCTTTTTTATTTTTTGTTAAGGCGTTATAATGCCAGTGAATAATTCTTTGTGCCTTTGCGGCTTTGCGAGCAATATTATAAGCTATTTACAATTCGTGTTATTCCGTTTTTTATTAGTTTTTCGTTGAAATTGATTAATAAGCCAAGCTTTAAACCTGTGATTTTTAAATAGGTTAAAAGTTGCTTTGGGTGCACAGGTGCAATTGCCTCTACTGATTTTAATTCTACTATAACTTTGTTTTCGATAATTAAATCAGCTCTAAAACCCAATTCCATTTTTATGTTATACCAAATCACGGGAATAGCTTTTTGTTTTTCTACTCTTAATCCAAGTTTAGTAAGTTCAAAAAACATTATTTCTTCATATACTGACTCTAATAATCCAGGACCTAATTTAACGTGGATATCAAAGGCTGTGTTTACAATTATAGTTGCAATTTCGTTTTCTGTCATTTTTTTTATAACAATAATGTCAAAACATTGTGTCTTATTTATTATCACTAATTTCTCGCAAAGCCGCAAAGTCGCTAAGTTTGTTTATTATCACTTATATCTCGCTAAGCCGCAAAGCCGCTAAGTTTTATTTATTATCACTTATATCTCGCAAAGCCGCAAAGCTTGTTTATTATCACTTATTTCTCGCAAAGCTGCTAAGTTTTGTTTATTATCACTTTTATTTTTTGTTAAGGTGTTATAATGCCAGTGAATAATTCTTTGCGCCTTTGCGGCTTTGCGAGCAATATTATAAGCTATTTACAATTCGTGTTATTCCG
>CAZJCR010000265.1:0-4870 GCA_964544385.1 uncultured Bacteroidales bacterium
TAGTGAAATACTTACAAAATCTAAATCGATTGAGCCATTAGCTCAATTTGGGTAATAGTGCTTGTTTTTTATCTTTGTAAAAATGTTTTTTTATGAGGTTAACACCTGTTTATTTTTTAATGATAGTTTTTTTTGGTTTATCGTGTAATAACAATTTGCCCGAAGCCCCAAAATTAAATTACGATTACAATTATTTTCCGCTTACTGATGGACAATGGAGCGAATATTTTGTTACAAATATAAATATCGATGCACCTTCGGGTATTTACGATACAAGCCGGTATTATATCCGCCAAAGCGTTATTGGTAATTTTATTAACAATAACAACGACACAATATTTGAAATACTTTGCCAGCAAAAAAATGGTAATACCTATGTAATACAGTGTGTTAATACAGTAATGTATAGCAATAATTTAATTATCGAAACCCAAGACAATATAAAATATGTAAAAATTAATTTGCCTGTTTATAACGGTAAAACCTGGAACGGCAATATTTATAACCATACCGATACCCTTAATTTGTATAGCTTTAGGGTTTTAAGTACCGATGTGCCATATCAAAACAATTACTATAGTTTCGATTCGGTAATTACAATTGAACAACGTAACAAAGTGTCGGTTGTTGATAAAGTGTATTTTGAAGAGAAATATGCGCGCAATATTGGATTAATATACTGCTCAAAAACCGATATTGTGTCGCAAGGCGAACAACTTGACCCATCGTTGCCTATCGAAAAAAGGATAACACGTGGTTACATTTATCAAATGGAGCTTATTGGCTATGGCAAAAATTAATTTATTAATACTGTTTATTTTATTAGCCGGTAGTATTTATGGTCAAGGGCACAAATACGCATTTTTAGTTGAGTTTACCGACAAAAAACAATCGGTTTTTTCAATTAATAACCCGCGTCAATATTTATCGGAGCGGGCAATAGCAAGGCGCGCAAAATTTAATATTATTATCGATGAATCTGATTTCCCGGTAAACCAATGGTATATCGACAGTATAATTAACATGGGCGGGGTTTACCATTGCCAGTCGAGATGGTTTAATTCGGCAGTATTTTACAGTAACTCGCCATTGTTTGCTGCCGAGCTTAGTGATATTAGTTTTGTTAAAAAAACAATGCTTGTATATGGCTCAGCTGTTAGTAAAAACAATTTTAAAAAAATAAATAAAACCGGTAAAACAAATGTAACTATTAATGCCGGCTTACTTTATGGGGGGGCGGCAAATCAACTTGGAATTAGCAATGGCCAGTATTTACATCAAAAAGGTTTTATGGGCCAAAACATGCATATAGCAGTTTTTGATGGCGGTTTTTACCGCATGGACCAAATACCAGCTTTCGATAGTTTGTTTAATAACAACAGGATACTTGGCACACGCGATTTTGTAAACGGCAACCACAATGCCTTATACCTTGGCAATTATCATGGAATGGCTGTTATGTCGGTTTTAGCCGCTAACATACCCGGTTTAATTGTTGGCAGCGCACCACATGCATCGTACTGGCTTTTGCTTACCGAAGATACTGGCAGCGAGTACCCTGTTGAAGAAGAAAACTGGATAGCCGCGGCCGAGTTTGCCGACAGTGCCGGTGCCGATTTGTTCACGGTATCGCTTGGCTATAGCTTGTTCGACAATGCCGACCTTAACCATACTTACAGCCAAATGGACGGAAAAACAACGCGTATTACACGTGGAGCCGGGGTTGCTTTTAGTAAAGGCATTATAATTGTAAACAGTGCCGGCAACGAGGCTAATAACCAATGGTATCATATTACCGCGCCATCTGACGGCCCAAACGTTCTTAGTATTGGTGCTATCGATGTAAATAAAAATATTGCAAACTTTAGCAGTCGCGGGCCATCGGCCGATAACCGCGTAAAACCCGATGTTGTTGGTGTAGGAATGCAAACAGTTTTGTTAAATACTAAAGGCGAAGTATCGTCGGGCAATGGCACATCGTTTTCGTGCCCTTTAGTTGCCGGAATGGTTGCCTGTTTGTGGCAGGCTTTCCCGAATGTAAAAAATTCCGAAATTATTGATGCAGTGCGCCAAAGCAGCAGCAATTACAATAACCCCGACAACTCATTTGGCTACGGCATACCCGATATGGCAAAAGCTTACTCATTGTTAAACCAAAAAAATTACAACGTTTTTTCCGATATCGATTATTTTAATTTTTATCCAAACCCTGCAATTGGTATAATGAATATTGAGTTTTACTCGGCTTTGCAACAAAAAATAACAATAAAAATAACATCGTTAACAGGACAAACTATAATAACCAAACAAATAAATACATACCAGGGGCAGTTAAACAACTATGTATTAAACAATATCGACAATTTGCCTCACGGAATGTACATTTTATCGATAATTACATTAAACAAAACTTTTAATAAAAAAATAGTAATTGGACAATAACCAGCAAATAAAACCAATTGGGCTGTCACAGCTTGTACTTCAGGTTAAAGATAGTTTAGCTGCAAATTTTAATTTCCCGTTTTGGATAATTGCCGAAATTAGCGAGATGAACGTTAACCATACCGGCCATTGTTATATTGAGCTTATCGAGAAAGAAAATTCAACCGGACGGGTTTTGGCAAAAAGCAGGGCAACAATTTGGAGCCACGTTTATCGAATATTAAAACCATATTTCGAAACTACTACCGGCCAAGAACTTAAACCAGGGCTAAAAATACTGGTTAAAGTATCGGTAGGTTTTCACGAGGTTTTTGGCTTTAGCCTTAACATTACCGATATTGACCCACAATACACCATTGGCGATATTGAACAACGCCGCTTAATGATAATTAATAAGCTTAAAGACGATGGTGTTTACCAAATGAATAAAGATATTGAGCTGCCTATAGTGCCGCAACGCGTAGCCGTAATATCGTCGGAAACTGCTGCCGGTTACGGCGATTTTATCGACCAGATTAAAAATAACCAGTTTGGTATTAAATTTTATGTAAAGTTGTTCCAGTCGGTTATGCAAGGCGATAAAACCGTTGGTTCAATTATTGATGCCCTTAATAATATTTTTGACCAAATGCAAAATTTTGATGTTGTTGTTATTTTGCGCGGTGGCGGTGCAAAAAGCGATTTATTTTGTTTCGATAATTACGACCTTGCCTGTAATATTGCCCAATTTCCGTTACCCGTAATTACCGGAATTGGCCACGAACGCGACCAAACAATTATTGACCTTGTTGCAAACACAAGCCTTAAAACACCTACTGCCGTTGCCGAGTTTTTAATTGATACCGCGAATAGTTTTTTTTATAATATTAACGATTTACAAAACCGGCTTAAAAATTCGGTAACCAATTTGTTAAATATTTTATACAACAAAAACAACGACCTAATTTACCGTTTACAAATGGCTACCCGTTCGGGTTTCGATAACGAAGATAATTTTATTGATTCAAAAAAACATAAATTAGTGGCAGTTACCAAACAATTTATATTAATAAAAAACAACCAAATAAATAGCTTGGGCAAAGAGCTCCGTTACGCATCAAAAACACAAATAACCAACAGGGACAACGATTGTAACAACCTTAAAAAACGTTTAAAAAGTGGCGTAAATAATTATTTTATGCGCAAAAACAATATACTTAACAGTTATAATGAAAAAAACAGGCTTATCGACCCGCAGAATATTTTAAACCGTGGATACTCAATAGTAAAACATAATAATAAAGTGTTAACCAACACCAATAATGTTAAAATCAACGACAACATTACTGTAGTTTTGGCTAAAGGTAAATTTGATGCCCGCGTTACCGATGTTGGTTAAAACCTAAGTTAAGTGGTTAAATCGTAGCAAATAAACGCTTTACTTAGGTTAACCCCGATGTAGAGTTTGTTGTGTTTCACTAACTATGTGTAGTGAAATACTTTCAAAATATAAATCGATTGAACCATTAGCTCAATATGGGTCTATATCGATTGAGCGAATCGCTCAATTTGGGTTTGAGTCATTTAAAACAGTGATGTTTTTCTCTGTGAACTCTTTGCTCTTTGTGGTTAAAAAAATATGCTTTCGGATTTTAGGTTATAATACAAAGTATTGCCAAAATTACTTTTTGTTTACAAAAGTATTATTATTAAGTTTACCGATAACCTTATAAATACTATTTGTTATGCTATATAGGACCATAATTTTAATACTATTTTCGATAATATTATTTATAAAAGTTCCAGCTCAAACTATCGACGAGATGGAGCAGATGATTAAAAAAACAAATGCCCCGTTAAAAAAAGCCGAAATGTTGAACAAAGTTGGCGAAAAATATCGCGACAGCGGAAACCTTGACAAAGCCATTGATTGTCATATGCTTGCTCTCGATATTTACGAGTCGGTTAATGAAAGGCTCGGGCAGGCTACAACAATGAATTTTTTAGGAGTAGTTTATTGGCGCAAAAACAATTTCGACGAAGCTATTCACTACCTTACTATTGCATTACAAATACGCGAGAGCGAAGATAATCCCGTTGAACGCGCCAAAGTGCTTAACAATTTAGGCCTTGTTAGTAAAAGTATTGGCGACTTTGATACATCGCTCGAGTATTATTACCGGGCCTTGGGTTGTTGGGTTAAAAACGACGATAAAACTGAAATGGCTAACACTTTGAACCTTATTGGTAATGTTTTTCTTGAACGGAATTTTCCCGATTCGGCAATGTCATACTATAACAGCGCATTAAACATACGTAAAAGTTTGGGCGATACATCGGCAATTGCCGTTACTTTAAGTAACATGGCAACAATATACAAAAACCAAAACAACTTTGGTAAAGCTGTAACTTTGCTCGACGAGTCGCTAAAACTTTTATCGGCTATTAA
>CAZJCR010000266.1:0-4817 GCA_964544385.1 uncultured Bacteroidales bacterium
GTTTTAATAAAACAGGCATACGCTCAAAGCCGGGTTCAATACCCGAAATTAGTTCGTCGAGTTTTAAAATGTCGGGTACATAATTGTTAAGTATAACCGAAATGTCGGTTTGGTTATGTTGTAATTTGAATGGTTTTTTTGGTATTACCATTTTCGACATATCGGAGTCGTAATGGTACTTTTTTATAAATGAAACAATCATATCTTTCGAAAACGGCGAAAAATTATTACTAATACTTACCGGGCCAATTAAATATTTGTATTGCGGGTTTGCCTGTAAATATTTTAAAATACCCTGCCAAAGCAAAAATAATGGTAATGTTTTTTGTTGATATTGTGGTACAATAAACGAGCGTCCCATTTCAACAGTGTTACATAAAATATGGGTAAACTGGTTACTATATTTAAAAAGGGTTGCAGTGTAAAAACCTTTTTTGCCATATTTTAAAATAATATTGTCGCCTTGCCCAAGCCGGTATGCTCCAACAATTTGCTGTTGTGTTGTGTCCCAAACAAAAAGGTGCAGGTAATAAAGGTCGTATCCGTCGATGTCGGTTTTTTTATTTGTGCCCTCGCCAACACTGCGGAAAGTTATCTCGCGTAAGCGGCCTATTTGGGCAAAAATGTTAGGCATAAGTGTTGCTTGTGCCAAATAAACCTCGAAACCGGCTTTTTGTATCAGTAGTTTATTTTGTTTTTTCAGGTTGTTAATATCGTTGGCCAGTTTGTCAACCGGTATTTCGGGTATTATTTGTGCTGCTTTTTTTGATGTTAGTTTTACGGGTTTAAAAAATTTTTTGACATTAACCTGCGAGTTTAACGAGTAAAGGTATATGCGCAAAAAGCGGCCTAAATTATCGTAATCGGTTGTAAAATTAAGGTCGGCCGGGTATAAAGGTTTGCCAATACGGCAATTAATTGTTTGGTTACTTTTGTTAAAAAACTCGGCCGGTATTGATAGTGTACGCAAATTTGGGTGTATTTTACCTAAAAGGTGAAAATTAAGGCTGTTATTGCCCGATATGTACAAAGGTACAATTGGGAGTTTGGTTTTTGCTATAAATTTTATTGTTTGTTTGTCCCAAAGCTTATCTTCAATTTTACCTGTATTTGCCTGGAAAGTTGCTACCTCGCCAGCCGGAAAAATACCCATTGCATGGCCGTTATTTAAATGTTTATATGCTGTTTTTAAACCCTTTACATTTTTAGCGTTACCCTGGCTAAAAGGGTTAAGTTCGATAAACAGGTTGTTTACAGGCTCAAATTGCGATAAAAAATAATTGGCCATAACCTTAAAATTATTGTTATGCTTGCAAAAAATACTGAGCATTATAAGGCCATCGAGAAAACCGAACGGGTGGTTCGATATTACAATAAATGGTTTGTTTTTGGGCAGGTGTTTAATGTAATTGTCGTTAATTTCGTATTTTATGTTCAATAATTCGAGCAGTTCGTCAATAAACTCAACACCCTGTTTGTTCGATATAAGGTTACAAAAAAAGTTTATGTCGTCAATTTTAAGATAGTGGTGGAGTATTTTTTTAACAATTTTATTCTTGGGTATTTTTATACCCGGTTCGTTATAAATTGTATCAACAACAAGTTCCATATTAGCTTACTTGTTTAGTGTTAAAATATTTAAATACATGGTTGTTTATTCGCTTGCTTATTGTTTTAAACGTATTGTTTTGTATAAATGCCGGATAAAAATCGAATTTTTGAAGTTTATGTTCGGTAATTATTTTATTTATTATATAGTTAGTGTTGTTAATATAGTTTTGTTTTACAGCGGTTTGTAGTTCGATAAGGTTGTTAATTATGTTGCTATTGGTAAATAAATTATTTGTAGTAAGTACCCCTAATTGTTCTAGCTGGGCGGCGTTACAGGCTTGTTCGTGCTGGCCTCTCATGGGTACAACAAGTAGTTTTTTGCCAAGATAAAGTGCTTCGGCAGGGGTTTCGAACCCTGCGTTGCAAATAATACCGCAACAACTTATAAGGCTGTTTGCAAAGCGTTGTTTATTAACGGGTTCAATATAAATATTGTCGGTTTTTTTTGGTTTTTTCGCGTGTTTCGAAAAAACCTGCCATTCAATATCGGGGTAGTTTTTTAACAGGCGTACAATTTTTTCGTCGCCTACCGACGGCAGGTAAACCGTGTAATGCCCTTTGTTTGTTGGTTGAGCGTTTTGTATATCGCTACGTATTACTGGGGTAAAAATATTTTTATCGATAGCTGTAAAATGGAAACCGTAATGTTGGTGAGCCGGGGCATAGTATTTTAAAATAAGTTTGCCGGTAATATCGGTTTTAGCGGGTTTTGCTGCTTGCGGGTGTGTTACCGCGTATTGATGGCTTATGGCAACGCATTTTACTAATCGAAGGTTGCATGCCCATGCTGTTACAGGTTCAAAATCGTTTAATACTAAATCGTATTTGTGTACAGGTACTTTTAGTATCTCTTTTACCAACCTTAATAAATTAATATTTATAATGGTTTTAAAAATATTAATACCACCATTTTTGCCAAATACAAAACTTAATCCTTTAAACCTGTATTTAATAGGCCATGGTAAATTAATGTCGCATTGGTTTCCGCTTAAAAGCAAATCAACAGTGGCGTATTTTGTAAGCTCGGGTATAATATCGTGTGCCCGCGACACGTGCCCGTTGCCAGTTCCCTGTATTGCATAAAGTATTTTCATTGCCAATAGTTTTAAATAGTTATTTGTAAAATTTTAATTGGCTTAGTTGCTTGTAACCACATCGTTATACAATGTTTTAAAAAGCTTTTTTACTTTAGGCTCAATATATTTATTGTCGGTATCGGTATCGTTTGTAATTATTGCAGGTTTGTGGTTATGGTATATTAAGTGCCAGTCGTTGTCAAAATACTCGAGCGATGTAAGGTTTTCAACCCAGTCGCCACTATTAAGGTACATAACTTTGCCTTGTTGGTTTTCAACCTCTTTTTTGCAAGGTTTGTGGCTATGCCCGGCAATAGCATACTGGTAGCCTTTGCTAATTGCAAGGTCGGCAATAACCTGTTCAAACCGGCTAATAATTTTGTTTTTTCCTTTAACAGCCATTTTAATTTTGTAGGCCATCGATATTTTGCCAACACCAATAAAACGTAAAACATGGTTAACCGCTTTGTTAATAGCATTTAATATGCCGTACCCATTTGCGCCAAGCTTTGCAAGCCATTTTGAGTGGTGCATAACAACATCAAAAACATCGCCATGAAAAATCCAGCTTTTTTTATTGTCGATATTAAGTACAAGTTTATTACCAATTGTAAGCCCGTTAACATTAACGCCAATAAAGCGGCGCAAAGCCTCGTCGTGGTTGCCAACAAGGTAATGTACTTTTGTGCCTTTTTCAATAAGTTTAATTATTTGGCGTATAACCTGCATATGGCTTTGTGGAAAATACGATTTACTAAACTGCCAAATGTCAATAATGTCGCCGTTTAAAATTAACGTTTCGGGCATTATCGATTTTAGATATTGTAAAAGTTGTGGAGCTTTGCAGGCGTATGTGCCAAGATGCGAGTCTGATATTATTACTGCTTTTACTTTACGCCTTTGGTTTTTATCGGTTTTATTTGCCATAACTATTTGTTATTTAGTTTGTAACAATGTTATGGTTTATATGCTAACCAAATATTAAGGCAATAAAAATTAATTGATAATAAAACAACGTTTTTTACCCATTTTGTTAATATTAGTTTAACACCCAAATTGAGCTATTCGCTCAATCGATATAGATTTTGTAAGTATTTCACAAACTTGGTTAGTGAAACACAACAAACTCTACATAGGGTTTGTACCTATGTAAAGCGTTTGTTCGCATAGCTCAAAACGCTCAACTTAGGTAACGCTTGTTTTTTGTGCTATCAGTATTTATTTGCTGCTAATGGCTTTTGTGTAGCAATAACGACACAGGGGTTCATAGCTGTCGGTTTCGCCAAGTAAAACAAGTTTATCGGTGTTTGTAAGCCTATGCGAGTAATGGGCAAGGTCGCCACATTTAACGCAAACAGCGTGTACTTTGGTAACATACTCGGCAGTGGCAAGTAGTTTTGGTATGGGGCCAAATGGTTTACCTTTAAAATCCATGTCGAGCCCGGCAACAATTACCCTAATGCCGCGGTTGGCAAGCTCGTTGCAAACTTCAACAAGGCTGTCGTCAAAAAACTGAGCCTCGTCAATTCCAACTACATCAATATCGTTCGACAAAAGTAAAATGTTACGCGAGTGGTCAACCGGTGTCGATAATATAGCGTTCGAATCGTGCGATACTACCTCTTTGTCGGAGTACCGGGTATCAATTTTTGGCTTAAATATCTCAACTTTTTGTTTTGCAATGCGTGCACGTTTCATGCGGCGTATTAGCTCCTCGGTTTTGCCCGAGAACATGCTGCCGCATACTACCTCAATCCAGCCTTTGCGTTGCCCACTTATATTGGTGCTCTCTAAAAACATAAACAGGTTTTTATGTGTGTTATCATAAACAACTAATTTTGCGCATAATATTAAATTGCAAATTCGTTCGTTTTATTTGCATTGATTACTTTTACAAAGAAAAAATAATAATTGGTATGGATAAAATAAGTTTACTTAAAATAATAAACAACGAAATTAACACTGTTAATAATTTAGTTACAGGTTTTAATAATGATACTGATATACAATTATTTGAGGTTGATTTGGCATTGGCAAAACTTCGCGATTTAAACAACGAGCTGCTTTTGCTCAAAAAAATTATCGACAATACAACGCCCTGCAATAATATTAATATAACAAACCCACCAA
>CAZJCR010000267.1:0-4795 GCA_964544385.1 uncultured Bacteroidales bacterium
CCTAAGTAAAGCGTTTGTTCGCATAGCTCCAACCGCTCAACTTAGGTTAAAATTTAATGTATTAGAAATAGAATTTACTATCTTTAGATGAAACTATCCGCTTGGCGGATTTAGTTCAACATGGCGTTTTACTGCAAAAGCAGTCAAAATATTATAACAATTTAAAAAATATAGTTATGAAAATTGCTTTTATAGGCACCTATCCCCCACGTCAATGTGGCATTGGCACATTTACAAAAAACCTTTACAACTCGGTAGTTATTAAAAACAAAATTACAACCCAAAACCCCGATAGTTTTGTAGTTGCCATAAACGATTTTAATAACCAATACGATTACCCCGACGAAGTAAAAATTTGTATTAAACAAGAACAACTTGAAGACTACATAAAAGCAGCCGAGTACATAAATTTAAGCGGTGCCGACATTTGCATAGTTGAGCACGAATTTGGAATTTTTGGAGGCCAGGATGGGGTAAATATTTTACCATTATTGCACCGTTTAAACATACCTTTTATTGTTACATTACATACCATACTTAAAAAACCAAGCTACAATCAAAAAGCAGTGTTGCAACAAATATGCAAAATGGCCAACAAAGTAGTGGTAATGAGCCATAAAGCTATCGATTTTTTAGAAAACATATACAATGTGCCAGCCTTAAAAATTGCTTTTATCGAGCATGGTGTCCCCGATTTACATTACAACTCGCTAAAATCGAAAAAAGAGTTTAAACTCGACAAAAAAAAAGTACTACTAACATTCGGGTTTATTGGCCGTAACAAAGGTATCGAAACTGTTATAAAAGCATTACCCACAGTTGTTAGCAAACACCCCGATGTTATTTATATTATTTTAGGAAAAACTCACCCTAATGTATTACGGCACTCGGGCGAAGAGTATCGCATATTTTTAATGCGCCTGGTTAAAAACCTTGGGTTAGATAAACATGTTATATTTTTAAACGAATTTGTCGATGTTGAATATTTATTTAAATACCTGTCGGCTACCGATATTTACATTACACCTTATTTAAACGAGGCTCAAATAACAAGCGGCACATTATCGTATGCAATTGGTATTGGCGCAGCTGCAATATCAACACCATATTGGCACGCCGAGGAGTTACTGGCCGATGGCCGTGGCCGTTTTTTCGATTTTAACGATGATAACGCGCTTGCAAATATTATTACCGAACTGCTTGACAACCCCATTACTTTAGCTAATATTAAAGAAAAAGCGTTTAATTACGGACAAAAAATAAGCTGGCCAAAAACCGGACTAAAGTACAACCAATTAGCTAAAACTATTGCTAAATGGGGTATAAACAAAATACCCGATAACGACGCAATTTTCGACCTGCTTATTATGCCCGCTTTTTCGTTGAGCCACATTAACCGTCTAACCGACGATACCGGAATTATTCAGCATGCAAAATTTGGCATACCAAATTTAAAAGAAGGCTATTGCCTTGACGACAACTCACGTGCATTGTTAATGGTGCTTATGGCCTACAACCAGTTTAAAGATAACCGCGCCTTAGAACTTTCGCCTATTTATTTAAGCTACATTCATTACATGCAAAATACCGATGGTAGTTTTCGGAATTTTTTAAGCTTTAGCCGCCAGTTTATAGATAGTAACGGCTCCGAAGACTCATTTGGCCGAACAATTTGGGCTTTAGGTTATTTATTAGGTTTTGCCCCAAACGACGCATACTACCAAACTGGTAAAGAGATGTTTTTTAATGCCGCCCAAAATTTTGAAAAACTAAAATCGATAAGGAGCATTGCAAACACAATGATTGGCGTATGCCATTATTTAAAAAGCCACCCCACCGACGACTCAATGACTGAACGTTTACGAAATATGACAAAAAAACTGACAATGAGTTTTAATCAAAACAAATCGGACAATTGGAATTGGTTTGAACCACTACTTGCTTACGATAATGGAATTTTACCTTTAGCAATGTTACATGCTGCCGAAATATTAAACGACAATCAAATTACCGAAATAGCTCTGTGTTCGATGGAATTTTTGACCCAACACACTCTAAAAAACAACTATTTAAGCGTAATTGGAAACGAAAAATGGTTTGTTAAAGACAGCGAACGCTCAATGTTTGCGCAACAACCTATCGACGCTATGGCATCGGTACTAATGTATTATCAGGCATTTAAACTTACCAATAACTTTGATTACCTTAACAAACTATACACATCGTTTTTATGGTTTTTAGGCGAGAACGACTTGCGCATGAGCCTTTTCGATTTTGAAACAAACGGCTGTTGCGATGGTTTTGAACAACAGGGGGTAAACCGTAACCAGGGTGCCGAAAGCTCGCTTGCATATTTAATATCGTATTTAACTGTTTTACAAGCTTATGCCGAATTTATGAAATCGGAAAAAATTGCCCAAAAAACAGTAATCAATTAAAACAAATAACATAATAAATAAACCCCCAATTTTTAGTTTTGTACTTTAGTACAGCTAAAACTTTTGGGGGTTTATAAGCAATTAGTTTATTGGCAAATATTAATAATTATAATGCCAAAACAACTAATACCCAAATTGAGCGATTCGCTCAATTTGGGTTCTGCTGTAACTCTTGCTTAAGACCTTGATTTATATAGTCCTTATACTCCTGCTGTTATTCCATATTTACGAATCCGTTTTTTCAATAATCACCCAATGTCCACCTTTCGCTGGACCAATTCGTTTAAGCTTACCTTCTTTTTTAAGCTTATCAATATTATACTCTACACCACGTCTGGATAATTGTGTAGCCTCTTCGATTTGTTTAGCTGTGATTTTAGGATTTTTCATTATTAATGAAATAATTTTCTCCTCAGTTTTCTCCTCAGGTTTTTCTACAGGTTTTTACACAGTTTTCTCTACAGTGTCATCCAACTCGTTTTCAGCCTCCATTTGAAAACCAATAACAACAGAATCAAACTCTATCTGGTAATCAGGTGTAGTTGAATTGTAGACTTTCCAGTTTTCGTCAATCTTATCGAAACCAAATCCGGCATTCTCTGCTAGTTTCACCATGCGGAACAGTTTTGCCAATATCGGGTTACGAGGTAAAGAAATATCCTTGCTTTTCAGTTCCTCAAATGGCTTGGGTAATCCTCCGGGATTGTAAAACTCTATCTGGTTAGTGAATATTCTTACACGAGGACATGCCGGAGAAAAATAATCGGTATGCATTAGCATATTTACCAGAGCTTCACGAATACTCTCTAATCCCGGTAGCGGTTTAGTGAGGTGTTGCTTAAACTATCACGACTGGTTTCCGGAGCCAACTCAGCTGTTTTTTGTACCAAAAGCCCGGTCACGCAACATGCTGTTAATTTCTTCCTGCGTGGCTCGTTGGTCGACACTTTCACGGCGAATAAAGGTATTGCCCTGGTTGTTGAAATAAACGGGTTTGTTTTTATGCACAGGCACGTAAAATGCCAAAACGGTTTTATCTTCAAATTGATATACTTCTTGCTTAGTACCAACAAAAACGTTGAACTTGGTTCCTCTAAGTGTATTCAGGAAATCCTGTTCCTATTTTTCCGCATTACCAACGCCTGTTATCTCAAAGTCTTCACCTTTTTCGGTAACACCCAAAATAATCCAACCACCATTGGTATTTGAGAAAGCTGAAACCGTTTCCCAAACCGACTTGGGCAACTCGCTTTTGGCAGCTTTTACCTCAAAGTCTTCCCATTCGAGGGAGGTAAGTTTTTGTATTAATTGGTCTTTGGTCATATTATTTAATTCTATTTCCTATTCTTCTTAAAATTTTCTGCCTGATGAAAAATATCCTGATACACCTCGTCACGCTCAACCGGAGGATAACCATGTTCATCAAGTAGAATGATTAATCCAACTTTTAAAGCTGATTTTATATCATCTCGTCTGTTCCAATCGGGGAAGCGTGCCTGTTCATCCACTAAGGTTTTTACAGCCTTGGCAAGTTCAATCATCTTATCTTCAGGATAGGTGAAATCGTACTTGATGCAAAGCTGAAACAGAATGTCGTAAAAAGCTTTTTCTTCAAAGTCGATTCCGAGTTCATCTCCGGCTGAAAATTCCCGGTAAACCTCCCAGATTAAATCCGTCAAGTGGTCAGCCATTTCTTCATAAACTTCGCTACGGAATACATCATTTTCGTCACGTTGGTTGTAACGCTCCACTAGCACCTGCATCTTTCTGGAGAAGTCAACACCCCGAACCATATTTACCTTCTTAATCTCACCAATTGCTTTGGTCAAAAGCTTTTGTAATAGTTTGATTTTGGTATTGGGAAGCTTTATTTTATTGATTTTATCAAGGTAATCTTCATCAAAAATATCCTGATGACTCTCCTTTTCTTCTCCCATTTTAAAGATTTCTTCCACACCATCACTTGCCAGAGCATCTTTTATCATTTCACGCACACGGGCATTCATTTGTGCCGTATCGGGGGCATCGCCTTTGGTGAGTTTAAAGACAATAGAACGGACAGCCAAATAATAGTGGGTGTAA
The DNA here is from genome assembly GCA_964544385.1 of uncultured Bacteroidales bacterium. Lineage (GTDB taxonomy): Bacteria > Bacteroidota > Bacteroidia > Bacteroidales > SZUA-534 > CAZJCR01. The sequence goes on from CAZJCR010000267.1 coordinate 4,521, forward strand.
TCCCGTTCATTTTGTGTAAGCTTTTCACTTCCTGCACAAATATCGTAAGCTGCTTTGAGGCGTTTTACCAAACCCATGAAACGGGCTTCTTTATCTTTGGTTTGCATTACAAATTCAGCCCCTTCATTCAAGGCATTCAACTGTTGCAGCGGAGTACCGTCAAAGTATTTGGAGTTATCGAATTTGTGAAAGAATTTTGCCAATAAGTCTAAGTGATTCCGAACGATAATCAGCGATTCGCCAATATCCTCAAAGTTATCTTCATCGCCCTTATT
>CAZJCR010000268.1:0-4772 GCA_964544385.1 uncultured Bacteroidales bacterium
GCGTGGCCCGCTGTTAAACCAATTTTTCAAACAATTGCCGCTAAGGTTGACAGCAATGTTCCATGTTGCGACTGGGTTGGCCAAAACGGTGCCGGTCATTTTGTTAAAATGGTTCATAACGGCATCGAATATGGCGACATGCAACTTATTACCGAGGCCTACCAACTAATGCGCGATTTACTTAAAATGCCCGCCCAACAAATTAGCCAGGTTTTTAAACAATGGAACAACGGCCCACTTAACAGTTATTTAATTGAAATTACTGCCGAAATATTAGCATATAATGATACCGATGGCAACCCTCTTATCGATAAAATTTTAGATACTGCCGGGCAAAAAGGCACCGGAAAATGGACAGCAGTTACTGCACTTGATGCCGGAATACCTTTAACTCTTATTGGCGAGGCTGTTTTTGCCCGCTGCCTGTCGGCTTTAAAAGACGAACGCGTTGTTGCATCAAAACAAATTATTGGTACACAACCAAACTTTACCGGCGACAAAAAACAATTTATAACCAATTTAGAACAAGCTCTTTACGCATCAAAACTTGTATCGTATGCACAAGGTTATACTTTAATGAAAGCTGCTGCTACCGAGTACAACTGGGATCTTAACTATGGCGGCATTGCACTTATGTGGCGCGGAGGCTGTATTATACGCTCGGCATTTTTAGGAAAAATTAAAGATGCCTTTGACAAAAACCCTGAGCTTAATAATTTATTGTTAGACCCATTTTTTAAACAAACTGTCGAAAATGCAGACAAAGCCTGGCGACAAGTAGTTGCAACAGCTTTAACCAACGGCGTACCAGTACCAACACTGGCCAGTGCCCTTACTTATTTCGACGGGTACCGAACTCAAAACCTGCCAGCTAACCTGTTACAAGCCCAGCGCGACTATTTTGGCGCGCATACCTACGAGCGGGTTGACAAGCCCCGCGGGTTATTTTTCCACACAAACTGGACCGGACGCGGTGGCAATACAGCATCGACAACTTATAATGTTTAATACTAAACTAATACAATAATTATGACACAAAACACTGCAAATGCAAAAATGACTAATTACCGTTGGGTAATTTGTACACTCCTGTTTTTTGGAGTAACTATTAATTATCTCGACCGACAGGTATTGTCACTAACATGGAAAGACTTTATTGCACCCGAGTTTCACTGGACAAACAACGATTATGGCAACATTACCGCACTGTTTTCAATTTTTTACGCGGCAAGCTTACTTTTTGTAGGTAGGTTTATTGACTGGCTCGACACAAAAAAAGGTTTCCTTTGGGCTATTGGCGTTTGGTCGGCTGGTGCTATATTGCATGCATTTTGCGGTATTGCAACATCGGGCATTTTAACAGGTAATTGGCTTGTAAACTTTGAACAGGCTAAAAACTATATCGAAACTGTTGGCAATGTTGGCATGGTTGTTAATGTTAGTGTTACACTTTTTATATTTGCACGTTTTGTACTTGCCCTTGGCGAATCGGGCAACTTTCCCGCCTCAATTAAGGCTACTGCCGAGTATTTTCCTAAAAAAGACCGGGCATTCGCTACCAGCATTTTTAATGCAGGAGCAACTGTTGGCGCATTAGTTGCCCCATTATCGATACCAATAATTGCCAAACATTTTGGTTGGGAAATGGCGTTTATTATTATTGGTGCACTCGGTTTTATTTGGATGGGTTTTTGGGTGTTTTTATATCATAAACCTAATGCAACACAAAAAGTTAATAAAGCCGAGTTCGACTATATACACCAAGACTCAATTGCCGAAAAAGCTGCAAATAATAATATTGATGTTGTCGAAAAAAAAATACCTTTTAAACAATGTTTTAAATTTAAACAAACATGGGCATTTGCTGTTGGCAAGTTTATGACCGACGGCGTTTGGTGGTTCTTTTTATTTTGGACACCTGCATACCTTAGCGACGTTTATGGCCTTACAAGCGATACAACAATGGCACAGTTACTTTTATTTGTACTCTACGCAATTACACTGTTATCGATAGTTGGCGGTTGGTTACCTACATATTTTGTCGATAAAAAAGGTATGAACCCTTATGCCGGACGTATGCGTTCAATGTTAATTTTCGCTTTTTTCCCATTATTAGCTTTATTGGCACAACCATTAGGCCACATATCGTATTGGTTCCCGGTTATAATAATTGGTATTGCTGGTGCTGCACACCAGGCATGGTCGGCAAATATCTTTTCAACTATTGGCGATATGTTCCCCAAAACTGCAATTGCTACAATTACAGGTATTGGTGGTATGGCTGGTGGCGTTGGCGCATTTTTAATAAATAAAGGCTCAGGTTTATTGTTCGATTTTTCATCGGGAACAACCTTAATTAATGGTACCGAGATGGTTATGACAAAAGACCTTATAAAATCGGGAGCCGAGTACATACAGGGTCCATTAAATTTTATGGGTTTTACAGGTATCGAATCGGGTTATTTTATTATGTTCTCAATTTGTGCTGTTGCCTACCTTATTGGCTGGTTTATTATTAAAGCACTTGTACCGGTATACAAACCAATTAATTATTAAACATTCTAAAAATGTCAACCATTAATTTTACAACACAACATGTGTCGCACCCCAACGACTTTAAAAACCTTGATACCGAAGCTATTCGTAGCAGGTTTTTAGTCGATAACCTTTTTGTACCTAACCAAATTAACATGGTTTACTCAATGTACGACAGGTTTATAATTGGCGGTGCTATACCTCAAAACACATCGTTATGCCTCGATACTATTGAACCGTTAAAAACTGCGTTTTTTTTACAACGACGCGAGTTAGGTATAATAAATATTGGGGGCAATGCTAAAATTAATGTCGACAATAATGTTTTTGAATTAGGCTTTAAAGATGCATTATATATAGGTCAGGGAGCTGAAAATGTTACTTTTATGTCGGTTAACCCAAACAACCCTGCAAAACTGTATTTTAACTCAGCAACAGCACATAAAAGCTACCCAACTGTAAAAGTAAATTTTAGCGATGCCGAGAAACTTGAAGCAGGGTCGTTACCCGAATCGAACAAACGTATCGTTAATAAACTTATTGTTAACTCGATAGTTGAAACATGCCAGTTACAAATGGGCTTAACCGAATTTGCCGACGGTAGTGTTTGGAACACAATGCCAGCGCATACTCACAGTAGGCGTATGGAGGCTTATTTATATTTTGATGTGCCCCAAAACCACGCGGTTTGCCATTTTATGGGGCAACCACAACAAACAAGGCACATTTGGGTGCATAACCTGCAAGCTGTAATATCGCCCTACTGGTCAATACACTCGGGTGTGGGCACATCAAAATATTCATTTATTTGGGGAATGGCCGGCGAAAACCTCGATTATACCGATATGGAAGTTGTAAATGCTACTCAGTTGCTTTAAACATTATTAATAAAATATGATAAACCAATTGTTTAATTTAACCGGCAAAACGGCTCTTATAACCGGGGCTACACATGGTATTGGACTGGCAATTGCTAAAACACTTGCTATGGCCGGGGCTAATGTTGTTATAAATGGGCGCGATGCTACAAAACTCGAAAATATAAAAGCTGGTTTCGATAACACCGTTACCAAAATTTTTACACAGGCTTTCGATGTTACTAACCAAACCAGTGTTGATAACGGTATATCTGTGATAGAAAAAAATATTGGCACTATCGATATTTTGGTAAACAACGCCGGTATTATTAAACGAACACCAATTTTAGATATGCCACTTCCCGATTTTAAACAAGTTATCGATACCGATTTAATCGCCCCGTTTATTGTATCAAAACGCGTTGCACCGGCTATGATAAAAAATCGTTCCGGTAAAATTATTAACATGTGCTCAATGATGAGCGTTTACGGACGTAATACCGTGTCGGCATACGCTGCTGCCAAAGGGGGACTTAAACTTTTAACCGCAAACATGTGTTGCGAGTGGGCAAAATACAACATTCAGGTTAACGCAATTGGGCCAGGGTACATTGCTACCGAACAAACAGCCGAAATACGCGTAAACAACCACCCTTTTAACAACCTTGTTATGACACGAACACCCGCTGCTCGCTGGGGACAACCCGACGATGTTGCAAATGCAGCTTTGTTTTTAGCCTCGCAGGCAAGCAATTTTGTTAATGGACACGTTCTTTTTGTCGATGGCGGAATTTTGGCAAACTTTGGTTACGTTAACGGTGAAAACGACATTTAACTAAAACCTAAGTTGAGCGGTTAGAGCTATGCGAACAAACGCTTTACTTAGGTATAACACCGATGTAGAGTTTGTTGTATTTCACTAACCAAGTGTAGTAAAATACTTACAAAATCTAAATCGATTGAGCGATTAGCTCAATTTGGGTAAAACACAGCAACTTAATTATTTGTTAAACAACTGTATATCAAAAAAAGTATTCTAAACCATTTTTATAAAACTTTAAACATAAATTATGAAACCGTTCTTAGACGACAATTTTTTATTACAAACAAAAACGGCTGAACATTTATATCATAACCATGCGGCTAAAATGCCAATTATCGATTATCACAGCCACCTTATACCACAACTTATTGCCGAAAACAAACAATTCGACAATATTACACAACCCTGGCTTTATGGCGACCACTATAAATGGCGCGCTATGCGGGCAAATGGTATTGACGAAAAATACATTACCGGCAGCGCATCTGACCGGGAAAAATTCGAAAAATGGGCACAAACTGTACCTTTTACACTGCGAAACCCTTTATACCACTGGA
>CAZJCR010000269.1:0-4762 GCA_964544385.1 uncultured Bacteroidales bacterium
GCGAACCAAAGGCATCTTTAACCGAGTTAAGTAAAACGCTTATAGTTTCGGCCAAAGGTATATAGTTATATTGTAAAATTTCGGTAAAGTTAACAACACGTGGCCCTGGCGAGCTTAGCCCCGGTTCGAGCCGGTCGTTGTCGGGGTTGTAAACCGATACGCAATGTTTAAGGGTGCCGTGTTTTTCGGCTTCGCTAATGTTTAAAAGTTTAAGTGCCGCAAGCTCGCCGTTTTTTAAAAAGTCGATATTTGTTTGGCTACAATCGAGCGCGTAAAATTGTACTTGCGAGCAGTTTAACAAATCTTTAATTGTGTTAATTGCAATTTTTGGGTGTTTTGGCGAAAAACGGTACGATTTCCAACCCTCGACAACATATGAGCCTAATCCAACGGCGGCAACGGCAAACCCCTCGTCGGGTTTCATGTGGCCAACAGGGTAATAGTTGTACGATTGTGCAACACCGCTAATATGTGGGTAATAGTAGTTGTCGTGTTTACTGCCAACAAGTTCCTGGATAACTATTGCCATACGTTCGTCTTCAATTTTATGGTGTATGGCATTAAAGTAAATTTTAGCTGTATCGGAGTATACCGACACGTAAACAAGTTTTATTGCATCGATAATATGTTTTAATGTTTGTTGTTTGTTGTTTTCGGAGTTTGGTATTATGTAAGTGTCGAAAACACCTGCAAATGGCTGTGTAATACTGTCTTCGGATGTGCTCGATGAGCGTACAGCAACAGGTTTGTCAATTTGGTTAATAAATACTTTTATTTTTTCGACAAGTGAACCCGACAGGCGCGAGTTGTAAAAAAGTTCGCGTAATTGTTGGTAGCTAATATCAGGGTTGTTTATGTGCGACAATAAATTGTTGTCGGCAATAAAACGGCTAAACTCGTTGGTACCAATAACAATTGTGATAGGTGTTAGTACATTTATTTTATTTGTTAATGTAGGAAAATCGATATTATAGATAAGCGTGTTAATAAACGATAGCCCACGGCCTTTACCGCCAATTGAGCCTGGGGCAAACGATACAATGTTTTTTTCGTCGAGTGTCGATGTTTCGTCGAACCCTAATATTTTACCTTTCTTTTTCTCTTCTTTGTAGCGTTTAATTGTATCTAAAAAAAACTGTCGCGATTCGGCTAATGTGCCAAAATTGTTTAACGATATTGGGTTAAGGGTTTTTGCCAATTGAATTTCGCCGCGGGCCATAAGCCAAAGCGAGAACTGGTTCTCAGAGGCGTGCAGGTAAAACGACTCGTCGGGCACCTCTTTAAAAAGGGTTTCAAACTCGCGAAGGTTGCGGGCAACGCCAAGCTTGTTGCCTTTTTTGTCGCGGAAAATAAAATTACCGAAACCTAAATAGCTTACTAAAAAGCGTTTAAGGTCATCCATTAACGTTTCGGAATTTTTGTTAATGTATTGTATCCCTAATTTTTTTGCTTTTTGTTCGTTAATATTTTCGGCCGATTGTAATATTACCGGTAAATCGCTAATGTGCGATTTTACGTATTGAATAAATTTTACTCCGGCATTTTTGTCGGGTTTGCCGGCCCAGTCAAATTCGGCATCGGAAATAACGCAAAGTAAAAAATCTTTATATTGGTTAAAAATTGTAATAGCCTCTTCGTAATTACGGGCGTGTAAAATTTTTGGACGCGAGCGCATTTTGCAAATTTTGTTAAGCTCGTTTTTCTCAACTTCGGGTAAAATGCGTTGTACCTGTCCAAAAACAATCTCGTATAAAAACTGTAAATATTTTGAGTAATACAGTGGCGAGTCTTCAATTAAAAGTATTACCCTAACTAAGCCTACGTGGGTGTCGTTTTCAACATTAACCTTGTCTTCAATCGATTTAACTATTGCAAAAATTATAAGCGAATCGCCGTTCCATAAAAATATTTTATCGATAGATGGTAGCGTGGGTACAAGCTCTTCGAAATATTTAACGTCGCTTTTTTTGTTAAGTAAAAGATAAATAGGTACGGAGTCGTTTTTTGCTTTAATTTGCTCGCTTAGTATAATTGGGGCATCGTGGTCAATGCCAACCATAAGTATAATAAGGTCGAAATGTGTAGTTTCAATAAGTTCTAATGCCTCCTGGCTCGACGATACGCCTGTAATACGTGGCAACGAGAAAAGGCTGTACTGGTAAATTTCGCCCATAAAACGTTCAAAAAACGAGTCTTCGCTCTCGAGTACAAAAGCGTCGTAAAGTGTTGCAACAAACAGTATATGTTTAATTTTATATTTCATCATATCGAGGTACACGTACTTGTCGATTGATTGTTGATTGAAATATAGCTGAAGCGGTTTTTTGTTTTTTACCAGCGAGTTGCGGAACTCTTGCCCGGTGAATGTGTGGTTTGATGTTGATACATTTTTACTGTAATAATCGCGTCCTTTAAAGGCGTTAATAAAGCCGGCAACTAATTTTGCTATGTTGGTAATAAGCTCGCTTTCTTCTTTTAAAAAAGGGCCATCAAAAGCTTGCTGAAACTGTTTTAAGTAAAATATCTCGATAAACCCTTTGTTATTATCGATAGTAACAAAGCTCTCTTTTTGTGCCCATATAGTTTCGCGGAAACCTGAGCTTGTGTATTCTTTTTTTTCGAAAATTATTCGGGCAACAGTATATTGTGGGTATTGCCACGACAAGGGCAAAATGTCGCAAATATGTTGCAGTGTTTCGTCGATGCTTTTGCCGTTTTCGATAATCCGGGTTGTTTGGTTAATAGCTTTTAGCTCTTTAAGCCGTTCGGTGTTGTCGTGTAAAAGTTTGTTAAGTATATCGCGAGTTGCCGAGCCGGCAATAAGGTTTGCAAGGTTAATAAGTAACTGGCGTTCTTCTTTTAAAAATGGGCCTTCGTCGGCGGGGGTAAATTCTTTTAAATAAAATACTTCAATGGTAATGCGTTTTTTCGACGGTGTTTCGAACTGTTGCATCATTTTCCATTGTGTTTCGGTAAAGTTTTTCGATGTAAAAATTTTATCGCCGTAAGTAATTCGGGCAACGGTATATTGCGGGTATTGCCACGACTCGGGCAGTATTTGGCAAATACGTGGCAATGCCTCGGTTAACGATTTGCTTTGTTTAAGTATTTCCGACGTGTTGTTTATGCCTTTAAGTTCTTTAAGGCGTTCGGTATTGTTTATAAGTAGTTTTTGTAACGCGGTTTTAGTAGCAGTTCCCGATATTAGTGCAGCAAGGTTATCAATTAAGTTGCGTTCTTTTTTTAAAAATGGGCCTTCGCCGGTATCGGGCATGTCGTCGGTATAAAAAATCTCGATATGCCCTTTGTTGCCGTCGGGGGTTTCAAAGTATTGGCATATGCTCCATTGGGTTTCGACAAAGTTGTTGCTTACAAAAACATTGTTGCCATATTTAATGCGTGCAACGGCATTAGCCGGGTATTGCATTGCCTCGGGTAAAAACGAGCATATTTGTTGCAACGAGTTTTCGAGCGTTGGGCTGTTTTGTAAAATATAGTTAGTACGGTTAATGCTATCGAGTTCTTTTTCGCGCTCGTAGTTTTGGTTTAACATGTTTTGGTATAAAAACCTCGACAATTCGCCGGTTAAAAGGCTAATAATTGTATCGGCAACCGGTTCGGCATTGGCTATTAATATGGTTTCGGGGGTGTTGTTGTTTTTATTGTCGATAAATAGGCCGAGTTTTCCTTTTTTGTTGTCGGGGGTATAAAATGTATGCTCAATGGTTAGCGGGCTATTTGTAAAGTTTTTGTTGCTAAATGTTTTGCCCGCGTATTTAAGTTTAACCGAGTATGGTATGTGTTTAACTGTTTGTTCGTAAACCGACTCGCAAATAAGCTGTAACAACCCGTCGATACAGGTATTTGTTTTTAGTGCAGTTATAATACTGTCGGTTATTTGGCACCTTATTTTATAGTTTTCGATACTCATTATATTTAAACGTTTTTGCTGTAAGGTTTTTGCAATATTGATGCTAAATATTGCATATTTTTTTTGATTTGAAAAGTATGAAAGGCAATAAGTTTTAGCGGTGGGTGCGTGATTTTTGTTTTTTAAAAGCTACAATATTATGTTTAAACGCTTACAATGTTGTTTTTTATGGCATAAACAACTAAATCGATAGAGTTTTTTGTGTTGGTTTTTTCGAGCAGTTTTGAGCGGTGCCCCTCGATAGTTTTTTTGCTTAAAAATAGTTTGTCGGCAATGTCGGCGGTTGAAAGGCCATGGCTCATAAGTGTTATTATTGAAAGCTCGCGGTTAGTAAGTTGTTGTAACAACCCGGTTTGTTTGTTGTTTTTGTGTTTCGACACATCGTTAATAATACTCTCGAGTAGTTCGGAACTAAAGTAATGTCCGCCTTTTAATACGTTTGCAACGGCAAGTTCGAGTTCGGTTTTGTCGGCATTTTTAAGTAAAAAACCTTTTATACCAAGTTCAACCATTTTAAAATAATAGTCTTTATCGCCAAACATGCTTAAAACAATAATTTTTAAGTCGGGGTACATTAAAAGGGCTTTTTTTGCAGCTTCAACGCCGTTCATAACAGGCATGTTAATGTCGAGCAAAACAATATCGGGTTTAGTATTTATAATTTTATCGATAAATACTTTACCATTTTGGGCTTCGTAAACTGTAATGTTGTCGTATTTTTGTGCAATGAGCGAAACAAGCCCGTCGCGAAAAATATCATGGTCGTCGACAATCATTACAGTTAAATTGGCCATTTTGCAAATTTTAAACAGGTATTTTAATATTTACTTT
>CAZJCR010000270.1:0-4739 GCA_964544385.1 uncultured Bacteroidales bacterium
ACATGGTAAAACATCGGTTTCAACTATTACTGCCAATATTTTAAGCCACTCGCAAAATGGTTGTAGTGCATTTTTAGGTGGAATATCAAAAAATTTTGAATCGAATTTTTTATTGCAGCCTCAATCAAATAATGTTGTTGTTGAGGCCGACGAGTTCGACCGCTCGTTTCTTACACTTAACCCCAACTTTGCCGTAATTACTGCTGTCGATGCCGACCACCTCGACATTTATAACAATAAAAACGAGGTAGTTAAGGCCTTTGCCCAATTTGCATCGCAAATAAAAAAAGGTGGCACACTTGTTTTAAAAAACGGGGTAAGCTTACCTTTCGATAATAAAAACGATATTAATATTTTTACATACTCGGTTAATGGGCCTTCAAATTTTTATGCACAAAATATTGTATTAAAAAACGGGCTATATCATTTTAACCTTGTTACACCCAATGGTTTAATTACCGATATTTTTATTGGCACACCAGCACTTTACAACCTCGAAAACGGTATAGCCGCCGCCGCAGTGGCTTTTTTAGCAGGGGCATCGCATACTAATATCAGGCAAGGGCTTGCCAATTACACGGGCGTTAAACGCCGGTTCGACACGCAGGTAAATAACAGCCAGTTTGTTTACATCGACGATTATGCCCACCACCCCGAAGAAATTAACGCATGTTGCAACTCACTACGCGATTTATACCCGGGCAAAACTATTACCGCGGTTTTTCAGCCACACCTTTACTCGCGTACTCGCGATTTTGCAAACGATTTTGCCGATAGCCTAAGCCGGTTCGATAAGGTTATTATTACCGATATTTACCCGGCACGCGAGGAGCCTATCCCGGGTATTTCGGCACTAACTGTTTTTGACAAAATTACCATTACCGATAAGGTTTATTGCCAGTTTAATATGGTTGTCGAAACTTTAAAAAATTCGGAACAACAGGTAATTGTTACTATGGGTGCGGGCGATATTGATAAATTAGTTGAACCAATTAAGCAAATGTTACTATCAAAATGTAAATGTGTAAATTAATGGCCAACCTAAAAAAAATATTACCCTGGTTTGCAATTATTGTTTATTTAATTGTTGCAATGGCATTTGTTAACAACGAGCGCAAAAACGTTATTGTTAATAAAATTAATGTCGACATTGTTGAACAAAACAATAACTATTTTATCGACGAAACCGAGATAATTAAAATTTTAAACAATAAACACGAGCAAATTCTTGGTTCTAATATCGACACTATTAATATTAACAATATTGAAAATATACTTAATAATATGCCGGCAACCAAACAGGTTGATGTTTACCGTAACCTTAATGGCGAACTTAACATAAGTGTTGAACAGCGAAACCCTGTATTACGCGTTATTACAGCACTTAACGAGAGTTTTTATATCGACGAAGAGGGCTTTTTAATGCCACTTTCGCGTAAATACTCGGCACACGTGTTAATTGCAAATGGGGGCATAAGGGCATCGTACACGCAAAATAAAAATCATAACTTTAAAACTATACCGCCCGACTCGGTTAAATTCGCCAACCAGCTTTATAACCTTTACCAGCTTGCCTGTTTTATTAAAAACGACAAGTTTTGGGCATCGCAAATTGAGCAAATTTACATTAACAATGGAAAATACGAGCTTGTACCAAGGGTGGGCAGGCATATTATTAAATTGGGCACAACAAATAATTATGAACAAAAAATGCGCAATTTAAAAGCCCTTTATCAGCAGGGGCTTCCAAAAACCGGCTGGAACAATTATAAAACAATTAACCTCGAGTTCGAGGGGCAAATTGTTTGCACTAAAATTTAAACTAAAACAACGAATTAAATATCAATAATATGGACTTTAACGATAACATAGTAGCAGCAATTGATATTGGCACAACAAAAATTGTTGCCATTATTGGCCGTAAAAACAACGATGGTAAAATTGATATATTAGGTTACGGCAACGCCATGTCGACAGGGGTTAGGCGTGGAATGGTTTTAAATATTGACCAAACGGTTAATGCCATACGTTTAGCTGTTGATATGGCTCAAAATAAAGCCGGCCTTTCTATTACCGATGCCTACGTTGGAATTGCCGGACAGCATATACGCAGCATTCGTAACCGCGGTTATATTTTACGCGACTCGTACGACGAAGAAATATCGAAAGACGATGTTCAGGCTTTAATTGACGATATGTATAAAGTGCCTATTGAAGTTGGCGAACAAATTATTCATGTGTTGCCACAAAACTTTATTGTCGATAACGAAACAGGTGTTAAAAACCCGGTTGGTATGTATGGCAAACGTTTCGAGGCAAATTTTCATATCGTTATTGGCGATATTGCAGCTTCGAACAACATAAAAAAATGTGTTAACCGGGTAGGGGTTAATGTTAAAAACTTAGTGCTCGAACCTTTGGCTTCGGCCGACGCGGTACTTACCGACGACGAAAAAGAAATTGGCGTGGCTTTGGTTGATATTGGCGGCGGCACTACCGACGTGGCCGTTTTTTACGACGGTATTATCAGGCACACTGCGGTTATACCTTTTGGCGGCAACGTTGTTACACAAGACATTAGGCAGGGCTGCAATATTCTAGAACGTTTTGCCGAACAGCTTAAGATACAATACGGTTCGGCTCTTGTCGACAAATCGATGGACAACAAGGTTGTTAGCATTCCTGGAATAAGTGGCAGGCCGCCTAAAGAAATTTCGTTTGCAAACCTTGCAAGCATTATACAGTGCCGAATGGAGGAAATTATTGCTCAGGTTTATTTCCAAATTGAAGCATCGGGGTTTTTACAAAACCTGGGCGCAGGAATTGTTATTACCGGAGGCGGTGCCCTGCTTAAAAACCTTAGCCAACTGGTGGCTTTTAAAACCGGAATGGACGTTAGGCTAGGGCTCCCTAACCAAAATATTATTAATAAAGCCGACGAACAAATTAACCAGCCAACTTATGCTACTGGTTTAGGGCTTGTGCTTATTGGTTTCGATAATAATCACGGTTGCTGTGTCGAAAAAATTAAACCTAAAACTAAACCCGAAACTGAAGTTACATCGCAACCTCCGGTTGACGAGCCTGTAACTTTAACATCAAAAAAGAACACGGCAAAACAAAACAAAAACGATAAAAAACCTAAAATTGCCACCTTGTTCGACAAGCTTGGCGGGTTTTTCGATTACGAAGATGAACAAATGTAAAAACTAAATACTATGGCCGACGATTTAATGCATTTTGACCTTCCGCGCGATAAATCATCGATAATTAAAGTTATTGGTGTAGGCGGTGGTGGCGGTAACGCGGTAAACCACATGTTTAAACAAGGTATTACCGATGTCGATTTTATGATTTGTAACACCGATGCCCAGGCTTTGGTATCGAGCCCAATACCTATAAAGGTGCAATTGGGCGAAACACTTACACAGGGCCGGGGCGCAGGTAATAAACCCGAACAGGGCCGGCAGGCTGCTATTGAAAGCCTCGACAAAATTACCGATATTTTGCAACACAATACAAAAATGGTATTTATTACAGCCGGTATGGGTGGCGGTACCGGTACCGGAGCTGCCCCAATTATTGCCGAAGAAGCCCGCGACCTTGGTATACTTACTGTTGGAATTGTTACATTGCCTTTCAGGTTCGAGGGCAAACGACGTATGGCTCAAGCTATCGACGGATTAAACCAAATGCGCAAAAATGTTGATGCCCTTTTAGTTATTAGTAACGAAAAACTCCGCGAGATTCATGGCGATTTACCTGTTTCGCAAGCTTTTGGACGGGCCGACAACGTGTTAACCGTAGCTGCAAAAGGAATTGCCGAAATTATTACAGTACACGGCTCGGTTAATGTCGACTTTGCCGATGTACAAACGGTTATGGCAAATAGCGGCGTGGCTCTTATGGGCTCGGCAATGGCATCGGGGCCAAATAGGGCAATGTTGGTGGTTGAGGAGGCTCTTAATTCGCCTTTGTTAAACAATAACGATATTCGTGGTGCTAAAAATATTTTGTTAAACATTGCATCGGGAACAGCCGACGAGGTACGTATGGACGAAATTGGCCAAATTACCGATTACATTCAGGAGGCTGCAGGCCTTACCGCCGATATTATATGGGGAAACACGCTCGACGAAAAACTAGGCGATAATATTTGTATAACAATTATTGCAACCGGCTTTGGTAACGACAGCATTCCCGAACTACTTGCATCGCAAACCGAGCAGGTGGTTACTGTTACACTTAACGACAATGTTAAAACACCATTGCACGATAATATTGATAATGTTGCTAATAACGCATCGCAAATACCTTTTCAGGTTATCGATAAAAACAAAGACAACAACGACAGTATTTTTGAATTCGACAATGAAAGTGAAAAAACTGATGTTGAACGTTTTGAGCTTTTTAACGAACCTGCATCACAAAAAAAACCTGTACAGCTCGATTTGGGCATTATTAAACCCGCTAATATTGCTGCACAGGCACTTACTGTTGCCGATAAACCCAAAATTAGCTATTCGAACGACAATGATATTGAAGCGCTCGAAAACCAACCGGCATATTTACGTAAAAACATTAAACTTGGTAATTTAGACGAAAACCCCGACAATAACCCGGTATCGAGGTTTACTTTGTCGGAGGCCGATGGAAAAACCCAAATTAGCAACGACAACGCATTTTTGTTCGACCGTGCCGACTGAGCAATGTACTGAAAGCTAAACCTAAGTTGAGCG
>CAZJCR010000271.1:0-4612 GCA_964544385.1 uncultured Bacteroidales bacterium
GTGAAATACTTACAAAATCTAAATCGATTGAGCGAATCGCTCAATTTGGGTATTATTGTACACGTCCGCGCAAGGCGTCGGTGGGGCTCATTTTTGCAATTTTGCGCGATGGCCAGTAACTTACTATAGTAGTAACAATAACAACAATAAAAATAGTACCTGTTACTAAACCTAAAGTGTAAACAGGGTAAAGCGTTTGAGCAATGGCCATACCAAACTCACTTGTATCAACAGGCATTGTCCAGCCAACTTTAGCCTGCCACAATAAAAAAGGTAAGCCATAAGCCATAGCCATAAAGGCAGCCAATACCGAGTGCATTGCGCCCTCGACAGTAAAAAGCCCAACTACTTGTTTGCGTGTGTATCCAAGTGCTATGTATGTACCAATCTCTTTTTGTCGTCTAAAAATTGATAAAACCTGGGTGTCGAAAATTGCGAGCATTGCCAGTAACAATAAAATAAAGTAAAAAACAACTTGCCCAATGCTTTTTGTTTTTATCATGTCGTCGACAGCTTTTGTAAGCTCGGATTTAGTTTTTAGCACAAGCCCGTTAACTTGCGGCCATTGTGTTTGGTTATTGGCAAAAGTAAAAAGTGTTGCATGGTTGCCTAACATCATCATTTTTTGCAGTTTATTAATTGGTATATAAATTTGGTTAGCCTCGGCAGCAGGCACGTTCGACGAAAAAACGCCGACAATAATAATTTGGCAGGCATCAAAAGTTCCGTTAATATTTCGCCAGCGAATAGTTACACGGTTATTTTTTTCGAGTTTCATGCTTTGGGCAGTCAAACTACCAATAATAGCGGGTACAGCATCAACAACAGTGTCGAAATAATGAGTTGGCAGTTTTAGCACTTTTTGGTTTTGTGTTACTCCTTTAATTGCTATTGACTGCATTCGGCCATGCGGGTAAATAGTACCATTTATAATTAGCATAGGCAACATTGAGCCGTTGTTAATATGGTTAGTAAATTGATTTGGAATTTCAATGTGGCTGTCGGTAAATGTAAAAGGGTCGAACGGGTCGTAAAGGTGGTGCCAGTATTGTCCTGCACCAATTTCCCAGTTTGTCATGTCGGTTTTAGCCTGGTGGTCCCAACCTATCATTATACCTTTAAGCCAAATAATAACAACAAACGAGAACGATAACACCAACACGTTTAACCAGGTGCGCAAACCGGCTCCAATAAGGTTACGGTAAGCTAATTTTAATGCCAGTTTCATAAAATACCTATTTAATTAGTTAATTATGATGGTTAATAACCATACCATCGCTTAAAAACACTTTACGTTTAAGGTACGATATTACTTTTTCGTCGTGAGTGGCAAAAATAAAAGTTGTGTTAAACTGGTTGTTAAGGTTTAGCATTGTTTTAAGAATGTTGTGCGAGTTAACCGAATCGAGGTTTGCTGTAGGTTCGTCGGCAAGAACAAGCTGAGGTTTTTTAACCATTGCCCTTGCTATTGCAACTCGCTGGCACTCGCCACCCGACAGTTGGGCCGGTTTCGATTTCAATTTATCGGTTAAACCAACCCACTCTAATGCATCGCAAACCATTTTTCGTCGTTCGGCTTTGCTGTAGTTTAGCAATAGTAAAGGAAATTCAACATTCTCGAAAACCGTGTGTACCTGTAACAGGTTATAGCTTTGAAAAATAAAGCCAAGGCTTTGTTTGCGTAAACTGGCGGCCTCAATAGCTGTAAGTTTAGCTATTGACTTGCCCAGTACCATAACATTGCCCGATGTTGGCACATCGAGCGAACCAATTATGTTTAATAATGTTGTTTTACCCGAGCCGCTTGGCCCAATAAGGCCGGCAAATTCGCCTTTATCAAAACTAAGGTTTACAGCGTTTAGTGCTGTAAATTTTGTTTTACCAATAGGGAAAGTTTTTGTAAGGTTCTCGATTTTAATAACTGAGCTGGTTTCCATAATTTAAGTTATTTATATTATGTTGTTTACATACTTATTTAATAATTATAAACTATCATTAACTGTATGCCATTGCCTGCAAACAAGTTCAGGTTTTGGTTTTGTAATGGTAGGTTAGTGCTACCGGGGTTTGCAAATACCATTGCGTGTAGCGATATTTTATTTAGTTGTTTTTGCCAATTTGCAAAACTGTATAGCTGCGAGTTTTTATAATCGTAATAAAACATAAGGCCAACATTGTCGAACAAACTTACCTGATAACTACAGTTTAGTAGCGATAAAGTTGCACTGTTGTTAAAATTAAAAACGTTTTGCGATAACGAAAAAACAACCTGTTCGTAAATAACCGATAAGCCGTTGCCAATGTTAAATGTATAGTCGGTACCAGCGCTAATAACATGGTTGTTAGCAAACTGGTTAGTATAATTTGGCATTTTTGTGTACGATGCCTCAAGGTAAAAACCTGCTACAATATCGAAACGGATATCGAAACCTAAGCGGAGTTCGGGAACTTGGTTATAACTATTTTGGGGTAAAGCAAAATTGTTTATTTGTACCTGTCTGTAATGGCACGATAACGCGGCCTCGCCTTTTGGTAAAGGTAATTGAATACGGCCGCCAAACTCGGGTTTCCATTTTTTTGTTTCGAAATACTCCCACCCTTTTGTTTTATTGTTGCCAAATAAACACCATGCCCAAATATTTGCATTGTTTAAAAAATAGTATCGAAAAAGCAGGCCATAAACGCCGTCGGTAAGTTGTAGGGGGTCGCGCGGGTCCATTTGGTCGAACCACATAAGCGGTCGCATAATAGTTGCCTGTCCAAAATTTATTTTTTGCAACCCGGCACGTATCTCGAACTGGTTAGCCGAGTACCTTGCCCATACCCTAAATGGTTTTATTTTGCCGTTTGCTGTAACCGAGTCGGTATTCGAATTAAAAAAACCATAAGTGTTTATCGATAATTCGGTACTAAAAAGGTTTTGGTTTTTACCGGTAACCGAGTAATTAAGTTGTGGTATGTACCGGCCACCAGCCCATACAGGCTGTATAATTTTGTGGGTGTACCCGGCCCACCCCGATATTTGGCCGCTAATGCGCAACGAGTCGGTGGCATGGCTTTTTATAAACAAGCCAACACATAAAACTAATAATATAAAAATGTTTTTAACCATTGTTATTATTAACTATACCGTAAACCATAAGTTTAGTAAGCTCGTGCATAAGCTCTTCGTTGTTTTTGTATAGCTGTTTAACTTTTGGGTCGTTAAACATGTCGGCCATTTTGTAGGCTAAATTAAAGAGTACCTCGGGTTTAAAATCGTTACGAAAAATGCCTTGTTGTTGCGCCTGTTTAAAATCGTTAATAATTATGCTCCAGGCATTTTCTGTTGTTTGCGAGATAAAACTGTTTAATTGGTTATCGCCACTAAAATAAAAGTCGTTTAAAAACTCCTGGCTAATATCGTGCATACCGTTAATTTTCATGGCAATAAACTGTTTCATAATCTCGGTTGGTGGCTGCCCCGATTTTAAAATATTGCTAAATTGCACGCAGCCATGATTTACAGCATCGGTAAAAACAGTTTTTGCCAAATGTAATTTATTGTCGAAAAAGCGGTAAAAAGTCATTTTGCTAACTTTGGCGGTACGGCAAATTTCGTCGACCGAAACACGTTTAAACCCGTGTTTATAAAACAGGCTTTTACCGGTTGTAATAATTGCGTTGTATTTGGGGGTATCGATATTTGTCATTATTGTACATTTTATATCAAATGTACGAATATTATATTATATTACAATTTTAGTAACATTTTTTTATTTTAGTTTTATAAATAATTTGCCAAATAATGCACATTGGTAAAAACTGCAACCCCAATTGAGCTAATGGCTAAATATTTACATTATTTGTATTCGGGCTCAATTATAAGGCCCATAAACAAAATAGTATTGGTTGGCTGGTGTAATATTGCAAATATAAATGGTTGGTTTGCCATAAATGTTGGTTGGTAATTTTCACCTGTAGTAAAAATTTCAACAACAGTAACAGCAGCAGCCTCGCTCCCTTTTTCGTTAACATCGATAAACGATTTGTGTAAAACCCTGTTAATAAAAAGTGGAATATCTGAAATTTTCGAGAAATCGGCATTTAATGTAAACGCATCGTTTAAACCTAAAGCAATAAGTTCGGGTTTAATGTCGCGGCTGCCATATCCAAACTTAAATTTTGGCAGCGTAATGTCAACTTTGTTATAAGTTGCCTGTTGTAACCAGTTTTGCCAGTTTGCGGCTGTAAGGTTTTGTTTTAGTTCATTAAAGTTTGAACCATAACCTGGCATACACACAACCATTGCATAAGCTGTGTCGATATATGGTAGTACCACCGCATTAATTTGCTGGTTTTGTATATGTTTAACTATTGCCGATTGTTTCATGTAATCAACCTCAACAGTATTGCCACTTGTTTTATAAAATGTACCTTTTTGGGTGTTTTTTTCATCAAAATTATAATACCAGTCGGCTTTAAAATAAATTGCATTTATTAAATACATAACAGCATCGACAGGAATATTATCGAGCACATTTGTAATTTTTTGGTTTGTTTTTGTTTCAATCCAACTATTAATAATATTTAAAGCATTTGTTGCCCTAAAATCAATTGTATTTGCTTCGGC
>CAZJCR010000272.1:0-4600 GCA_964544385.1 uncultured Bacteroidales bacterium
CAGTAGAATACCAAGCCTCATGAAAATGAAGCTTTCCAGGGGATAACACCAGACTTAACAACTACAGCATCCGATTACGAAGGCAATCAAATTTATTATCAATGGTACATTCTTATTTCATCTGTTACTAACGAATCAAAAATTATCGAAGGGGCAACCAGTCCGGTTTATATACCCGATAAAAGCAAAGCCGGGCTAACAAAATATTTTGTGGTTATTTGCGATAATAAAGGTGGTGTCGAATCAGCCAGCAGAGCAGCTATGGTTACCGTTTTAGACCAATAGCAACAAAAACCTTTTTAAACTCAACATCATTTGTATTCAATAAAATAGCAGAATTTGCAGTATAATACTCTGAAAAATGATAAGATGAAAGCAATAGGTGGTTTTTTAATGATTATTTTGGGGTTAGCTGGAACTATTTATGCAATTAGAAAGATGATTAATGTAATGATAATTATTTAATATCTATGGATATACGAACTATATTTTCAGCTCTTGCTGTATTGGTTGGCGGTATAATTATGATGATTCAAGGCTTACGCTGATACCCTACTCTAAACACTATCTCTCCCCCGCCTCTCTTTTAAAAAAGAGAGAGGCTGCATATAGCTTAACATAAATTTTCAGAATTTCGTTTTAAAATATTTATCAACATTGTTTTTTATAAATCACCGTATTATACCCTCTTATAAATAATGGGGTTAGGGGGTTACTATAGGTAGAAAATCGTACTTTAATAAATAAAAAAGAGGCTGTAGTTGAAGGCAGCCTCTTTAATATTAATTTGAGTTAACCATGAACGGTTTTTTTATTACTAACTAAACTATAAAAATGCATTTAATTGCTCTTTTTTGTTTTGTTTAACTACGCTCAATTATATTATCATGAAACAGAACAGCTATAAATAAACATTACTATACTTAAATAAATTTTTAAATTAAACAGTTTTATTATGAAAATTAAAAAATTATTATTGATTGGCATTTTATTAATGTTTTTTGTTCCCATTTGTTTCGGAAAAGGGAAAAAGACTATTATTCAGCGCATTGAGGAGGCTGATACTATTCCTGTTTATATTATGTTACCAGTAATTGATTTTGATAAATTTAATAGTGCTTCAGCAGGCATTTCATTAACATTAGGAGAAAACATGAGAAATGATGCCACTCATATCACTAAATTGGCATCAGGAGATTACAATAGTTTATTACCAATTATTGTTCAGGAATTAAATAAAAATTTTAAAACAACGAAATTTGTAAATGCACCGGCAGATAAACTTCCAAAAACCGATAAGAATCTTATGGATAAAGATGATCCAGAGGCAAAATTGATAGTTGTATTTAAAATTTATGCAAAATATGAATATGACTTCATAACCAAACCAATAAGGGATAATAATAAAATACTGGTATCTAATATGAAACTTAATGGTGGTTTTTCATATACTTTTTCCCTTATTAATATTGAAAACAAAGCTATAAGAAATATTGAAAATGGTGGAGGACTGGTATATGGAGAGAAATTTATAGTATCAGGTATAGTAGTCAATGTTGCATCGCTGTTTGAGTTAAATAATCCAGAAAAAATTGTCGACCATTTTAAAATTGTTATACCAGAAAGAATTAATAAGCATGCTGAAAAACTATATAAGAAAGATGCCAAATCGAAAGATTAAAACTACCATTGTTTTGTTTTAGCTCCTTAAATAGTCATACTATGATATAAATTAAAATCTATACTTTTATGAAATCAAAGAAGAATCTTTACATTACCTTTTTATTTGGGCTATTAATTCTATATTCATGCGATAAAGAGCATGATTATAGAAGGGTAGAATTCCCAATAAACTATACTTTCTATAACCAAGGAGATACAAGCCTTAAAAAAGTAGTTTTATATTGTAGTACCTTTTATCCAGAAGAGAAAGTAACAGGGTGGCTAAGTACAGGTAAATGGCGTGATGCTTATTATTATGACAGTCAATATTTATTACACGATTTTGATTCTATTATTGCAGAACCAGATTTGTTGGTATATTCAGCTTGTATTTATGAATATAATGTTGCACTTCATTTTATAAATACTACGGGTTCAGGTTTTGTAAAATTATTTACCAAAACCGATACAATTTATTCTAATTCTTCAATAGATATTAAGTTTGTTTGGCCCAAAGATTCATTAAATTATATACGTTTAGATTAAGAAGTAGAAGTTTCTACTTCTTAATTTTTATTACTGGGTACTCTCCGAATAATCCCCAAAATTTAGGATATTTATCTTCACTTTTCTTTAACCAATTTAGAATCTTTTTGCCACCTAACTTTTCATGTATAAATCTCATCAGCAAATCTATTTTGGTTTATAACGTAGCAATTTAGTTTATAACAAGGTATAAAAATATGGCAACTACGATAGAAACTGAACAGGTAATCAATTATAATTATAATTTTACTGCTAAAATTAAGTTTATGGACAATAGTTTTTCGGTTATAAACCGTGTAAAAATACTGCAAAACGCCGCGCAACAAAATTTTGATGTAGTTATATTTGGTGGTGGCATTACCGGTGCAGGTATAGCTTTAGATGCAACCTTACGCGGGCTATCGGTTTTACTTATCGAAAAAAACGATTTTGCATCGGGCACATCGGGTCGCTCAACTAAATTAGTGCATGGCGGGTTACGTTACCTCGAAAAATTACAGTTAGGTTTTGTTGCCCAGCTTGGCCGCGAACGTAAAATTATACATAACAACGCAATGCACAATGTTATACCTACGCCAATGTTGTTGCCTATTATTAAAGGCGGCCAACTTAAAAAAGGGCTAACATATATTGCGCTTAAAATTTATGATGTTTTGGCCGGTGTTAAAAGCGGGTATCGCGCAAGCTGGATAAAACCCGGTATTTTAATAAAAAAATACCCTTTTTTAAATTCACCAAATTTAAAAGGTGCTTTTTTATACTACGAGTATAAAACAAACGACAGCCGTTTGGTTATCGAGGTTATTAAAACCGCTGTTGATAAAGGGGCAACAGCTATAAATTATGTTATACCAATAAAACTCGAAACCAACGTTAATAAATATAACAAGGCACTTGTTACCGATATTTTACACAACACAACTTATAATATTAACAGTAAATGTTTTGTAAATGCCACAGGACCATTTTGCGCGCAGGTTGCGCAAAGTTTTAATGTAAATATTCCAAAAAAACTATATCCAACAAAGGGAGTGCATATTGTTTTTAATAAAACCGATTTACCAATTAACGAGGCATTTTATTTTGACACAGCCGATAAGCGGATGGTTTTTGCTATACCACGTCAAAATTATGTTTATGTAGGTACAACCGACACCCCTTACAATAATAATTTACAATACCCTGAATGTACTAACGACGATAAAATTTATTTGCTTAACACTGTAAACCAACGCTTTGCCGGTTTAAACCTAACTATTAACAATATTGTTGCTGTGTGGGCGGGGGTTAGGCCACTTATTTTAAATAAAGGCAAAAACCCCGGCGAAATTAGCCGCAAAGACGAAATTTTTGTATCGCCACAAGGCCTTATTACAATAACCGGTGGTAAACTTACAGGTTACCGTTTAATGGCTAAAAAAACTGTTAATTTAATTTTTAAAACCTTAGTCAAAACATCAGTAAAGTGCACTACAAATAAAACCAACCTTTTGGGCGGGCATTTTAACAAAAACCTGTCGACAATTAACTTAATTGAAATTGCCGACCAAAAATACGACGAGGCTAAACAAACCGGTATTGACAGTCAACATTTTAAAAAACTTTTTTACCGATATGGCTCTAATATCGATATTTTAACCGAAAAAGCCTACCAGTTGCTGCGCCAGTTTGATACCCCTCAAATGCTTTGGATTTATGTAGAGGTATGGTATTCGGTAAATTTTGAGATGACAACCAACCTTTCGGATTTTTTAATACGCCGTACCGAGTCGGTAATGTTTGACCTTGATTTAATTAATAATAATTTTGATGCTGTGGTAAAAGCATTTGAACATATTTTAGGATGGACAGAAACCGACAAAAAAATACAAATTGACAATTTTAACAATGAATTAAATTTTTATAGATAAAATTTTTAACTGTAACCAAAATTAAACCTCAATTGATAAAGTAATACAAATAAAAAAGCCCTGTAAAGCATATTACAGGGCTTTATAAAATAATTTAACAATTAGTTTTCGGTAACAGCTAAATTTGGGTTAGCAGCAACGGCATCAAAAATTTTTTTCTCAATCTCGGCCGACAGTTCGGGGTTATCGAGCAAAAGCTGGCGAACCGACTCGCGTCCCTGGCCTAAGCGGGTTTCGCCATAGCTAAACCACGAACCGGCTTTTTTAACAATATTAAATTCAACACCTAAGTCAACAATCTCGCCGGTTTTTGAAATACCCTCGCCATACATAATGTCGAACTCGGCTTTGCGAAACGGCGGTGCCATTTTGTTTTTAACAATTTTAACTCGCACGCGGTTACCAGTAAGGTCTTCGCTGTCTTTAAGCTGGCCAATTTTACGAATATCGACCCTTATTGATGCATAAAATTTTAGGGCATT
>CAZJCR010000273.1:0-4590 GCA_964544385.1 uncultured Bacteroidales bacterium
AAAGTAAATTAACCCTTATGTCGGAAAGCTTACGTAACGACGGCCGTATTTGGGTACCTAAAAAGAAAGAAGACGCCGAAAAACTACAAAAAGGAATTATTGGCCCCAACGATATTAAAGAAGAAGACCGCGACTTTTATCTCGAACGCCGTTACCCGGCTTACGGTAACCTTGTACCACGCGACGTTGCATCGCGCGCGGCTAAAGAACGTTGCGACGCAGGTTTTGGCGTTAACAACACGGGGTTAGCTGTTTTTCTCGATTTTAAATACTCAATTGAACGGTTAGGCCGCGATGTAATTGAAGCACGTTACGGCAACCTTTTTCAAATGTACGAGAAAATTACCGACGTTGACCCTTACAAACAACCAATGCAAATTTACCCGGCTATTCACTACAGCATGGGCGGAACATGGGTCGACTATAACCTTATGACAACTATACCTGGTTTATACTCGATAGGCGAGGCTAACTTTAGCGACCACGGCGCAAACCGCTTAGGGGCATCGGCACTTATGCAGGGGCTTGCCGACGGCTATTTTGTTCTGCCTTATACTATTGGCGATTACCTGTCAAAAGAGATACAATCGAAAAAAGTTGACACCAATGCACCCGAATTTGAACAGGCTGTTAACGATGTAAAAAACAGGCTAAATAAAATTATGGCCATAAAAGGCTCAAAACCGGTCGATTATTTCCATAAAAAATTAGGACACATTATGTGGGACTATGTTGGAATGGCACGAAACGAACAGGGACTTAAAACCGCAATTGCCGAAATAGCAAAACTTAAAACCGACTTTTGGACTAACGTGCAGATACCAGGCGAACAAAGCGAGGTTAACCAAGAGTTGGAAAAAGCCGGCCGAGTTGCCGATTTTATTGAACTTGCCGACCTTATGGCCCGCGATGCTTTAGAACGTAACGAATCGTGCGGGGGACATTTCCGCGAAGAGTCGGCTACCGATGAGGGCGAGGCCAAACGAAACGACGAAACCGGTGCTTATGTGTCGGCCTGGGAATTTAAAGGCGAAAACCAGGAACCGGTTATGCACAAAGAACCTTTGGTTTTTGAAAACATTAAATTAACGCAACGTAGTTATAAATAGATTTATATGCTGCCTATATATTACATTACAGCTGCATAATTAATTCTAATAAATAAAGCAATGAGCGAAAAAATATTAAAAGAGATAAAAGTTAAGGTTTGGCGTCAAAAAAACGCAAAAGCCAAAGGTGGTTTCGAAACTTACACGGTAAAAAATATATCAACCGACACGTCGTTTCTCGAAATGCTTGATATTTTAAACTACCAGTTAGTTGAAGAAGGTAAAGACCCCATAGTGTTTGACCACGATTGCCGCGAAGGTATTTGCGGTACTTGCAGCTTGTTTATTAACGGACGTGCACATGGACCCGATACCGATATTACAACATGCCAGTTACACATGCGCAAATTTAACGACGGCGAAACTATTACTGTTGAACCATGGCGCAGTGGTGCTTTCCCGGTTATTAAAGACCTTATGGTTGACCGCGCGGCTTTCGAAAAAATATTGCAAGCGGGTGGTTTTGTGTCGGTAAATACTGGTGGCGTGCCCGACGGAAACGCTATACCAATTGGTTACACCGAGGCCGAGGCTGCTATGGATGCTGCTGCATGTATTGGTTGTGGTGCTTGTGTTGCTACATGTAAAAACTCGTCGGCAATGTTATTTGTATCGGCTAAAGTGTCGCACCTGGCAAGGCTGCCCCAAGGTAAAGTTGAGGCTGCACAGCGTGCTCGCTCAATGGTTGCAAAAATGGACGAACTTGGTTTTGGTAACTGCTCTAACACGGGCGCATGCGAGGCCGAATGTCCTAAAGGTATAAGTATAGCAAATATTGCTAAACTTAACCGCGAGTACTTAGTTGCCAAATTAGCTGAGTAATATTATTTTATATAAACAAAAAAAGCCTGCAAAAGCAGGCTTTTTTTGTTTATATATTTTAACACCATATTACGTACTATAAAATACATAATTTATTATGTAAATGTAACCCAAATTGAGCTAATGGCTCAATATATTAATTAACGATTCGAACATACTATGGCTTATTATTGTGGTTTATGTCGTAAATGCTTTTAAGCGTGCTGTTTTGCCCGGCATTATTTGTTAAACCACCTTTTGCTACATTAACCCTTTGCGACTGGTAAATGCCTGTATGCCCGCTAAAATAGTAAGCTACAAAACAGGCAACGGCAAAATACAAAACATACTGGCCGCCAAAAAGTTCGACACCCATAAAGGTACATGCTAACGGGGTATTTGTTGCACCTGCAAATACTGCAACAAAACCAACCGCCGCAAATAAATCGACAGGCATATTAGTTGCCATTGCAATTGTATTACCTAATGTTGCACCAATAAAGAACAATGGTGTAACCTCGCCACCTTTAAACCCGGTACTAAGTGTAATTGTGGTAAAAATAATTTTCCATAACCATCCAATACTGTTAACACCACCAGGTTTAAAGGCGTTTAAAATGTTTGTGCCATCGCCATTGGCCGACGAAACCCCAAGCCCTAAATAGTCGGAATTACCCGGAATTAACGACAACCCAATAATAATGCAGCCACCTGCAAATGGTATCAGTAATTTACGTTTTATATATTTTGATGATATATTTTTAATAAAATGCGATAGAACCGAGAACAGACGGCTTGCCAGTCCAAAAGCTACACCGGCAACAATAACCATAAGTAAAACCGACAAATTTATACCCGGTATTATTGTTGGTAAAAGGTTTGTATAATTAACAGCATAATGTGTATGTGTAATGCCTAACCATGTGCAAATAAAATGTGCCATTATTGCCGATAAAAAACAAGGTAAAAGGGCATCGTATTTTATACGGCCAATGGCTAAAACCTCGAGAGCGAAAATTGTGCCTGCAACCGGGGTTCCAAAAACTGCCCCAAAACCTGCAGCAACACCGGTCATTAACATTATACGGAAATCGTCGGGGTTTAAATGCAGCCTTTTTGCTATAAAACTGGCCATGCTGCCACCAATTTGTACGGCTGTACCCTCGCGGCCTGCCGAGCCGCCAAATAAATGGGTTGCAACAGTGGTAAAAAGCACAAAAGGTGCCATGCGGAAAGGGATACCACCACCGGGTTTATGTATCTCGTCCATAACTAAATTATTGCCAGCCTCGGCATTTTTGCCTTTAAATTTATAAAGTGCTACTATTGCTATCCCTGCAAAGGGCAATAAATAAATTAACCAAGGGTTTTGCCAGCGAGTTTGTGTTGCAAAGTCGAGCAAAAATAAAAACAGGGCAACTAATGAGCCAACAATTATCGATACTGGTATTACTAACAAAAACCACTTTATAAAGTATTTTAACACATTTATAGGGTCGAATTGTTTGATATACTCGTTTATTGGTTTCATTAAACAGTTTGTGTTTATTGTAAAATATTTAAAGTGCAATATTATTGTAAAAAATTCGAAATTATATATAATATTGTATAAACTATATTTAGTTTTTACTAACTATTTATTTTATGGCCAAAATTTTTTATTGTAATGATAGTAAATGTGAGCATAATTATGTTTTGTATTTACAACGTTTTAACCTGTTAGTATGGTTAACAGGTTTTAATAAAGCAACAGCCAGTATTGTTTTGATGTTTATGTTTATAATATGTAGTGGTAGTGTTGGTGCACAAAATAAGGTTGTAAAGGCGAAAAATGCTATTTATATTGGTGGTTTTAGCGAATCGGCTACAATAGTATCGGTAAATTACGACAGGATAGTTTTTACATCTGACATTATTTTTTTATCGGCAAGTACTGGTTTTGGTTTTCAGCCTGTTTTGCATAATTTAAATTTAGAACCTATTATTGGGGTTCCCTTAAATTTCTCGTGTAACGTTGGGCGCAAAAATCACTTTCTTGATATTGGTTTTGGTTTAAAGTATAGTTCGGGTCTCAGCCAACACGAGCAAAGTAATAATGAATTTTATAATAATCAGCTTTTAGTAAAGCGTTCGATATTATTTAATATAAATTTTGGGTATAAGTATCAGCCACAAACGGGTGGTTTATTTTTCAAGCTTGGTTATTCGCCAATGTACGAGCTTTATATAATTGAAGGTGCCGAACTTAATTGTGATTACCCGTTTTTTTCGGTCGGTTTGGGCTTTTGTTTTTAGTATAACCAAAAATGTGCATTATAAATTCGTAATCGATAAAGCGATTGTATTAAATTGCTAATAATAGGGGTTAACCCGGTAAGCCTTTCAGGTTGTGATATTTAGGATTTGAAAAAATTAGAGCGTATGTTGGAATAAAAAAAGCACCAACGGAATCAATCCGTGGTGCTTTTCGTTTTTTCTGAATTGGGCGCTAGGCCATGTCTTCCAGCACCCAATTCAAGATTGTAATCTTGTCTGAGATGATGAGCCCCTCGGCATCGTCAGCCGACTCGTACCTTTTCAGGTACATCTCTCGCAAAGCTTCAATTTCTTCAATCGTTTTCATACATTCCTTTCGTTCCCGCAATCGCGGGGGGTTATTTATGTTCTCTCGCCGTGAATC
>CAZJCR010000274.1:0-4539 GCA_964544385.1 uncultured Bacteroidales bacterium
TTAATAGTTTCATTTAACAAAAGTACAAAATTTCCCTTTTTGGTTCTGGCTTGTCAAGGTTAGGTTTAACTCCGATTAGCTTTCTGTCTTTGTGTCTTTGCGGGCGATAATCAATTTTACTAAAGTAGAACGGTTGCACTAAAGTGAACAAACGCTTTACTTAGGTTTAACTCCGATTAGGTTTCTGTCTTTGTGTATTTGTGGGCGATAATCATTTTTACAAAGTAGAGCGATTGCACTAAAGTGAACAAACTCGTTACTTAGGTTTAACTTCGATTAGGTTTCTGTCTTTGTGTCTTTGCGGGCGATAATCATTTTTACTAAAGTAGAACGGTTGCACTAAAGTGAACAAATGTTTTACTTATGTTAAATTTGTGTATTAATTAGTTTAGTGGTTTTTGTTATTAGAGCTATATTTGCTATATAAAGCTTTGTAACATACTTAAATAATAAAAAAAAATAAACCGATGAAAACATTGAAAAACAACATTTATCTTAAAGTTGCAGCAATTATAGTTATTGTTCTATTATTGCTTATACCTACAAGTATGATTAAAAGCCTTATTAATGAGCGCGAGGCT
Source organism: uncultured Bacteroidales bacterium (assembly GCA_964544385.1). Lineage (GTDB taxonomy): Bacteria > Bacteroidota > Bacteroidia > Bacteroidales > SZUA-534 > CAZJCR01. Next base: position 582 of record CAZJCR010000274.1, read on the forward strand.
ACTCAAAACAATGCTATTGACGAGGTTAGCTCAAAATGGGGTGGCCAGCAAACTATTACCGGCCCGTTTATTTCGATACCTTTTGTTAAATATGTTAGCCAACCAGCCAAAAACGACCAGCCCGATAAAGTTGTTGTTGTTAAAGATTATATTAACATTTTACCATCGCAGCTAAAAATTTTGGGTAAAATAAATCCCGAAAAACGTTACCGCGGTATATACGAGATTGTGGTTTATAACTCGACACTTAATATATCGGGAACTTTTAACCTCGACGGTGTTGATGCGCTTGACATTCAAAAACATAATATACAGTTTAACAATGCCGAGTTTGTTGTTGGCATACCCGACTTACGTGGTATTGAGCAACAAGTTGTTTTAAATTGGGACAACAACCAGTTTTTGTTCAACCCCGGAGTGTCGTCAAACACCGTGGTTACAAGTGGTATTAATGCTTTAATTAATATTAGTAATACTAAAGATACTTATAATTTTAACCTCGAAATTGATTTAAAAGGTAGCCAGCTTTTGTATTTTACACCTATGGGTAAGGTTACCGACATTATTATTGAATCGGGCTGGCCTAGCCCAAGTTTTAACGGGGCTTTTTTACCCGACAGTCGCCAAATTTCGGAAAATGGTTTTACTGCAACCTGGAACGTGCAGCACCTTAACCGTAATTACCCGCAATTATGGACAGGTAGCCACCACGATATAAAAAGCTCGGCTTTTGGTATCGATTTACTTTTACCTGTCGATAGCTATCAAAAAACTTATCGCTCAATACATTATGCCATTTTGTTTATAGGGCTTACTTTTTTGGTTTTTTTCTTTATCGAAGTTCTTAACAAAGTTTTTATACACCCGGTACAATATATACTTGTTGGCGTGGCATTAATTGTTTTTTACACGCTTTTATTGTCAATATCGGAGCATCTTAAATTTAATATTGCCTTTATTGTTTCGGCATTATCAACCCTTTTGTTAATTGCATGTTATGTTAAGGCAATTTTAAAAAGCAACATGCTTACTGCTTTAATTTCGGGAATATTAACCGTGTTATACTCGTTTATTTTTGTTGTTATTCAATTACACGACTACGCGCTGCTTATTGGCAGTATTGGTATTTTTATTATTTTGGCTTTAGTAATGTATTTTTCGCGTAAAATTGACTGGTACAACATAAACCCTAAGCTAAACGATGTTAATTAAACTAAATAGTAATTAATAAAATTATGTCGATTAACAATATCACAAAAGTTGAATGTACAACTGCACTTAACCAGTTAAAACGTAAAATACCTTATGGTTACGATTTAAATATTTACCGTGGCTGTGCGCATAGCTGCAAATATTGTTATGCAATTTATTCGCACCAGTATTTGGGTGCCCCCGATTTTTCGGAGATTTTTGCAAAAGTTAATATTGCCCAACAGCTCGACAAGGAGTTAAGCCACCCGGGTTGGAAACGCGAGGTTATTAACATTGGTGGTGTTACCGACAGTTATCAGCCTGCCGAGCAAAATCTTAAAATTATGCCCGATGTTTTACGGGTTTTAATTAAACATAAAACCCCGGCTATTATCTCAACTAAATCCGATTTAATTTTACGCGATTACGATTTAATAGCCCAGCTCGCTAATATTACTTACGTTAATATTGCATCAACAATTACAACTGTCGATCAAAATATAGCTGAACTTATCGAGCCCGGGGCAAGTACAAGCCAGCAAAGGTTCAGCATGTTGACCCAATTCCGTAAAACCAATGCATCGGTTGGTTTGCACACTATGCCAATTATTCCTTTTTTAACCGATAGTTACCAAAATATTGAAGGTTTGTGCGCAGCTGCTCAAAAAGCTAATGTACATTATATGCTGCCGGGTGTTTTATATTTGCGCGGCGCAACACGAACCGTTTTTCTTAATTTTATTGAGCATAATTTTACCGATAAATACAACCAGTTTTTACAACTATACAAAACCGGTGCAGCTAATAAAGATTATAAAGATAATTTGTATAATAATATTGTAAACCCGTTACGTAAAAAGTTCAATATTTCAAGTAGTTACATAAAGCCGATGCGCGAAAAAATGCACAACGACTAACCCAAAACTTAGTATTAAAACATGAGCAAATTTATAATGGCCGAACAGTTAAAACAGTTTATTGAAAAATACGTTGACCTTTTAAATGCCGATTGGGATTTAATAAATAAGCATTTTGTAAAACAGGAATTTACCAAAAACGAACTGATATTAGTTGAAGGTAAAATTTGTAGTTATTTTTATTTTATTGAACAGGGGCTTGTGCGTTTTTATTGCAATACCGACGGTGTTGAAATTACAAAATCGTTTGTTGTTGCCCCTTATTGTTTTACTTCAAAAATAAGTTTCCGCAACCAAAGCCCGGCCGCCGAAAGTATTCAGGCAATCGAAAAAACTGTTGTTTGGCGTATTGGTTTATATCAGTATAAAGAGTTCGAAAAAATAAACGTATGGAATATTTTTATGCGCAAATTACTGAACGAGATACAGGAATATACCGAAAAACGTATGTTGGAATTGAAAACTCTGACGGCCGAAAAAAATTACCAAAACCTTTTAAATCAATATCCGCCAACTCTTATGCAAAAACTACCGCTAAAGTATTTGGCATCGTTTTTAGGCGTTGCACCACAGTCGTTAAGCCGCATTAGGAACAATGTTTTTAACAACAAAAAAAGTTAACATATGTGAACTGGTTTGTAAAATTATTGTTCAAAATTTGTTAGTAAAATAAAACATAATTTATGGCAAGTTTAAAAAGTAAATTACTTATTGGTTCGGTACGTATGAGCCTTAAATTACAAGGCAAGCGTAGTAATAAACCAATGAGGTGCGAGGTTAGCCAGGTGCTTGCTTTTCGCGATAGTTGCGAAAAAGGTGCAGCCCGTGCCGGCAAAGTGCCAACTAAGGTAACCGTTACACCCGAACTTATAAACATGGTTAATTGCGAGTGGATAATACCCGATAATGCTCCTGATAACAAACTAATTTTTTATGTTCATGGCGGCGGCTACGTGTCGGGGTCGTGCAACGACCATCGTGTTATTGTTGCAAAAATTGCCAAACAAGCTGGTTTTACAGCATTTTTGTACGAGTACGGGCTTGCACCCGAAAACCCTTTTCCGGTAGCTTTACACGATTCAATTAACATGTACAAAACAGTTATCGAGAAAGGTTATAAACCCGAAAATATTGTTATGATGGGCGAGTCGGCTGGTGGTGGGCTTTGTTTGTCTGTTTTGCTCGCTATTAAAGACCAAAACCTGCCTTTACCCGCGGCGGCTGTAGCCGTACAGCCTTGGGCCGACTTATGTTGTACCGCGCAATCGTACACAACTAAAAACAAAGTATCGCTTGCACCACTTAATTGTTGGAATGTTTTTGCGCATTTTTATGTTGGTAATAACGATTTTAAAAATCCTTATATATCGCCGGTACATGGTAATTTGGCAGGTTTGCCACCTATATTTTTAAGCCTTGGCACTAACGACGAGCTTTACGACGATGGTTTACTTTTTTACCACCGGGCAACTGATGCCGGCGTTACTATTACTTTAAAAGTTGGTGTAGGCATGATACATTGTTACCCGCTTTTGGCACCAATGTTTCCAGAGGCTACGCAGGCAATGCAACAAATTGTTTTGTTTATTGGTAAATATTTGAATAATTGATAATTGGGTTTTTATTGTGTGAAATTTAATTGCATTACATAACTAAACATAATTTGAGGTTGAATATTTGTGATGTTGTTATTTTGTATCACCTAAAATCAGCAAGTAAAATACTACAAACCACAGAGAATATACAGAACCGCAAAGTTTGACCAAAGTTGAGCGGTTGGAGCTATGCGAACAATCGCTTTACTTAGGTATAATCCCGATGTAGAGTTTGTAGTGTTTCACTAACGGAGT
>CAZJCR010000275.1:0-4516 GCA_964544385.1 uncultured Bacteroidales bacterium
AGAAATTTTCAAACTAATTAAAGAAAACAAAGCGTGGTTAGGGATAAATCTTGGTCGCGGTATATCAGGTTTTATTGTACCTGAACACTATGAATTATATGGAACCGAAGCTCGTATTGATGAGAATGGAAAAAGAATAGTATCTCCAAATAATTGTTTATGGTTAACAAACTTGGACACATCAAAACGACACGAAGACATAGCACTCACTAAAAAATATTTTGGAAACGAAACTGAGTATCCAAAATTTGATAATTACGATGGAATAAATGTCAATAAAACACAAGATATACCCTCAGATTATAAGGGATTTATGGGTGTACCGATTACGTTTTTGCATAAATTCAATCCCGACCAATTTGAGATAATTAAATTCAGAAAAGGGGATGATGATAAGGATTTATCAGTAAATGGAAAATGTCCCTATTTTAGAATAGTAATTAAAAATAAAAGAATACAAGCAAAATATCATAAACTAAATGAAAATAGTGGTTTACCTACAGATAAAACGTGTATTCAATAAGAGTTTCGGTGTTTAATATGGTATAAACCTGTTAAAATTATAGTATAGTACCTATAAAAAATAAAATGCCACAAAATAACTAATAGCTTTAAAACTTTATCGCAACGATTGTTTGCTTAATTGCAACCACTCAATTCAGTTTATAATTTTATAAAAACAATCTAAACTAAGCTTTTACAATCAAATTTGATTCTTAAACCGTAGTTACAATATAACACAACAGTCATTTATAAATTAAACCAGGCAAATTAACAAACTATGTTGTTAATCCTTGGTTTCGGAATTAAAAATACTTGCCGAAATATTTTGTCCGTTACGGAAATAAAAAGTTCCGTACGAATATATAACCTTTATATATTCGCGGGCAATGCCATTTCGGTTAACAATAACACGCTGAATTTTTTTGTTAGGTTTGTCATAATCCTCAACAGTAACACCTTCGGGATACTGTTTTGCCAACTCGTTTAAAAACTGGCGGTCGCGTTGTTCACCACTATAATCGAAATCAGTTTTTTTAAACGATTTTTGCGCGGCAGCAAGCTGCTCTTTCTTCCGTTTTTCGGCTTCGGCAACAGCTAAAGCTTGTTGTTCTTTAAGCTTTTTATCGCACAAAATAATACGCTCGGGCGGATATTTTTCATCGGGTTTAACCCTTTGGGCATTTTTGTACATTGCCATTGCCGACGGGTAATCGGCTGCTTTAAAGGCGTTGTCGGCCTGTAAAATATATGTATTGTACTCTTTGTCAATTTTTGATTGGTTTGCTTTTGCAAGATTTTCGGCATCAATAATATTTTGCAGTTCAACAAGTTTTATTTGAGGCTGATTGTCAGATGGTTTAATATTTTTTGCTTTATTATACTCAGCTTTGGCTTGTTCGTACTGTTTTGTTTTAACATAATTATCGCCATTTGTTAAGGCCAGGTTAAATGCTGCGTCGCGGTTTTTGGTATCGAGTTCAACCAACCTGTTAATTTCGGCCATTTGCTTATCGGGATATGTTTCGTCGGGTTTAATCATTTTTGCATCCATATATCCCGACAAAGCCTGTTGATATTGTTTTGAGGCAAATAGTTTATCGGCTTCGGTAATTTTTGCATTGTACATTTTTACTTTAGCCTGTAAGTCGGCCTGGTTTTTAGCCATCTCGGCCATAAAAATGTCAATTTTCGAAATTTGGTCTTTCGGATAATTTTCGGCTGGCATAACCATCATAGCTTGTTGATAAACAGGTTTAGCCTGCGAGTAATTTTTTTGGTTAAACAAATTATCGGCTTGTGCAATTAAAGTTTGGTATTGCTGTTGTGTTTGTTTTTGTTGGTTAAGTATTGTATTAATTTCCTGAATTTTGTTTTTGGGCAACTGTTCGTTTGGTTTTACCAGTAAAGCTTGCTGGTACGCCAGTAAAGCACCGTTGTAGTTTTTTGACTGTAAAAGCCCATTTGCCTCGGCAATTTTGTTTTTATAGGTTAGTTCGTTTGCTGCAATACTTTGTAACAACGCATCAATTTCTTTAATTTTCTCTTTTGGATAGTTTTCGGCAGGTTTTATTGCCAATGCCGCGTTATATTTTTCTTTAGCGGCTGTATAGTTTTGTTGCGTAAACAAGTTGTCGGCGGTACTAATTTCAGAGTTGTATAAAGCATCGGTTTTTTGTTTATTGGCCAATAGCCTGTTTTGCTCATCAATTAGTTTATTAATCTCGTCGATACGCTGTTTTGGGTACTGTTCGGTTGGTTTAACGCCCAAAGCAGTTTGATAATTAGCTTTGGCTTTATCGAGCTCTTTATTTGTGTATGCTGCATCGGCAAGTTTAATATAGTTCTCGTAAGTAGCTTGTTGTTGTTGAATTTTGGCCAATATAGCTGTAAGCTCGGCTACCTTGTTTTTTGGGTATTGTTCGGCAGGTTTAATAACCGTAGCCTGGTTATACGACGCAAGGGCTTCGGCAATTTTTTGTTGTTTTTCAAAACTTTCGGCGGTGGCAATTGCCTGATTGTAAAGTTTGGTTTTTTCGGCCAGGCCAAGCAGCATGTTATCAATTTCGACAATACGTTGTTTTGGGTATTGTTCGGTAGGTTTTATTTGCGATGCCTGCGTGTAGCTTGACTTAGCAAGGTCGAATTGCTGCGAGTTATATGCTGCATCGGCTTTAGCAATAATTGCAAGGTATTGTTTTTGTAATGCCTCGTCGCGCTGTTTAGCTGCAGCAATATTTGTTAACAAAACATCAATTTCGGCAATTTTTTGTTTTGGGTAAGTTTCGTCGGGTTTAATAAGCAAAGCATTTTGATAAGTAGTTTTTGCATAGCTATAGTTTTCGGCAATAAAAAAAGCATCGGCATCGGCAATAATTTTATTGTATTTGTCGTCGGTTTCAAGCTGGGCTTGTAACAAGCGGTCAATTTCGGCAATGCGCGCGGTTGGGTAATTTTGGCCAGGTTTTAGTGCAAGTGCCTGGTTGTATGAGTTTTTTGAATCGTGGTATTTTTTTTGGTTAAACAACATGTCGGCCTGTGTAATTGCATCGTTATAGGCTTTATCGCGGGCTTTTTTTTGTTCTTCGGCATTTTTAAGTGCCAGTAGTTTGTTATCAATTTCGGTAATTCGGCTTTGTGGGTATTGTTCTTCGGGAAAAATATTTAAAGCTTCCTGATAGTTTTTACGTGCCTCGGACCAGCTATTGCTGTTATATTGAATGTCGGCGCGCGAAATGGCTAAATCGTAAGCCCGTTTTTTTGCTGCTAAAGCAGCCATTAACTGGTCAATTTCGGCAATTTTATTTTTTGGATAAAGTTCGTTATTTTTTATTGTTAATGCTTGGTTATATAATGTTTTTGCATTTGTATAGTTTTTTGAATTAAAAGCTGCATCGGCTTCGGCAATAGCTTTGTTGTATGCATCGTTAAGTTCTTTGTCTTTTTGCGATGCCATTGCCAAAAGCAGCGCGTCAATTTCGGCAATGCGTTGATTTGGGTATTGTTCGGCAGGTTTTATATTTAATGCAAGTTTATAATTATCTTTTGCCTGGTTGTACTGTTTAGCAGTAAATGCCTTATCGGCAATTGTTATGTACCCTTTGTATTTATCGTCGTTAGCTTTTGATGCCAAAAGTAGTTTATCAATTTCGGCAATGCGCTGTTTTGGGTATTGTTCGGTTGGTTTTATTTGCGATGCTTTAACATAGTTGTCGCGCGAAACAGGATATTGTTTTTGGTTAAAGTTATTATCGGCTGTTGCAATAAGGCTGTTATACTGGTTTTGAATTGCGCCCGAGGCTGCGGCTGCGTTAGCTGCCTGGGCTAAAAGCCCGTTAATTTCAGATATTTTTTGTTTTGGGTATTGCTCGTTGGGTTTTAAACCCGATGCTTTTTGGTAATTATTAAGTGCTTGTTGGTATTGTTTATTGTTAAAGTCTTTGTCGGCTGCAGCAATTGCATCGCGGTAAGGTTTGTCGTTGGGGTCGGTAGGAGTAGCTGCCGGAACTTGTTCGTTCATAAGTTTGTCGCACAGTTCCATTTGGGTAACGGGGTACTTTTCGTTTTGTTTATAATTTAAAGCTTGTTTATAATTTTTTTTTGCATATACATAATCTTTGTCTTTAAACAGTTCGTCGGCGCGGGCAATAAATTTGTCGTAGTTTTTTTGGGCGTTTTGGTCTTGCGAAATTATGCGGTTAATAGCTCTTAGCTGGTCGTCGGGATAGGTTTCGTAAGGGTCGAGCTCGATAGCCTGGTCGTAAAGGCTCATAGCAAGGTCGTAATCGCCGTCGTTAAAGGCTTTGTCGGCACTTTGAACAACCTGGTTATAAATTTGCTTTTTAAGTTTTTCGTATTCGCGCATAAGTTGGTCAAGCTTGCGCTGCATAGCTTTTGTGTAGTCTTCGTCGTAATCAAACTCGCCAAAATCGTTAACAAACATAATTTTGCCAATGGGCTGGTTTAGCAACGACATGTCGATACCTTCGATAAAAACAATCATGTTCATAGTAAA
>CAZJCR010000276.1:0-4516 GCA_964544385.1 uncultured Bacteroidales bacterium
TTTATTGTTTTTAAATACAAACCAAATGTTGACACAGTACGCAAAGCAAAAATTGATAAAGTAAAAAAAGAGCTTATGCCAATTGACAGTGTTGGCATTTATGTACTAAACGATACTACTAAATATAGTTATCCAAAATTAGTATCGTATAAAGTGCCCGAACAAAACGGAAACTTTGCTGCCATTTTAGTAAAACATGAAAAACCAAAAGCTTTTGCCGACAGTTTGCCCGCCGATACCCTGCACAACGATACCACGATTATTAACAAAACTAAACAGCATAAAGCAAAAAACAAAACAGCAAAAATAACAAATAACAAACAACCCAACAACCTTATTGTGCTTTTACCCACAACAGGTAAAAAAACTATTTTTAATAATGTTGACGAATACCAGGTTGCAACTAAAGGCCATACCGTGGCACTACTTGCCAGTGCCGGCGACACAACAAAAAACAATTATGTAATTTATTACAACACAAAAACAAACACCACCGACACTATTTTTAACGACACATGTACAATTAAAAAAATAACCATTAGCAACGACGGCCTTAAACTGGCATTTTTAACAAGTGCCGACACCACCGAAAACAAAACTTTTGGGCTTTACTATTTCGAAGCTCAAAAAAAACAAAAACCACAATTAATTTGCGATACATTAACGCCAGGTATACCAAAAAATTACTCGGTTAGCATTAACTGTAACATGTATTTTAGCCAAAACAACAATTTACTTTATTTTGGCACAGCACCAAAACCTGTTAACCTGCCAAAAGACACTTTACCCGACGACGAAAAACCCAAACTCGATATTTGGGGCTGGGCCGATGCCGACATACAACCAATGCAATTAGTAAACCTTGATAAAGAACTAAAACGCACCTATACAGCCGTTTACAACACACAAAAAAAACATATTTTACAATTAGCCGATACCGTTTACCCAAACATTATACTAACCCGTTTAAAAAACCAAAACTTTGCCCTTTTATACACACACGAACCTTATAAACGCCAATCGGGCTGGACAGCACAATGGTATAATAACTACGCACTTGTAAACCTGCTTACCGGCCAAAAAAGCCCTATCATTAAAGCAACCAACCGGGTATGGCTGTCGCCGTCGGGAAACATAACCGTTTGGTACAACTATACCGACAGTAACTACTATTGCATTAACAATTTAACACAAAAAACCATTTGCCTTACGGCCGATATTAAAGTACCACTTTACGACGAAGAAAACGACAGCCCATGCGAACCCGAAGCCTACGGACTTGCGGCATGGGGACAAAACGACAAATTTGTTTTTATTTACGACCGCTACGACATATGGAAGGTTGATATTACAGCAAAACTTAAACCTGTAAACATTACAAATAACATTGGACGGCAAACCAAAACTGTATACAGGTACACCAAAACCGACCCCGAATTAGACTATATACGCAATAACGACACCATTGTACTTAACGGCTTTATTAACAAAACAAAACAAAACTATTATTACACAACAACCTTTGGCAAACAACAAACCCCTAAACCAATAGTTGGCGGTAACGTTTTAATTAGCGGGCTACAAAAAGCAAAAAACACCGATACTTATATTTGGGCCTGTCAAACCGTTAACCAATACCCCGAGATTACTTACTCGGCAAATAAATTTTACAGCCCAAAAACAATATCGCAAGCTAACCCGCAACAAAAAAATTATAATTGGGCTACAAGTCAGATAATATCCTGGCAAAGCTATAGCGGCGACACGCTCGAGGGCATTTTATACAAACCCGAAAACTTTAACCCCGATAAAAAATACCCGGTAATAGTATATTTTTACGAACGCTCGGCAAACGAGCTACACCGCTATTACTACCCCTACCCGAGCCACTCAATTATTAACAAAACATTTTATGCCAGTAACGGCTATATAGTTTTTGTACCCGACATTGTTTACACCGTTGGACACCCGGCAAAAAGCGCGTACAATGCCATTGTAAGCGGCACAAAACACCTTATTGCAACATGCCCGTTTGTCGACTCGTTAAAAATTGGCCTGCAAGGCCAAAGCTGGGGCGGGTACCAAATAGCCCACTTAATAACACAAACCAACATGTTTGCCGCAGCAATGGCCGGTGCCCCGGTAAGCAACATGACAAGTGCCTACGGAGGAATACGCTGGGGCTCGGGAATGGGCCGCATGTTTCAGTACGAAAAAACCCAAAGCCGTATTGGCACTACAATTTGGGACAGTTTAGAACTTTATATCGAAAACTCACCATTATTTTTCGCCAACAAAGTAAACACCCCGTTGCTTATTATGGCTAACGACAACGATGGCGCAGTACCCTGGTACCAAGGCATTGAGTATTATATGGCTTTGCGACGGTTAAACAAACCGGTATGGCTGCTAAACTACAACGGCATGGAACACAATATTGAAACAAAGTACTGGGCAAACCGCGTTGACTTAAGTAAACGAATGTTCCAGTTTTTTAACCATTACCTTAAAAACGAGCCTGCACCTCAATGGCTTTTAAAAGGAGTTAAAGCTGTTGATAAGGGCAAAACTTTGGGTTATTGATGCCAATAGTTTAAAAAATAATTTTTGCCCGGTAAGCCGTTGTATTTAAAAAACTGTTGAAACCATCGAACATACAAACCCCGCCGGGGTTACACAGTTTGTTTAAAAAAATAGTTTGGTTGGGCAAAACCTCTTTTATATAATTAACAACTATAACTTTAGGATAATTTTTACTGTTAAAATCTAAACTTAACGAGTCGAAAACCCAATCGATATAACGCGTACTGGTAACATGCCCGTTTAAATCAAAATCGCAATAAACCGGATTTACATAGTAACAGCTATCGTTAACAAAAGGTAAAAGTTTTTCGGGGGTTGCATTAATAGCATGTTTATTTTTATGATGCGTAAAAACATTATTGGCCTGCTGGTTAATAATTTTGGGCCGCCGTGTATTACAATCAATGGCCAGCCACGCCGACGTTGCTTTGGCAACAATTGAGCCATCGGGTTTAGTAATTGTAAAATCGCGCAGGTACAAAAGTTTATCAATATTTTTTGGCCAGGTTTCAACTGTAACAATATCGCCAATAGTTAGTTTATCATAAATTTCGAGCTGTAAGCGGCTTAAAACCCAAACTAAGTTATGTACACTTAACTGGCCAAAACCAAAGCCTAATTCATCGGCACTTGTAATTGCAGCCTGAATAAGCATGTTAACCAATGCACCCGGGCGTAAACGTTTAAACATGTCAACATCGGCCGACGTTACCTCGAAACGCCTCGATAAAATTAGCTGTTCCATCGAATAAAAACCTGTTAGTTTTTAACTATATCTAAAACATACATATTGTTACCATCGATATTATTAATTTTAAAGCCCATTTGCACTAAATACCTGTTGTGTTTTTTACTGCCAACCGGGGCGCAAATTTGCTTATAACCTTTATCGATAAAAAAACCAGCCTGCTCGTTATAAATATATTTACCAGGTTTAAGGTCGCGATAATTTGAAATAACATAATCGAGCGAAACCAAAAGGCGGTTGTTGCCCATGTCGGTTGCTAAAAAAATGCCGGCAACAGCCATATTTCGCAATACCATAAACGAGAACTGGTAATTGTTGCTTTTATAATCAAAAGCCGGGAAAAACTTTTCGATATCGGGTTTATAATAATCAAAAAACAAGTTTAAATAATTATCGTTACCATTAATAGCAATAGTTTTAAAGTTATCGTGCACAAAATAAAGCTTATACAAATGGTACATGTTGGCAAAAACCACAAACATGTTTAAAAAACCAACCGGCAAAGCCCCAATTAAAAAACCATAAACCGAAAAAATTGCCGAACCAATTAAATTTACTACCCTAAGTCGCGTTACCGATGTCATTAACATTGATACAAGCACCAATACCGATGCTAAATAACCTAACCATTCTAAATATTCCATAACTGTATTTTTTTTGCATCAAAATTAATGTAAAATATTTCTTTTCGAATTTTATAGTTGTGTTTTAAAATATCGTTATAAACAATATTTTTTTTGTTAATATTTTTGTTAAAATTTAGTTAATAAAAGCATGATTATTATTAACATAACAATTGTATATTTGCACATTATATCAAATACTTATTATAGCCTTAACTACCTATGAGAATAAATATTTTACATTATTGCTACATATTATATTTAATAGCAATAATTACGTCGGCCAATGCTCAAACAATAAACATGCGTTCGGTTACAGGGTTGTCGGGCGGTAGTTTTAACAATAACCAGTTTTATATACAACAAAGCATTGGGCAAACCGGGGCAATAAACAGTTATAAAGCCGGTGGTTATATTTTATCGCAGGGCTTTATACAACCTGTTACAATAAAAAATAAAAAAACAATTGAAAAACATAACAAAACACCGATAAATGTTACTGTATACCCTAACCTGGACAAGCCAGAACCAAAAAGGGAAATTTTGTACTTTTGTTAAATGA
>CAZJCR010000277.1:0-4505 GCA_964544385.1 uncultured Bacteroidales bacterium
GCTCCTCTCTTTTTTAAAAGAGAGGCGGGGGAAAGATAGTGCTTGGAATAGTCAACCGTTTTAAGGATGGTTCAACATATAGTTAATTCTGACTAACGGTAAAATTACAAAATCATAAATTACTATCAATCAATATTTTGTATTTTTATCGTTAGCGGTAGAAATTAATCGGCTCTGTAAAAATTGAGAACTTCTATTTACCTCAATTTTGAAGGTGCCCGATGTGGGGAATGAAACACAACAAACTCTAAATGGGGGTTATACCTAAGTAAAGCGTTTGTTTACTTCGTTCAAACCGCTCAACTTAAGTTTAACACAGTTTTTTGTTTAAATATTATATTCAGGTAATTAGTAATTAACCTTTAGACTGGCAATTAATTTTAATTAAATATATTTTTTTAATTGTTATTTACATAATTATTAGTTAAACTAATATCAAAACTATTAAAAATAAAGGTTGCTGGCTGGTAATTAGAATACATTCGAATAACAAATTTATTTATTGGCAATGCCTGTTTTAAATATTGGCAGGGTATAATAACTTTACAAGTATAAAATAAAATATTATCCGAGCCAATTGAACTAACGTGTGCATCAACGCCCACCCCTGTCGATCTTGAACCTATTTCGGTAGTAAATATTTTTTTAATATTGGTAACAGGTAATTTATAAATATTATTATTTATGTTAAAATAAACCACGCTGTCTAAATCGTAAAAAATGTTTTCTAATTTTAATATAACTAAACATGTATAGTTACTATCAATTAACTGCTCTTTATAAAAGTTTGCCGAAATAGAATATTTCGGCTTTTTAACAAATAAACCTTGATTAGCCTCGTCAGACAGGCAGTTTAATATTAATAGCAATGTATTTTGTTTTTTATACTCGTCAAAACCTGTTATTAATTCCGATTGCTCATATTCAAGTAATTGTGCATTACAATTTGCGCCTATAAGTATTACAAAAAAAGCAAGTACAATAATTTTAAATGTTTTTTGAGCCATAACTAAATTTATTTGATTATAATTATATCTTATGTAAATAAAACAAATATTGAAAAAATAAATACACTATCATGAAAATAAAAAAACTAATTCCGGCTTTATTGCTTTTTTTTAGCCACACAGCGTTAGCGCAAAATTTTGAAACAACACAAACAGGCATAAAAACTACTATAAACTCAATTGTAATTGAAATACAGTTTTACAGCCCATCAATTGTTAGGGTAATAAAATATCCTAACACAATAAAAAACTCAAAACAAAGCCTTACAGTTATAAAAATACCCGAAAAAACATTGTATAAAATTATCGAAACCGAAACCGATATAACACTAAACAACAACAACTTACAAGTTAAAGTAAACCTTAGCAATGGTAAAATATCGTTTATAAATAAAGGTAAAACAGTTTTAAGCGAAACATCAAATGGGGTATCGTTTATTAGTTTTAATGATAATGGCCACTCAACATATACAGTTTCGCAGTCGTTTGTGCTCGACAATGATGAGACTATTTATGGATTAGGCCAACAGCAACAAGGAAAAATGTCGCAAAGGGGCGTAAAGTTAAATATGGTACAAGGCAATACCGACGATTATATCCCCTTTTTCCAGTCGGTTAAAGGCTATGGCCTTTTTTGGGACAATTACTCGCCTACCTTGTTTGAAGATAATACCGATAGCACATATTTTAAATCGGAGGTTGGCAATTGTATCGACTACTATTTTTTAAACGGCGGAAACGCCGATGGCGTAGTATCATGTATGCGCCAGCTTACCGGTCAGGTACCAATGTTCCCGCTATGGACATATGGTTTTTGGCAAAGCCGCGAAAGGTACAAAAGCCAAGATGAGTTACTTGATGTTGTAAAAAAATTCAGGGAATTAGGCGTTCCGTTAGATGGAATTATACAAGACTGGCAATATTGGGGCAACAATTACCAGTGGAACGCTATGGAATTTCTTAACCCGGGGTTTTATAACCCTAAAAAAATGGTTGACGATGTACATGCAATGAACGCGCACATTATTATTTCGATATGGAATTCATTTGGCCCAATGACAAAACAATACAAGGCGCTTGATAGTATAAACGCGCTGTTTAGTTTTGATACATGGCCATTATCGGGCAGCGACGGCTGGCCACCCCGTTCCGATTACCCGTCGGGTGTTAGAGTTTACGATGCCTACAACCCGGTAGCCCGCGATATTTATTGGAAATATCTGAGTTCAGGTCTGCTTTCGATTGGAATTGATGGTTGGTGGATTGACTCATCGGAACCCGACCACTTTAATTTTAAACCAACCGATTTTGATACAAAAACATACCTTGGCTCATTCAGAAAAGTTAGGAACGCATACCCGTTAATGGCTGTTGGCGGAGTTGCCGAACACCATTTAGCCCAAACAAAAGATAAACGTTTGTTTATACTTACCCGCTCGGCATTTGCCGGCCAACAACGCCATGGAGCAAATTTATGGTCGGGCGATGTTATTGCATCATGGGAGGCTTTACATAACCAAATTTCAGCCGGGCTAAATGTGTCGTTATGCGGTATGCCTCACTGGAACAGTGATATTGGCGGTTTCTTTTTATGGAATTATAAAAATCCACTTGAAAACCCCGACTACAGGGAACTGCATGTAAGGTGGGTACAATTTGGCACTTTTTGCCCTATGATGCGCTCACATGGCGAAGGGTATCCACGCGAAATTTACAACTTTGGTAAAAAAGGAGAACCAATTTACGATGCAATTGAAAAATACATTAACCTGCGCTACAGCTTATTACCTTATATTTACTCAACATCGTGGGATGTTACAAAAAATCAATCGAGCATGATGCGCGCTTTGGTAATGGATTTTGCCCACGACAAAAATGCTCTCGATATTAACGATGAATTTATGTTCGGGAAATCATTACTTGTATGTCCGGTAACTAAAAACATGTACAGTAATAACGGACAGGCAAATTTTAGTAATATTATGTCAAAAAATATTTACTTGCCAAACGGGGCTAAATGGTTCGACTTTTGGACTGGCGAAAAATTTGACGGTGGCCAAACAATAAGTAAAGATGTTCCTATTGATATTATACCATTGTATGTAAAAGCTGGTTCAATTTTACCTATTGGGCCTAATGTACAATTTGCTACCCAAAAAAAATGGGATAACCTTGTTTTAAAAGTTTTTACTGGTGATAATGGAAACTTTATACTGTACGAAGACGAATTTGATAACTATAATTACGAGAATGGTGCTTACACCGAAATACAAATTAATTGGGACAATAGTACACGTAAATTAACAATTGGACAAAGAAAAGGCTCATTTAACGGAATGCTCGCAAACCGCACATTTACAGTTATACTTAACGATGGTACAACTAAAACAGTTAATTATACCGGCAAAAAAGTAGTTACTAAATTTTAGCAAAATTATTGTTACATAGTAAATAGGTTTTAATTAAGTAATACTATCTACGAGCCAATTAATTAAACATAATAAATTACAATATAAAGTACTAAACGTGAAACCAATAAACAAAAAAAGCTGCCTTTACCGGCAGCTTTTTTGTTATTAAATTTAGCATTAGCTTAATGTAATTATACTTTTTAAGCATTTTGCCATGTTAGCAAAACACAAAAACCATACATTGGTGGTTAAACCTGAGTAAAGCGGTTGTTTGCTTGTTTAAACCGCTAAACCCGGGTAATAATAACCTAAACAAATTACTTACATATTAACAGCTTTTGGGTGTATGTTGTGTTATTACTGTGTTTAATTTCGATAAAATATATACCATTTTGCAAATTAGCCACATCAATTGTATTGAGCCCGGTAACTAACTGGTAAACTGTTAATAACCTACCCTGGACGTTATATAAATTAAGTTTTGCTAACATGTTGTTATGCACATAAAAATTAATGCTGCTATTTGCCGGGTTAGGATAAACCAATAACTCGGGCTTTGAGTTTTCAGGTACCGAAACCGATATCATAATAAGGTTGCTTTTAATTAGCGTATCGGTGGCATTTTCGCTTTTAGCAATAAGTGTAACGGTAAACGCGCCGCCTGTTGTGTAAGTGTGGCTTGGTTCAAAATCGGTACTTGTTTGTCCGTCGCCAAACCACCACTCGTAAGCATTGGCGTTTTTCGACATGTTAAAAAACTGTACAGTAAACGGGGCTTTGTCGGCCGAACTGGCATCGGCAACAAAATCGGCCTCGGGCAGTACTACCGGTGTTGTTTCTTTTAGCGACAATTCGTCAATTAAAACTTCGTAAGTAAAGTCGGTGCTTTCCCAATCGTTGTTGCCCATTTTTAGAACAAAGTAGTAAGTTCCGTCGGCTTTTGGTTTAAATGGGTTGGCGGGGTTAATTGCAAATTCCGAAAACGTACCGTTTACCCCTTTTCCAGCGTTTTCCCAGGTATTAAAGTACGATATTTTGGTCGAATCGGGCGAAAAGTCATTATTGTCTTCGGGAGCTGTTTTCGATA
>CAZJCR010000278.1:0-1185 GCA_964544385.1 uncultured Bacteroidales bacterium
ATTACTTTTAAAGAACAAATAATCTTAATAAAAATTATTTAGGACAGTATTGAATTTAAACCTAAGTTGAGCAGTTGGAGCTATGCGAACAAACGCTTTACTTAGGTATAACCCCAATGTAGAGTTTGTTGTGTTTCACTAACAAAGTGTAGTGAAATACTTACAAAATCTAAATCGATTGAGCGATTAGCTCAATTCGGGTCTAAATCGATTGAGCCATTAGCTCAATTTGGATTAAAATAAAATGTAAACATGTAATATTATTAAGGCCTATTCAATAATTATTGCTGTTTGGTAAAAGTTGTTAACGCCACCTAAAACTTTATAATTTATATAAAACGAGTTCGACCATTCGGTAAAAGCTTTAAACTCGTGTAATGGAACATTAAACTCATCAAAAAATATAATATCGCCTTTGTTCAGGTAAGGGGTAATTAAGGTTAATACATATAGGGTGGCCGAGTAAATATCGGCATCTAAATGTATAACTTTACGTTTTACAGGTTTATAGTTTGCCAAAAAAGGCAATAAAGTTTGCTGAAAAAGACCCTGAAAAAATTCATGTCTGTTGTCGTCAATAACTGGTTTAGCGTTGTCGGAACTCATATCGCCTTTTTTAAATGCGCCCCAGGCTTCGGGCAAACCGGTAAAAGTATCGAACCCATAAAAGCGGGCTTCGGCATTGGTAATTTTATTAACCCACCATGTAAACGACACACCTTTCGAAACCCCAAACTCAAGATAATCAATTGGAGCATCTAACTTTTCTTTTTCAATCACATATTCAAAAAGTTTAATTCTGTCGTTATAGCTAAACCTCCATCTGTAAAAATCGTTAAAAGCACAGGTTTTGTGTTTTGCTATCCATTTGCTTAAATAAGACATATGGACAAAAAAATTAAATATATTGGCTGGTATTAATTTGTCGAAACGTAGAACGAAAAATATACCTTTAAATTTGCCACGAAAAGTTTTTACTTCAGTCATATATTTTTATTGTTAAAATATTTTTTTTGTGTAATTATAGTAATAAATATGTTTATAGCCATCAATATTGTTTAATTCATAAATAAACTGCCACTATTTTTAAAGCCATTTAAAAATTCGTGCGTTTTAACGCATTTTTTACCTGCCAATTGCAATTGGTTTATTTTTATATAACCATTGTTAACTATAACCAATAAT
>CAZJCR010000278.1:1195-4424 GCA_964544385.1 uncultured Bacteroidales bacterium
GGCAATGTTCCGGCTAAATCGGAAAAATCAGCTACTATAACCAATAATTCGCTTTTCGATGGTGTTACAATTAAACCATTTTTCGAGTCAGTGGTACCAGGTATAAATTCGGCATCGAATATTTTAACAGTTGAAATTGTACCATTGGGTAAGTTAATGTTACACCATGCGGCCGGATATGGGCTTAATCCGCGTATAAGGTTAACAATTTTGTAACCATCATTGTGCCAGTTAATTTTACAATCGTTTTTAAAAATTTTTGGTGCATGTTTTATTTCAGTAACAGCTATTTGGTTTTGAGGTGTTTCGGTAAAATTGCCGTCAATAATGTTATTAACAGTATTAACAAGTAGTTTTGCACCAATAACCATAAGCTTATCGTGTATTAAACCAGCATTGTCGAATGGTTCAATATTAATCTCTGCCGAACCAAGTATATCGCCTGTATCAATCTCGTGTTTTAAAAAAAATGTTGTAACGCCGGTTTTAGTTTCACCATTAATTACAGCCCAGTTAATAGGTGCAGCCCCACGGTATTGAGGCAACAGCGACCCATGCAGGTTAACCGAACCTAAAGGTGGCATGCTCCATACTTCAACTGGTAACATTCTAAAAGCAACAACAATATTCAGGTGTGCCCCTAACTTTTTTAGTTCGTTAATAAAACCAATATCTTTTAGTTTTACTGGTTGTAACACCTTTAGCCCGTTTTCAATAGCATATTGTTTAACTTCCGACTGTTGCAACTGCTGCCCACGGCCGGCTGGTTTATCGGGAGCAGTAACAACAGCAACTATATTAAAACCGCCTGTATGTAGTGCTTTTAACGATTCGACAGCAAACCCTGGCGTACCCATAAAAACTATCTTAAAACCTGCTTTTTCGTACTTTTTTTTCATACCTTATTCAATTTGATGCAAATTTGACTTATTTTAATGTAAAATGTAATACTAACCAGCAATTTTTATTACTATTTTAATAACAACAATTTTATATGCAAAAAACAAATGCAATTATCGATATCGAAAAAAAACATACAGTAATTATGCCTGTAAATTGCGAGTTTTCGCAAAAACAGTAAATTAGTTATTTAGCTAAAGCCGATATTTTTATCGATGTTTAGCTTGCCCGTAACATAGCAAATTATTGATGCAGCCCTAAATTTAAAGATGATATCGAACTATGGAGTTGGTTACAACAATATCGACATTGAATATGCCAGACTAAAAAAAATTGTAGTAACAAATACACCTGGCCCGGTTACAATGCCAACTGCCGAACATACGTTGGCTTTAATGCTTGCGCTTACGCGAAGAATATTGGAACTCGACCGAAATTTGCGTATTGGTAAAGTTGCTAATTGGAAAGTAATGAACAATTTAGGCAATACTTTGGCAAATAAAACACTTGGTATAGTAGGTTTTGGCAAAATTGGAATTGCTGTTGCTAATTTGGCGTTAGCATTTGATTACTAATTTTATTGAACAAAAACCATTATTAAACCAAGTTGTTTAATTACCGGCAAGTGCTTTATTAACCATATTAAGTTGAACATTAATATAACCATTTTCGGGAAACAATAATTTACCGGTTTCTAAACAATCTTTTGCTTCGGCAAGCTTGTTTTCCTGAACAAGTATTTCCGAGTATTTTAATACACTATCAACAATTAGCGATTTAAAAATTGCATCAACCACTATGTTACCTGCTTTTTGTTTTGCCTTAAAAGCTTCTTTTGCATTGTTAATTAACTGCTCACCGGCACTTTGGTTTTTTGCTAAAACAGTTGTAATACCAACAAAAAAATCTATACATGGGTCTGTTTCGCGGTTAAGCCTGTTATAGTTTTTTCCCGATGTAGCTGCCTTGCTATAACTGCCCGATTCAAAAAAGCCTTTCGCGTCTTTATACAACTCGGTTTTTATTAACTTAATGTACTCAATATTCTTACTGTAAAGCTCGTCTTTTTTGTCTTTTTGGTTAAATTTTATTGCATATCTAACAGCCTCTTTTAAACCATTTTGGTAGTCGTATTGTATGTCGGGGTCGTCTGATGTATATAATTTATAAAAACACATCGATAAATATAAATAAGGCTCGGCATCGCGCGAGTAATCCTCTTTATATGTATAATTATCGGCTTTTAGCAGGCATTGCTCGTACTTACCTTTGTTATAAACCTCCTGCAGCTTGGTATATGTGCCGCCTATAACTTGTTGCGATATTGATGTATTAACAAAAAAAACAATTGTTGTAACAATAATTGATAACCGTAAAATTAAGTTTTGCATAATATTTATAATGAGTTAAACGCCTGTTAGGTTAAGGCCAATAAAATTGCAAAAAAATATCAATAACAAAAAATATTTTTTGATTAACTATTTAAATATGATTATTACCCAAATTGAGCGATATTTTTATAACTATATTAACATATTATATACAATACATAATTTTATTATGCGCAGTAATTAATTATTATTAATGTTAATTTAAGTAATTCAATAATTGTCAATAACTTAGCTATTAAACACAAAAAACGCCAACTGTTAAACAGTTGGCGTTTTTTTGTGATCCAGCTGGGGCTCGAACCCAGGACCCCATCCTTAAAAGGGATGTGCTCTACCTGCTGAGCTACTGAATCAAATCGGGTGCAAAGTTACAGATTTATATTAAATTACAAAACAAAGTTTTTATTTTCTATTAATAAAAATTATTTTTTTTATTTAAATATAAGATTATCAGCTTTATATATTTTAAAAAAAAATGAAAAAAAAATAAAACTTTTAAAAAAATATGAATGTAAAATTGTAATATTGCATTTTAATTTTTTGAATAAAATGTCTTATTATAATTTAAAGGATAAAGTTGTAGTTGTAACAGGTGCGTCGTCAGGTATTGGCGAGGCTATAGCTGTAGAAGTTGCATCAAAGGGTGCTAAACTTGTTTTGGCAGCACGTAATACCGAAAAATTAAATATTCTTGCTAAGGTAATTTCATCAAAAGGGCACGAAGTGTTGTGTGTAACGACAGATGTTAGTAATATTGATGATTGCAAACGCCTTATTGATAGTGCGGTTGAAAGATTTGGTACTATACACGTACTTATTAATAATGCAGGTATTTCTATGCGTGCATTATTTAAAGATTTGGATATAAGTGTAATTGAAAAATTGATGAGTGTTAACTTTTGGGGCGCTGTTTATTGTACTAAGTTTGCTATACCTTA
>CAZJCR010000279.1:0-4418 GCA_964544385.1 uncultured Bacteroidales bacterium
TAAATTCATTTTACGAATCCAATCTTAATAATTATAATGATATTGTTGTTGTTAGGATTATAGAGCCCATTTATCCTGACAATTCAAATTCTGTTTTTGGAATTTCAGGTGTAGTAAGATTCGGTTTAACAAGAATTAATTATAATGGTAACGATGTTAACATTACAGTAAAAAAAGGCAATGTGTTAAGTAATGAGGAATTGTACACTTTAAAAACAAAGACAAGTTACGTTAAAAAGAAAAACAAGTTTAAGCATTTTTTCAAGTATATTGAATGGCAAACTTTTAATCACCCATCACTTACCTACAATCCTGATGAATTGTATATATATCACAATGTTTACCCTACGTTAATTGAATTTAAGGTAGGTAATAAATATCACTATTATTTTATAAGGAATATGCAAGATTTAAAAGAGTGGAATGGAAAGGAAGTAGTAGGAATGAATTATATTTTGTCTAAACTTAGAAAAGAATTGAAAAAAAATAATTAGAAGTACAATAAACTACGGTAAATGATTGATTGCGAGCGAGTAAAATTCAATTTGGGGTTATGTAGATTTAGTTTTCATGCTAAAGGTTTTCTATACTTTTAATTAATGAATATTTTATTGTAGCATTTTGTTTTACATAAATTTACCCATACAATAAAATTTATAACCTTAGTTAAGCGGTTAAAGTAAAGATAACAAGGACTTTATGTAGTTATAATTCCTGTGTTTGTTGCATTTCACTAACCAAGTGTAGCTAAATATTTACAAAATCTAAATCGATTGAGCCATTAGCTCAATTCGGGTCTTATAAAAAATTGTCTCCTCATGTAATGACTAACTTTTTGTGTGTAGTTCAGTTTTTTACCGTTTTTTCCCTTTACAACCCATAAGGGTCAATAAATTCCAAGCCTTGAATGTTTTTAAAATCTTTTGTATTGCGAGTAACAATAGTAAGTTCGTTTGCCAAGGCAGTAGCAGCAATTACGGCATCGGGCAGCTTGATTTTATACAAACTTCGAATTTCAATAGTTTTGTCCACAATAGCATTGTCCATCGTGTAAATGTTGGAGCAGGCAACAAAATCAATTAAATCATGTTTCACTCTTGAAAAGCTGAGTAGTTCTATTTTATTGATTACTGAAAGGTTTATTTCTTCATCAATAACCTGTGCAATCAGGTTTTTTGATTTGTCAGGCAGCTTGTTGCCCATGTAATCCAATACCGTGTTGGTATCTAATAAATATCTCTTTCCCATTCGTTCCGCATTTGGTTTAGTTCTTTTTGCAGTTCTTCGGCCCTTTCTTTCGATAGGCAGCCTGCGAAACGCTCTGAGAGTTTTTGTTTAGTTTTAGTGGTTTTGTCCTCTATAACCCTGAGAACGTGCATACTTTCTAAGTTGTGCAGGAAAGTTAATGCTATATCATTCTTTATTTCTACAGTTACCGTTTTCATAATTATCTGTGTTGGGTGATTGTTTTCAATTTTACACTGTTAATCATCGCATCAGGGGTGTAAATAATGCGGCTTTTATAATATTCATGAAAGCTGTTAATGTCATTGAACCGCCGGAGCATATTCAAGTTTTTATACAGGTTAACTTTCTGATTTTTTCCTAATAAGTAACTTACATTCGTATCCAAAAAATCGGTCGTTTTTTTTACAACCTTAACAAAACGAACAACTTTGTTACACTTATACTTACCTAAAGCCTCACTATAAACGTCGATAGCTTTAGCTAAATAGGTATGTAACCGTTTTTTTTTGTTTATAATGTTTGTTATCATAACAGTTATTTTGCCCGTAATCCTGTTTTGAGTCTCGTAATACTGCTTAATTGCAAATATACTGAATTAATACTCAAATTGAGCTATAAGCTCAATAGGTTTTACTTAAGGTTAACCCCTATATAGTGTTTGTTGTGTTTCACTACACTTTTAGTAAATTTAAATCGATTTTGCGGAGAATAAAGGTAAATTAAAAATGAACTTTACTCGAATCCTTATAATTTACAACATATTTATATCTATCACGCATTTAGCACTTACCTGGCTCAACTAATCAATATTTTGAACTAATATTAAATAGTTGCAATTTTTGTCAAATATTAATGATAAAAATAATAAAGCCCACATACAAATAGCTTATTAACAACAGATAGCACCATGCATATTTGAGGTTTACTATTCGCTTTTTTCGAAAATATTATGCCAAACAATTATATCTTATTCAAATAAACTCATCTCCTCATTGTATATAGGGCTTTCGACATTTAAAAAATCGAGCACACTATGAAAAACATGGTGTTGCGATACCGATTCGAAATTTTTAAGCATTTTTGAACCCTCTGAAACCCAAACAATAAAAGGTATTTCTACTTGTTCTTTTGGGGCTATACTAAGCGGCACACCATGCATATATAAATTGTTTTCGCCTAACGATTCACCATGGTCCGACACGTAAATCATACACGATTTGTAATCACTTAACTGTTTTAGTTCAGCTATCAGTGTGGCTAAAATGTAATCGGTATAAACAATAGTGTTATCATACGCATTAAGTAATTCTTGTTGTGTACATTTCGACAGTTCTACCGATTCGCAAATTGGGGTAAAAATGTTAAACTCGTTTGGATACCTGCTATAATACGCAGGCCCATGACTAGTGCTTGTATGTAAAACAACCAAAACCTTATTTTTATCACTTGCTAATATTTGTTCACGTAACCCATTTAATAATATCTCATCATACTTACACTTTTCGCCCGTGCATCCTTTTTCTAAATCACTTTTTGTATAAAAGTTTTTTATCCTGACCGTTGGTTCTCCCCAGTTTGATGTTCTCCAAATAACTTCTAACCTGTTTCGATACAAATAGTTTGGTAATATTTCGTATAGTTTTCCGGTCTCTTTATGTTCTAAAATGCTTTTAACGGTTGCGGTTGTATAAGTTGCCGAAGCATTAGCTATAAAACAATTAATGTTTTCGGTTTTCGACAAAAGCGGGTTTGTGTTTTTTTCATATCCGTATAACGAAAAGTTTTGCCTTCGGGCCGATTCGCCTATAACAACAACGGCAATCGCTTTTTCCTGGTCTTTTAATTTAGCATCGGGTAAAATAATTTGTTGTTTGTTTTCCTGGTTTTTGTGAATGTAATACCTGCATGTGTTAACAACATACGACCATGGCATTACTAAAGCCCCTAAAGTTGTTGAATGTTTATCAATCCATAACCAATTACCCGAATTGGCATAAGCAAGTGAAAGTAATAAAACCAAGCCTACTGTAGCCTGTATTAAAAACTTTTTAAGTTTTACATATATAATTTTAACTTTTAAAACAATAATACTTGGAATTATACCTAACAAAATAAAATATAGTACTAAAACAAATGAAAAGAAAGCACTCGACTCTTCATAATTTGTATTTAATATATTGCCAATCATTGTTTTGTCGATTATAACACTGTATGTAGTTATAAAATATATGGCAATTGCATTAATATTAAAAAACAATACCAACAACCATTTACCAACAACCCGCAATAAATATAAACCTATATAAAACACCAAAGCATTTAATAATAAAGCTACAATTGTTAAGCTTACTACTAATAAAAAGCCATTTAGGCTTTTTACATCGGTATTGTTTAAAACAAATTTGTAGAAAGGGATATGATATAAAACTAAATTAATAAGGCTAATTAATATTACAAAATAATCGAGATTAGCTAGTTTTGATTTGTTTAGATTAATTTTTTTTAACATAATTCAATATCAATAAATATATTGTTTTAAAAAATGAGGCTTACTAAATTTAAACCAACAATAAACTAATAGGTAATATTTTTAATTATAACAATCACTATAAAGTTATAAGTATATAAATAAGGTAATTAGCACTAAACTATATAACATAAGTGTTATAACTATTTAAAAATAGATACCTGTATAGTTGTGCGGAGTTATTTTTTTAAGCTCTTGTTTAATGTTGTTGGCAACATTAAGGTTATCAATAAAATTATGAATAGCTTCCTGGTCAATTTTGTTGTTTGTACGGGTAAGGTCTTTAAGTGCCTCGTAAGGTTTTGGATAACCCTCGCGTCGCAAAATAGTTTGAATTGCCTCGGCTACCACGCTCCAGTTAGCTTCAAGGTCGGCCTTAATTTTATCCTCGTTAAGCAACAGTTTGCCCAAACCTTTTTGCATCGATTTTAGCGCAATAACAGTATGAGCCATTGGTACACCAATGTTTCGTAAAACAGTAGAGTCGGTTAGGTCGCGCTGTAGGCGCGATATTGGTAATTTTGCAGCTAAGTGTTCGTAAATTGCATTTGCAATGCCAAGGTTACCTTCCGAGTTCTCAAAATCAATAGGGTTTACTTTATGTGGCATTGCCGACGAACCTATTTCTCCGGCTTTAATTTTT
>CAZJCR010000280.1:0-2889 GCA_964544385.1 uncultured Bacteroidales bacterium
TTTGTTGTCGGCAGTGGCGGTTAATGCAGCTTTGGTAACATTGTATTCAACAGTTTTTGTAACCGCGTTAAAATCGTTTGCTACAGTTGGTGTAAAATAAGCTGTTAAGGTGTGTGTGCCGGTGTTAAAAATACTATCGGCTGTAAAGCTGTAAGTAATAGTACCAGTTGCTGTGGTTGATGCATTCATTAAAGCATTACCAGCAGGGTTACCATAAATTGCAGAGGCAGGTGTTTCCCATGCAAGTTCGGGTGTAGTTGGTACAGGTGTTACTGTAATATCAATAACAAGGGTATCGGTGTTAAACTCACCATCGGTAACGTAAACAGGGGCCAATAACTGGCCATAATATCCGGCAAGCGGGGTAACAACATTTTGGCTAACCGAGTAGTTGTTGCCGCCCAAAACAACAAGTGTAAGATTATTACTGTCAATATCAGATGCAGTTACATCGTCTAAACTAATAGCAATACTTTCGTCCTCGTTTATAGTTTTGTTGGTAACAGCAGTTAAAACCGGTGCATCGTTAACAGGGTTAACAGTTAAATTAAACACGGTTACTTCTGATTGTACTTCGCCATCGGCAACAACAATGTTTACCGGCAAAATGCCGTTAAAATTGTTGGCTGGTATAATTGTAGTGCCGTTGTGCGTGTAGTTATCGCCATCTAAAATTTGTAATTCTAAATTGCTTTGGTTGTAATAGTTAATGCTAAAAGTGTTAAGGTAAAGAGTAGCCTGTAAATCTTCGTTTACACTAATTTGTGGCATAGTTTCAATTACCGGGCGATGGCTTTCAATTTTAAGCAACTGGGTACGCAGCGCGCTATCGCCGGTAAAAGCAGGGTAAGCAGCGTTGGCTAAAACGCAGTACACGCTGTCGGCAGGGGTTTGGGTAAACCTGAATTGGCCATTACTTTCAACATAATAATCGCTGCTAAGCGAGCTGCCGTCTTTGGTAAACCAGGCGTATGTGGTGGCATATAAAACGCTGTCGGCATCGTAACAAATAAACTGGTTGCTAAGGTCAACCTGCCCGTTATTTACAATGGTTTCAATGTTTGCTTGCGGGGCGTAATTATAGTTATCCACACTTTCGTCTTTAAAATGGGTATCATCTATATAACCTTCCCATGGCAAGGTTGCAAAATTAAGCTTATTGTCGCGACAATCTAACATAGACAAATAGGGATTGTGGCTAATATCGAGTTGGGTTAACTGGTTATTATTACAATAGAGGTTGTACAGTTCAGGTAAATGGGTTACATTAAGTTCGGTTAACGAAAGTCCTTCGACATTTAACCGTCCTAAACCCGGGCCAAAAATTTTTATGGGCGTGCCGGCAACGTAGTTTGTAATTCTACAGGTATCGTAAATTGTTACTTTTTCGGGAGCAGCTTTGCTGTTTCCTGAGCTTTTTTTCTTAGGTGCCAGTGAAAGCACCTGCTGTATGCCGTAACCGTAGTCAATAAAAAACTGGCCGGCATTGTCCTTGAAATAAAACTCGAAATTGCCATTGGCTGCCGATACCATGGTGTTGGTAAGTTGGGGCGCCTGGGGCATAATGTTAACAGTGCGCATTATACTGTCGCCATGCAGTTGGGGATAAGCGGTATTGTACAAGGTACAGTAAATACTGTCGGTCAGGTTGGCAAAAAAGGTGAAATCACCATGGTTATTAAAATAGTCGGTACCTTCAACCAACGTGTCGCCGGCAGTGGTTATCCAGGTAAACTCAGTATAGTGCACTACATCTAAGGAATCGCGACGCGCAAATTCGCTGGATAATTCAACCTGGTTATACTCATTTATATGCATACGAAAAGGGGCTTGCGGGGCATAGTTGTAACCACCAAACCCAATTTCAGGGTTATAAGCGTATTGGCTTCTATTTATTGGTAGCAGGCACATGCTAAACTGGTTGTTTTGGCAATTCAGGTGAAACAGGCTTGTTTTCGCGTCAACATCGAGCTCGTGTAATTGGTTGTTTTGGCAATTGAGTGCCTGTAGGTTTGGCGTGCCGTTTAATTTAAGCTGGGTTAACTGGTTGTTGTCGCACATTATAGCTTGTAACTCATCATGAATCCCTAATTTAAGTTGTTTTAAATTGTTCGATGAACAATATAGTAAACCTAACCCACTGGCATTGCTTACATCTAAGGTGTCGAGCAAGTTGTGCGAAATATTTAAATAGCCAGTAGAGTTGGGTAATGTAAGCGTTTTGAGTCGATTATAACTAAAGTCAAGCTCCATATAATTATCAAATAATGGCAATAATATAGAGTCAATTAAATTATGTTTACAATCAATTTCGTGTAAGTTATTGTTTTGGCTCACATCAATATATGTAAGGTTATTGTATTTGCAATATAACCCACCCAAGTATTTACAACGTGTTACATCAAGGTAATTTAGCTTAATGCTGTCGGCGTATAAATAAATAATTCCATACCCGTAAATTTTAACTGTATCTCCGGCAGTGTAGTTGGGTAGGATGTACGATTTGAGTCCTCTTTTTGAAAAAGAAGATTCAAGCTCCATGGTGTCGTTGCCATACATGGCAATGGCCGAATAATTGATGTTATTATCGAAATATAACTTAATTGACAAATCGCCGGTTGAGTCAGATACCATGGCAAATTGCATTGGGAAAGGGAAAATGCTCGATTCAATGGTGTTTCCCCAAACGGTGTCGCCGGGGGCAAGGGCATTGCCAACACGGTATTTAACGATGTGAGCCTTTTCAACGGTTAACGTATCGAAATAATTTATACCATTGGCTGTAATAACACCCCCGTTGGTTGACGAAATAAATTTTGCCACCAACTGGCCCTGGGTATGGTTTAAATCATCGTTAGCCAGAAGCATGGCAGGAGTAACAGTATAGGG
>CAZJCR010000280.1:2899-4396 GCA_964544385.1 uncultured Bacteroidales bacterium
GGGTAGTTATCGAAATACAGGGCGCGATACTCGTTTACCGCTACAGGCGCGGGTATTGTGGTATTTAAAAATACCGCCTGGTTGTTGTAAAAAACAGCTTGCTGCTGGTCGCCGGGCTGGAAAATATCCATTTGACCATCGCTATTAATATCGCCTGATATCATAATAGAGTTTTGCGACAATTGCGACAATTGCGACAGCGGCAGCGGTATATTGGCGGTTTCGGTTATTTGGGTAAAGGTTCCATTACCATTATTGGCAAAATAGCTGCAATAACCATCGACATAGGGAGCGTAAATGGTTAAATCATCGTCGCCATCGCGGTCCATATCGGCCACGGCCATTTGGTATTGCTCTGTTGGTATTTGCGATGCCTGTATTGGGATATTTTCCTGAAAATCGCCAAACGAATGGTTGGCATTTTGGTAAAAAGTGCCCATATAATTACTGCCATTAAAAGCCGAACAAACCATATCGGGCAGGCCATCGGTGTTAACATCAAAAAACTTTATTGTGCTATATAAATCATAAATTTTAATAGCATATTTTTTAGTAGCGTTAATATCGCTATCGGCATCGGGTACAAGTTCAAATTTGCCACTTGCGGCGTTTAACTCGTAATGTGTAATTTCATTTCCTGAACCATGGGAATCGGAGTAATTAATTGCCACAAGGTCGAGCGCACCATCGTTGTCAATATCAACAATGTCTAAATATACCAAACCATCCGGGGTAACATTAGTAAACGGGTTATCCGCGTCGTTCTCGGTAAACTGCCCGTTATTGTTTTGGATGTACGCAATTTTAGTGTAATGCAACAAAAGGCAAAGGTCTGAGTCGCCATCGCCGTCAATATCGGCAAAAACGCCATCATGAAAATTTGCATCAGTACCAATATTGGCAAGCTCGGTAAAGTTAATGGGACTTGCCGCGCCGGTTAGTTTATTAAAACTGGCCGTTTGCGCACCGGCAGTACCGGCAAACAACAAAAAGCAGGTGGCGGCACCGGCCACCTTTAAAGCCAGCGGGTGGTTTACAGCCGCCAATTTAGCGTAAAGGGCGCGCAGTTTTGCCACAACACGTTGTTGTTGCTTTAGGGTAAACTCCCAAAACTTGCCGGTTACAAGCAGGCTGTCGGCCCACCGTAGCAGGTTTTTAAACTTAACCACCAAGCGGTAATATCCGGCGGGCGGCGTGGTAAACAATAATTGTTTTTTTCTCATTGTTTGTACAATTAATTAGTGATATAATAATTTATAGTGTTTCGCTTATTTCGGTATCGGCAGGTTTTTGGCCATTCAGGTAGCGTTGCCATATTGCGCTGTAGCCTTGCTCGATATACCTTGTGTTCAGTTCAATATTAAAATGGGGTATTTGCCCCCGGTTTTGCACAAGGTGCGTTTTAAGCGCGTTAAGCTTAGCCTGATTGGTGGCCAGGTCGAGCGCTTTTTGGTAATACTCGTCAATACTTTGGCAAATGGTTTGGGTTAACCCCGA
>CAZJCR010000281.1:0-4371 GCA_964544385.1 uncultured Bacteroidales bacterium
AGCAAACAAGTGATTTACATTGTTAAAATCCTTATTTACTATTTGTTGTATTTCACTAACCAAGTGCAGTAAAATACTTACAAAATCTAAATCGATTGAGCGATTAGCTCAATTTGGGTATCAAAAAATAAATATTTTAAATTGCACGCAACCTTATCAAAATAGTATCATCTTAATAGTTGGTACAAACTAAACATGTAATTATTTACAACATGATAAACAAACAATTTTTTTTTACGGCAATTATATTAATGGCCATTTCAATATCGTGCACAAAAGAATCAAACCTCGAAAATGTATACAACTATACTTTTGAGCCGGTATTTACCACCAACAACACAACAAACCAGCTAAATATTGGCGATACAATTTGGTTAAAATCAATAGTTCCTGGCTATTTAACCGAGACCGAAACAAACCAAAAAATTTATTTTTTAGATGCTTACATGACCATTAACCCTGTTATACGTGCATGGTCGCTAAACTTACCCACAAATCAAAACCAAAACTATTCAATAACATATATCGACACATGCTTATACCAAATAATAACCCAAAATGCTATTATGTCGGTAATTGAATACTCCTATAAAAACCCAAACTTTGAACTTACTTTTGGGGTTACCTTTCACAAACCCGGAATATATAGCATCGATTTTGACTACCTAAAACATACAAACTACACCTTAAACACCGACGAAAACTATGGTGGAGGCTATATAAAATTTAAAGATATTGACATGATAGAACAAAATGGGTACTTAAACCCAATTATCGAAACAAATAACAGTACAAACTATTACAACGAACTTTCAGAAACCGAAAAAACTAATTTTCAGCAAGTTACACAACAAAACCAAAACAAATACCTGTTTATTAAAATAACCGACAATTAAACCAGTTAACATGGATACATTTAAATACACACTATTATCAATAGTTTTACTATCATTATTTACATCGTGCGACGATTTTATTGGCGATAACATTGAAAATAACCAAACAACAACATTTCATTATCCAATAAACATAAATGGTATAAACGAAAAAAATAACATTAACGATACAATATGGCTATCGTTTAATTGCCCCGATACCCTTTACCCTGCTTACTCAAATAACTATCAAAAAATTCAGAACGCGACGTTTTTTTTACAAGGCACTTTAAACTTGCTTTATCATCTTACCGATTCGTTAAATTTTGTCGAAAAAAACTTCGATATAATTGTCGATTCTGGTGTAATTAACATAATTAAAATTTCTAACTTAAACATTAATTCGTACTATTTCGACATAAAATATGGCCAGCCTATAAACAACAACAATGTAAAAATTGGGTTAATATGTAAATATCCAGGCATTTATGGACTCGATATAAAAACAACTTTTTTTTATGGCGAAAAACGTACCGATTTCGACGACTATTCAATAATAAACAATCAGGGAATAATATATCATTACTTCGATATTGAAAACACTAACTCAAAACTATTTTACGCTTTACCACCAAATTTTAAATACTACTTTGGTAGTTACTATACCGATAGTGATATTTATAACAAATGGTATTGCTTTTTTGAATTTAACAAATAAGCCAGCCATTGTATGTTCATTTATATAAAACTTAAAAAAAATATTTTTTTTAAAACTCGCGCAACCCTTTAATAACATCAACCATCATAAAGAATGTAATTACATTCTTTTTTTGATTAATAACGCGTTAAAATAAAGTATTATGTTGAACCACACATCTTCAAATCGCTTAGATTTAAGACTTTACAAGATTTTTAGAAAAATGGGCGTACCACGTGAACAGGTTTCACTAAAAACCAATTTATCGCAAGATTTATTTTTCGATAATTACGATATGAATATTTTTCTATTCTATCTTGAATCAAAATTTAATATAAACATTAACGACGGCGACCTGCCAAAGTTAAAAACTATTGGCAACACCCTGAATTATATTGAGCAAAGGGTTGTTTTAGCCTCGTAAAAACTTTTTTTTCAATAAAATAATGTTTTACAACTACCAACATGTAAAACATTATTTTATTGTTATGTTTATATTTATAAAACTTTAGTTTTATAAAAGTATAATTTACACAACAACCAATAAAGTTTAGTTACAATAATTAAGTAGTATTTATTAATTATTATTACATTAGCCACAACAACAAAATTATTATGGCTAAAATAATATCGATAATAAATAATAAAGGCGGAACAGGAAAAACCACAACAGCCTTGAATTTTGGAGCTGCACTTACCAAACTTAAATACAAGGTATTACTAATCGATTTGGATAGCCAATCGAACCTAACACACGCCTTAGGCATTAAAAACCCCGACAAACACGTTGGCGATTTACTACTTGGAAAAAGCAGTTTTGAACAAACAGTAGTCGGAATTGAAAAAATGCAACTAATACCGGCATCGGCAAATTTGCTCGATTCAGAGTTTTTACTCAACAACGAACCCGGACGAGAACTAATACTTAAAGATATTTTAGCAAAACAAAACCATTTCGATTATATTATTACCGATTGCCCCCCAAGCTTAGGAACTTTGTCGATAAACTCGTTAGTTGCCGCCGATTACTTTATTGTACCTATGCAAGCCGAAAATTTTGCCTTTATTGGGCTCGACCGTATTTTACAAACAGCCGATAAAGTAAAAAACCGCTTGAACAATAAACTTGAAATGGCTGGTATTTTAATGGTAAAATACCAATCGCGAACACGCTTTGGACAAGCTGTTATAAATAACATTGCAACCAATCAAACGCTTAATAACAAATTATTCGACGCTTACATTAGGCAAGATATTTCACTTATGGAGGCTCCGGCTTTTGGACAAACAGTATTTACATATGCACCCAAAAGCCGTGGAGCTATTGATTATTTAAACGTTGCTAAAGAATTTTTGAAAAAATATGAGCAAAAAAAATAAAAAAAGTTTGAAAGAATTTCAAAGCGCATTACTTTCGAACACTCCGTTTATTAAACAAACCGAAGATATAGTTACTAATGAACAAGAAACCGACAATATAAAAATTGATAACGATTTAATGTTTAAACTTAACGCTTTGGCAAAATACGACAATACCAACATTAGTTTATTAATTAACAAAGCAATAACACACTATTTAAGGCTCAAAAGTATACAAGTTGACGAAGCTCTAAAAAATATCGAAAACAAATAATATGATAATCGAAATATTGAAATACACCCTACCCGCATTAATAGTATTTATTACAGCCTATTTATTAATAATAAAATTTGTAAATAACGAACGCGAACAACGGAAACTTGAACTATTAATAAACAATCAAAAAACTGTAATTCCAATAAAACTTCAAGCTTACGAACGATTAGTACTTTTTTTAGAACGTGTATCGCCACAATCGTTAGTAATACGGAGCCAACGCCCAGGAATGACAAACATTGAGTTACAAAACAGTTTACTTAAAACAATAAGGCTCGAATTTGAACATAACATGACACAACAATTATATGTAAGCAACAAATCGTGGCAAATGGTAATAAATGCTAAAGAAAACTTAGTAAAAACAGTAAACCAAAACGCGCTAAGGGTTAAACCCGATGCACCGGCTATACAATTAAGCAAACTAATACTTGAAAACGTTATCGATACCGACAAAGACCCTATTAATAAAGCCATACAACAACTAAAATCTGAAATATCAACAATATTACCTTAACAATATTATTTGCATTAAATGTATTTTTAATGTACGTTTGAAACCATTAGCCGCAAGCATTTTGCTCCCCCCATGCAACAATAAATCGGCAGTTTTATCAATAAACTATTAAATCATTAATTATGAACCGTATTTATTTTATTATGCTGGTGTTGTTTTTAGCAGCCTGCAACAATACGCAAAATCAAAACAAAATTGTTAGCCTAAATAACAATGTACCATTTGTTTGGGAAAACGCGAATGTTTATTTTTTATTAACCGACAGGTTTTTTAACGGTAACAGTTTAAACGATACAAACTTTAACCGGACAATAACGCCTGGCCCCGAACGAGGTTTCCAGGGTGGCGATTTTAAAGGAATTACTCAAAAAATTAACGAAGGTTATTTTAATAAATTAGGCGTTACCGCCCTATGGTTTAGCCCTGTATTTGAACAAATACATGGAGGAGTTGACGAAGGCCAGGGGTTTACATACGCGTTTCATGGATACTGGACTCGCGATTTTTCGAGCATTGAACCAAATTTTGGTACCGAAGACGAATTTGCCGAACTGGTTGATGCAGCACACGCAAAAGGAATAAGAATTATTATGGATGTTATTATTAACCATACAGGGCCTGTTACCAACTCCGACACTTTTTGGGG
>CAZJCR010000282.1:0-4351 GCA_964544385.1 uncultured Bacteroidales bacterium
AAGCATACCTTAGGCATTTATTCGCTGCCGGCGAGTTACTTGGCCCGCAAATTGCAAGTGCGCACAACCTGGCATTTTATTTATGGTTAGTTGGCCAGGCTCGTCAGCAAATATTAAACGGCACATTTGATACATGGAAAAACCAAATGGTTAAAAATGTATCGCAAAGGCTATAAACAATAAATAAATTTTAGATTGAAAAAGCTCGATATATATATAATAAAGAAATTTTTGGGTACATTTTTTTATACTCTGATATTAATTATATGTATTGTTATAATATTTGATATATCTGAAAAAATTGACGATTTTTTAGAACGCCAGGCACCACTTAAAGCAATAATTTTTGATTACTACTTTAATTTTATACCGTATTTTGTTAACCTTTTTATGGCATTGTTCACATTTATTTCGGTAATATTTTTTACATCGAAACTTGCTGGCGATAGCGAAATAATAGCCATGTTAAGCAACGGGGTTAGTTTTAAACGGTTGTTATGGCCATATTTTTTATCGGCAACTGTAATAGCCATAATGTCGATGGTGCTTATTAACTGGGTTATACCGCCGGCAAATGCTAAAAGGTTAGTGTTCGAAGAACTATACTACCGTAGCACTTTCAGACACGAAAAAAAGAACTTCCACAGGCAAATATCACCAGGTACATTTATGTACTTCGATAACTATAATTACTCGTACAACATAGGTTATAAATTTACTATCGAAAAGTTCGAAAACGGCGAACTTAAATCAAAACTTATGAGCGATTATGTTCAGTGGGATACTACAAAAATGAAATGGGTAATAAACAATTATTTCATACGCGATTATAACAACGGTGTTGAAACAATTACCAAAGGCCGGCAAATTGACACCACTCTAAATATACTCCCCGACGATTTTTTAATACGCGATAATTATGTCGAATCGATGAATTATTCGGAGCTTAACGAATTTATTGATAACGAGATAATGGTTGGCTCCGATAATGTTGTACTTTGGAAGTTAGAAAAATACCAGCGTTTTTCCTACCCGTTTGCAACATATATTCTTACATTAATAGGAGTTTGTTTATCGTCGCGAAAAACCCGTGGTGGAATAGGTTTAAACATAGGGATAGGCATATTACTGGCTTTCTCGTATATTATGTTTATGCAAGTTTCAACAGTATTGGCCACCAATGCAAACATGGACCCTATGTTAGCAGTGTGGACACCAAATATATTATTTGCGCTTATAGGAGCGTTCCTGTTTTATCGCGCATCGCGATAATGTATTGTCAATAAATGTATTATAAAAAGCACAAATGATACTGTTTAAGTAAAATTCAAAAACATTATATTTTTATGCCCATTTGCACGGTTTTTGTGCAATAAGGCGTCCTTTAAAACAAAAGGATTAATTGTTTAACCAAATATTTTTATTATGTCGTTAAAACAAAAAACGCGCGAACTATTAAAAAAAAGAGAAGAAGTTCAGTTGGGCGGCGGCGAGGCAGCTATCGAGAAACAAAAATCGATAGGTAAATTAACAGCCCGCGAGCGAATATTGGCACTTCTGGACCCAAACTCGTTTCACGAGTACGACATGTTCGTTGAACATGATGGCCGTGACTTTGGAATGGGTGGTAAAGTGTTAGCCGGCGATGGTGTTATTACCGGTACGGGTACCATTTATGGTGCTCCTGTATGCGTATTTGCTCAAGATTTTACCGTTGCTGGTGGGTCGTTAGGTTATATGCATGCAAAAAAAATTACCAAAATTATGGACCATGCCCTTAAAATGAGGGTACCACTTATTGGTATTAACGACTCGGGCGGAGCCCGTATACAAGAGGGTGTAAACTCGTTGGCCGGATATGGTGAGATATTTTTCAGAAACACTTTAAACTCGGGAGTTATTCCCCAAATATCGGTAATTTTAGGCCCTTGCGCCGGTGGTGCTGTTTACTCGCCTGCACTTACCGACTTTGTTTTTGTTGTCGAAAACATATCGAAAATGTTTATTACCGGACCAGAGGTTATTAAAACCGTTTTAGGCGAAGAAATTTCGATGGAAGAACTCGGTGGCGCAAAAGTACACAGCCAAATTACAGGTAACGCCCACTTTTTTGCCACAAACGAGATGGAATGTTTCGACCAAATTAAAAAGCTTGTAACATTTATTCCATGGAATAACATGCAAAAAGCTCGTTCGTTCCCTCCAAAAGACCCAAAACCCGAGTACAAAATTGAATCAATTGTACCAAGCGACTCTTCTCAACCTTACGATGTACGCGATGTTATAAAGGCAATATCCGACGATTCGGACTTTTTAGAAATTATGGCCGATTTTGCACGTAATATTGTAATTGGTTTTGGCCGTATTAAAGGCGATACAGTTGGGTTTGTGGCCAACCAGCCATTGTATATGGCCGGTGTGCTCGATTGCGACAGCTCCGACAAAGCAGCTCGTTTTATTCGCTATTGCGATGCTTTTAATATTCCAATTGTAACGCTCGAAGACTTGCCAGGATATTTGCCAGGAGTTGACCAGGAACATGCCGGGGTTATACGCCACGGTGCTAAAATTTTATATGCATACAGCGAAGCTACTGTACCAAAACTTACTGTAATTTTGCGCAAAGCATATGGCGGTGGTTATATTGCAATGAACTCGAGGCACTTACGCGCCGACTTTGTTTTTGCATGGCCAAGTGCCGAAATTGCTGTTATGGGACCCGAGGGCGCTGCTAATATAATTTTCCGTAAAGAAATTACTACCGCCGAAAACCCCGACCAAATGCGCAAAATTAAGGTTGAAGAGTATAAAGAAAAATTTGCTAACCCATACGTAGCGGCTGCTAAAGGTTATATCGATACTGTTATTGAACCCGAAGAAACTCGTAACTTGTTAATTCACTCAATCGAGGTGTCGAAAAATAAACAAGATGGCCGTCCTAAAAAGAAACATGGTATTCCTCCATTTTAATATTTTATAAATATGGCAAATTTTGATAACCTTGAAACTATTATTATTAGTGGTAACCAGTTTAAAACACAGTTAAGCGATAAATTTAAAAATCGCAAAAACTGGGAAGCCCCTAATCCTAAAATAGTTAAAGCATATATTCCCGGAAATATTAACAAAATATTTGTTAAAGAGGGACAAAAAGTAAAAGCTGGTACAAAAATGCTGATACTTGAAGCTATGAAAATGAAAAATTTAGTAGCTGCACCTGTTTGTGGTATAGTTAAAACTATTTTGGTTACCGAAGGGCAACGAGTACCTAAAAACGAAATTCTTATCGAGATAGAATAAAACAAAAGGCTGTCAAATTAATTGGCAGCCTTTTTTTTATAGTTTTGTTTATAGCTAATTGATATATAATATTACCTTAATTGAGCCTTTGAACCAAAGTAAACAAGTACTTTACATAGTTATTACTGCAATGTATAGTTTGTTGTTTTTCAAAAACAAAACAAACTAAAATGCTTACAAAGCAAACATCTATTGAGTGAAACAATAAATTTGGGTATTATAAATATAAGCTTAACTAATAAATTTTATTTATAGTTTAAAACAATATTGTTTTAGTAATGCTAAGCTATAGTTCAAAAAAAAAGGTGGCATAAGCCACCTTAAATATTTTTAAACAAAAACCTATTCAATATTAGGTACAGGGCTTAAATGGCCATATTTTTTTTCAAAAAGGTTCATGTTGTCTAAAGCAACCATAAGCTCTTTAACTGAGCGAGCCGATTGGTACAACAATGTTTTTTCCTCTTTGTTTAGGTCTAATTCAATAATACGTTCGATACCATTTTTTCCTAAAACTACTGGTACTCCAAGATAAATATCATCAAGGCCATACTCGCCGCTAAGGCTTGCACATACGGGGAAAATTCGGCGCGAGTTTTTAAGAATAGCTTCAACCATTTGAGCAGCAGCAGCACCAGGGGCATACCATGCCGATGTACCCATGAGTTTAACAATTTCGCCGCCACCAACTTTTGTTCTTTCAATAATGGCCTGTAATGTAGCTTCGTCAATTAATTCGCGTACAGGTATCGATGCTACGGTTGTATAACGTGGCAGTGGCACCATAGTGTCGCCGTGGCCACCCATTAAAATAGCGAGTATGCTTTTTGGCGAAACGTTCATAGCCTCGGCTAAAAATGCTTTGTAACGTGCAGCGTCGAGTATACCTGCCATGCCAATAATTTCGCTGGCTCGTTTGGGAACAACCTCGTTAGCTGCTAAATATGCTGCATAGGTCATAATATCGAGTGGGTTCGAAACTACAACTATTTTTGCCTGTGGTGAGTGTACTATCGATTTTTTTGTAACGTCGCGAACAATTTGAGCGTTA
>CAZJCR010000283.1:0-4315 GCA_964544385.1 uncultured Bacteroidales bacterium
GTGAAACATAACAAAATTTACATCGGGGTTAACCTAAGTAAAGCGTTTATTTGTATAGCTGCAGCCGCTCAACTTAGGAATTAGTTTATCACAAATAAAAAACCAAAAAGTTTTTATAACATTTTAATTACAATTATACCTGTCGATACAAAAATTACGATAATAAAAACAAGCGATACAGCCTGGCCAAAAACGCCTAAACCCCACTTGGGCAATAGTATATTTGCAAGGCTGCGTTTATATGGTGGTGCAGGTGTATAATCCGGAATTATTGACGATGGTATTTGAATATCCCAACTGCCCCTTACTAACAAAGGCATTAAAAAATCAAATGTAACCTGTTCGTCGCCTTTGGCTGTAATTGTGCGGTACGAACCAATGTTGGGTACCGATATTATTGCATAAAGTGGTTTGTTCCAAATTGTTTTATCGCTTTCGGTTTGGTTAAAAAGTTTATCGGGGTTTTCAAGGTTATTGTAGTAGTTTTGTTTTATTAGCGGTAATGCTGTACCAACCGATTTAGGTTCAACCCCTATATTACAGTTATCTTTAGGCAGCTTGGTTATCCCTTGGCAGTAAATAGCCCCAACAGCCATATCGGCTTTTTTGTCGAAAGCGTTACCTGTATTAACATACCATGGCGAAACGTTTGGCAAAATTTTTAATATTATGCTAAAAGGTTTATGTCTTTGGTTTGCAATTTCTTTTTTACCGTCATCGTCGTCTTCCTTTGAGTGTTGCCAACTCTCGGTTTCAACTGTAACGCTAAATTTTGTTAACCACATATCCATTTTTATATTCTCAATAATTATTGTTGAGTCGCGAATCGAGTAAACTTCTTTAAAAAATGTTTTGTACGGAGTTATATTGCTTTTACCGCCATCGTAACGTTCTAAAATATTGGTCAAAATTTGGCTCCTTTTTTCCTCAAATGGAGCAGGCGGAACAACAGTAACCCTAATATCGGGTTTACCTGTTGTGCGGTCGTCGGGGTCGAAAAGTAAGCTGGTAATTGTAAAAGGGGTAACAAATTGGGCGTATTTTTTTTGGTTTTCAAAAACCGAATCTCTTAAATACTCAGTACCGTTATAAATAAACTTTTCGATATGTACTTGTGGCCCTTCAAACTGTGAGCTTGTTATATTCAAATGAGCGTTGTATTCTTGTTGCCAGGCATCGTTTTCGTTTAAATTTATTTTTCCTTTAAGCTGGTTCAAAATATTGGTTTTAAAACTCAGGTACGAGTCTCTGTTCAATTTTTCGTATTCTTTATACAAAATTTCGGTTTTGTAACTCTCGTTATTATTATTTACAATTATTCCAATTATCAAAACCAATATTACAATTGGTAATCCAATTTTAAACAATATTTTTTTTTGCATCATTTAATTTTTTATTGTTATATAATGGGTTTTAAATGTATTTCTATTATGGTTTTTTGATACCTTTTTATTGTTTATTTCGAAACAAGGATTTTAATCAATAATTATTTTTGTCAAAGGGGGTAAGTAATTTTTTTACCAAAATTATAAATATTAAAAATAGCTGTTTTTAAACCAATTTTACTGTTTTGTTTAACCTTTTTTATTGTTTTTATTTTTTTGTGGTTTACACATGTTTTGCATAAACATATTTTGTTTTAACAAAAAAGCAAACATTAAAAACCACCCGTAATTAAGCCGTGGTTACTGAATGTTGTTTGTAACTTTATCTAAAATTATAAACTCATTATCTAATATTATTAATCATTCAAAATAGCTAACAGTATCTTTAAAAACTGAAATTAATGTAATAATATTATCAATTATAGGGTATTGGGTTAAACTTAAGGGTTAATAACAATTTTATTGATTATATTTTACAATTAACATAATATTCATATTATATTAATGAAAATATTATACCTGTTACTGTTTTTTTCGCTTTTTACATTGTTTTTATTTGGTCAAAAAACAACTGTTACATCGCCAAATGGCAAAGTTGGCGCAACTATTTACAGTATTAGCAATGTTGGTACGGTTACATGGCATTTAAGCATAAAATATTTGCATAACGATACGGTTAATAATTTAATACCTAAAATTGACCTTGGCCTTTTGCGTAACGACCAAAGTTTTAACAATAACTTAAAATTAATTGCAATTGGTAAACCTGCCATTGTAACCGAACAATATACTGCAATTCACGGCAAGCTCAGCCATTGCAACAACACGGCAACGCAGGTTGTTTTTTCGTTTCAAAACCCGTCGGGGGCAAAAATTAACATAATAATTAGGGCATACAATAATGGTGTTACTTTTTGTTATGCATTCCCCCAAACTCATGGTAGTTTTATAATAACAAATGAGCTTACTGCTTATAATATTAACGACAGTACAACACGGTGGCTTACTAAATTTAACCCGGCCAACGAGGGGCTTTATACAGTTGCTGACAATGGCAACCAGCAAGCCGCGTGGGGTTATCCGGCACTTTTTAACACGCCCGGTAAAAGCCTTTGGTATTTAATACACGAGGCCAATTTAAACCGTAACTACTGTGGCACTAAGCTTACCAACTTTATCGATAAAAACAGTTACAAACTAGCTTTTCCCGACAAGTGGAACGGCCGCGAAACCGGCGATTCGCTTCCAACCATAAAATTACCATGGCAGTCGCCGTGGCGCGTTATTATTGTTGGCACACTTGCAAATATTGTCGAGTCAACACTGGTAAACGACGTGTCGGAGCCAACAACTATGGTTAATACCGGTTGGATAAAACCTGGCATTGCATCGTGGAACTATTGGTCCGATAACCATGGCACACGCAGTTACAAAACCGTGTGCAGTTTTGCCAACTTAGCAGCTGCTATGGGGTGGCAATATACGCTGCTCGACTGGGAGTGGGACGCTATGGCCGACGGCGGTAACCTCGACAGTGCATTAAATTATATCAACTCGTTAGGCGTAAAGCCTTTAATTTGGTACAACTCGGGTGGTAATCATACCTGGGTTAATGCCACTCCTAAAGACCGCATGCTTACACACCAAAACCGGACCGACGAATTTGCCAAACTTAAAAACATGGGAATTGCAGGTGTTAAAGTCGATTTTTTTGAAAGCGAAAAGCAAAACATGATTAACTATTATATCGATATTTTAGAAGATGCCGCTAAATTCGAGATGATGGTTTATTTTCATGGTTGCATTGTACCACGCGGCTGGGAGCGTACATACCCGCACCTAATGACATACGAGGGCGTTAGAGGTGCCGAGTGGTACAACAATGGCCCCGAGCTTACAACTACAGCGCCTGTACATAATTCGATACTGCCATTTACCCGTAACGTGGTTGGCTCAATGGACTACACGCCGGTTACATTCACAAACTCGCAATACCCGCATATTACATCGTATGGTCACGAACTGGCCTTAAGCGTTTTGTTCGAGTCGGGGATTCAGCATTTTGCCGACCGCCCCCAAGGCTATTATGGTTTGCCCGATGCCCCCAAAAATTTTTTACAACAGGTACCTAATGCCTGGGACAATATTAAGTTTATCGACGGGTATCCCGGTAAATACGTAATTATTGCCCGGCAAAAAGATACCAATTGGTACATTGGTGGTATTAACTCCGAAAATAGAGCCGAGAAATTTATAACTCTAAAATTTGACTTTTTATCGAATAACAAAAAATACAAGCTTACTTTAATTGCCGATGGCACACACGATAAAGAATTTAAAATTAATTACTTAGTTGTCGGTAATAATTCCGAAATTGTAGTAAAAATGCTACGCCGGGGTGGTTTTGCCGCCAGTTTAGAACAAATAAATAACTAAAACATCATAATTATGAAATTACCTTTAAAACTATTTTCAATTAACAGTATTACACTTGTTACACTTTTCACTTTGTTTTCTTTATCGGTTTTTGCCCAGCAATACCCGTTTCAAAACCCCGAGCTTAGTTTTACCGAGCGTGCTAACGACCTAATATCGAGGCTTACGCTCGACGAAAAAGCTGCTCTTATGTGCGACCAAAGCGATGCTATACCCCGTTTGGGTATAGGTAAATTTAACTGGTGGAGCGAGGCATTACACGGTTATGCCAATAACGACAGTGTTACCGTTTTTCCCGAACCCGTGGGCATGGCTGCATCGTTTAACGACGAACTGGTTTTCCAGATATTCGATGCCGTGTCGGACGAAGGCCGCGCAAAATATCACCAATGGATAAACCGCGGTAACGAGAACAAACGGTTTCTTAGCCTTTCGGTTTGGACACCTAATGTTAATATTTTTCGCGACCCACGCTGGGGCCGTGGTCAGGAAAC
>CAZJCR010000284.1:0-4298 GCA_964544385.1 uncultured Bacteroidales bacterium
AGAAAACAAAGTACAACGCCCTCCAATTGTTACCGTAATGGGCCACGTTGACCATGGTAAAACGTCGCTGCTCGACAACATACGAAAAACACACGTTATTGATGCCGAGGCTGGTGGTATTACCCAACACATTGGGGCTTACAGCGTTAAACTCGACGATGGACGACGCATAACTTTCCTTGACACACCAGGCCACGAAGCATTTACAGCAATGCGCGCCCGAGGTGCTCAAGTTACCGATGTTGCAATTATTATTGTAGCCGCCGACGATAGCATTATGCCTCAAACAATTGAAGCTATAAACCATGCCCAGGCAGCAGGCGTTAAACTTGTTTTTGCAATTAACAAAATTGACAAACCAGGTGCTAACCCCGAAAAAATTAAAGAAGGTTTAGCTAACATGAACCTTTTAGTTGAAGACTGGGGTGGCAAATATCAATCGCAGGAAATATCGGCTAAAAATGGTATAAATATTAAAGAACTACTCGAAAAAGTAATGCTCGAGGCTGAATTTCTTGAGCTAAAAGCAAATCCAAATAAACGCGCCACAGGTACAGTTTTAGAGGCAATGCTCGACAAAGGACGTGGCTATGTTACAACTGTTTTAGTACAAAATGGCACTTTACGCATTGGCGATATTATGCTAGCCGGGGCACACACCGGGCACGTTAAAGCAATGTACAACGAGCGTAACGAATTAGTTAAAGAGGCCGGAC
Organism: uncultured Bacteroidales bacterium; assembly: GCA_964544385.1. Lineage (GTDB taxonomy): Bacteria > Bacteroidota > Bacteroidia > Bacteroidales > SZUA-534 > CAZJCR01. The sequence continues at coordinate 717 of CAZJCR010000284.1, forward strand.
CATCGACACCGGTACAAATACTCGGGCTTAACGGAGCCGCTCAGGCTGGCGACAAATTTAACATTATGAGCAGCGACCGCGAAGCTAAAGAAATTGCAAACCGCCGTCAACAGTTAGCACGTGAACAAGGCCTAAGAACACAAAAACATATTACACTCGACGAAATTGGCCGACGTATTGCTATTGGAAACTTCCAAGAGCTAAATGTTATTGTTAAAGGCGATGTCGACGGCTCAATTGAAGCACTTTCGGACTCACTTATTAAATTATCGACACCCGAGATACAGGTTAACGTTAAACATAAAGCTGTTGGACAAATATCAGAATCAGATGTATTACTCGCAGCGGCGTCAGATGCAATTATTATTGGGTTCCAGGTGCGCCCATCGATGGCTGCACGCAGGTTAGCCGAAAAAGAAGAAATTGATTTAAGGCTTTACTCGGTTATTTACGACGCTATTAACGAAGTACGCGACGCTATGGAAGGTATGTTATCGCCCGAAATTAAAGAGGATATTACTGCCACCATTGAAGTACGCGAGATATTTAAAATTAATAAAGTAGGTACAATTGCCGGCTGTATGGTACGCGAAGGTAAAATTAAACGCACATCGAAAGTACGCATTATACGCGAAGGCATTGTAGTTTACACCGGCGAACTTGGATCGCTTAAACGCTTTAAAGACGACGCTAAAGAGGTTGTTGCAGGACTTGAATGTGGTTTAAATATCGATAAGTTTAACGACATTAAACCTGGCGATATTGTTGAAGCATACGAACAAACCGAGATTAAGAGAACTTTGTAAAAGATAGCGGGAAACGCTCAATTTGGGTTATAAAAAAACGGGCTGTCAATTATTTTTTGACAGCCCGTTTTTTTATACTCATACCTAAGTTGAATTACTTGATTGTGGTTACAAAAAATTCACGGTTAATAACAATACTTACCCCAAAATTATACTCGGTTTGCTTTAAACGCAAATCGTAATACAAATTAGCCATAGCCCCAACAAAAACCCCTTTAGTTAATTTGTAATTATAATTACCGTTTAAAGTTATTAAATGCCGTTTTTCCTGATGTTGCATACCTTGTAGCATTGAAAAACTTTGGTATAACTGGTTACCGGCTATCGATAAAAACCTGTCGCTGTACCAATGGCCAAATTCAACATAACTTAATTTATGATTTAGGCGCACATGCGTTAAAAAACCAAAACCCGACTTATATATGCGGTTTGTAAAATTCGAATTATCGGAAAAATGCATTGATGTAGCACCAATTTGTACCGAGTTTAAATATTTAAGCTTTGTATCAATTGTAAAATTGATACCGTACAAAAAATTAATAGCAGTATTAACTGGCAATCTCGATGTATCAATTTGGCCGCCTGTATGTTGTGCCAATAAAGCTATTGGTACCGACAACTTAACATCGTTATGGAAAAACAATTTTGGTTCGAGCATAATACCGCTTATAAATTTTTCTTGTATCGAATCGTTAGGTTCGATAAATTGTTGCCAATCGGCCCAAAATTCGCCAAAAAAATTATGTTTGTCCACAATTATCTGGGCCCCTGTTTCAATATTGTTAGTAAAAAAAAGCTCTCGGTTATAAATTTGGTCGGGTAAATTATGGAATAAAGTACTATTTAAATTACCCAATATTAATGATACCCCGTTTTTATTGTATGATGCCGAGTAAACCGGCTGTATTTTCGAAAATTTTGTTTTACCTGTGTATTTTAATAGGTGTAACCCGGCATCGACACGTAAATTATCGGTAAAATAATAACGCATTTGGGGGTTTGCAAAATAACCTGTTAACGTGTAACCTTGAGCCACAGGGCTAAAGTACTCGTTGTTGATAAAATAATTGCCATTAAAAAAATAAAAACATAATTTATTATTCATGTTTGTATCAAAAACATAAATCTCATTACGCGGAATTATATAACCGTGTGTTTGCAATGTAATTGTAATTGCAAACAACAAAACCGACAGGTATTTAAATTTCATTTTTATATTTTTTTGTTGATTTAAACGCAAAGTTATATAAGGTTAATAATCAAATAAATTTACATAATTAAACCAAGCATAATAACAAATGTTTTAATAATTGTATTTATTGTCCCACCATTTTTTTAAACGAGTCCTAATAGTATCTTCAGACTGGTTTTGTTGTGGTTCGTAAAACTTTTTGTTTTTTATTTTTGCGGGTAAAAAATCCTGAGCGGCAAAGTTTCCGGTATAATTGTGCGAGTATTTATAGTTATTGCCATAACCTAATTGTTTCATAAGTTTTGTTGGTGCATTTCGCAAATGCAATGGTACAGGCAGGTTACCCGATTGTGAAACCTCGTCAAGGGCACTGTTTATTGCCATGTAAACACTGTTGCTTTTTTGGCTCGATGCTAAATAAACCGTACACTCCGATAAAATAATACGTGCCTCGGGCATTCCAATTTTATGAATAGCATCGAAACAGGTATTTGCCATTAAAATTGCATTTGGGTTTGCCAGTCCAACATCTTCGGCAGCTAAAATAACAAGCCTGCGGGCAATAAATTTAATATCTTCGCCACCATCGAGCATACGGGCAAGCCAATAAACGGCAGCATTAGGGTCGCTTCCGCGGATTGATTTAATAAAAGCCGATATTATATCGTAATGTAACTCGCCGTTTTTATCGTAAACAGCAATATTTTCCTGTAAAATATTCTCAACAAGCTTGTTTGTAATTTCAATTTTTTGGCCATCAGACGAATTTACAATTAGTTCGATAATATTAAGAAGTTTACGCGCATCGCCACCCGAATACCTAAACATTGCCTCGTGCTCGTGTATGTCGAACTCGAGTTTTTTTAACTCGGTATCGCAAGTAATTGCCCGGTTTAAAAGAGCCATAAGGTCGTCGGGTTCGAGACTTTTAAGTACATAAACCTGACATCGCGAAAGCAGTGGCGATATAACCTCGAACGAGGGGTTCTCGGTTGTTGCCCCTATTAATGTAATTATACCCTGTTCAACAGCTCCTAAAAGCGAGTCTTGCTGAGCTTTGCTAAAGCGGTGTATCTCGTCGATAAATAATATTGGGTTTGCACTGTTAAAAAACCGTACGCGTTTAGCATTGTCAATAGTTTCGCGAACATCTTTTACACCCGAGCTAATAGCACTAAGACTGTAAAAAACACGGTCCTGGACTTTTGAAATAATGTTTGCCAAAGTAGTTTTACCAACTCCTGGCGGGCCCCAAAGTATCATACTCGGGATACGGCCATTTTCGATACTTTGCCGCAAAATTGCATTTTTACCAACAAGGTGTTGCTGGCCTATATAATCGTCGAGTGTTTTAGGCCTTAACCGCTCGGCCAAAGGTTGTACCGTCATTTTTTTTAATGTAAATATATAATGATAACCTTACAATATAAATAAATTTGCATTATTTATATTATTAATGCTAATTAGCGTTAATTTTGCAAATCAGTAAAAAAAAGTAAAATGCGGATAATAATTGCCGGCATGGGGGGCATTGGAATGCACATGACCAAAATGCTTGCCGACGGTACTCACGAGATTGTTGTT
>CAZJCR010000285.1:0-4285 GCA_964544385.1 uncultured Bacteroidales bacterium
CACGTAACCTCGAAGGCTCTATTAAATGGGCAAAAAAAGGCGGCATGATATCGCAGGCAGCTCTTAGTCTTACAATATCGGAAGTACATACAGTTGAGTACTTTATAAAATTAGCCGACACACTTATTGAAATGGGTGCCGACGAAATTTGCGTTAAAGATATGGCTGGTATTGGCCGCCCTGCTTTTTTAGGCAAAATAGTTAAAGGTATTAAAGACAGGCACCCAAATATTCCTATCGATTATCACGGGCACTCGGGTCCTGGGTTTTCAATGGCATCGATACTCGAAGTTGCACGTGCCGGTGCCGATTATATTGACGTGGCTATGGAACCATTGTCGTGGGGTACTGGCCATGCCGACGTACTTGCTGTGCAAGGCATGTTAAAAGATGCTGGCTTTAAAGTACCCGAAGTTAATATGAAAGCCTACATGGAAGTTCGCAGGTTGACACAAGAGTTTATCGACGACTTTTTAGGATATTACATAAGCCCCAAAAACAGGCTCATGAACTCGTTGCTTATTGGCTCGGGTTTGCCCGGCGGCATGATGGGCAGCCTTATGGCCGACCTTGAAACAAACCTGTTGAGCCTTAATAACTGGCTAACAAAACGCAATAAACCAACAATTACGCAAGACAATTTGTTAGTTAAACTTTTTGACGAGGTTGAACATATTTGGCCAATGTTAGGTTACCCCCCATTGGTTACTCCTTTTAGCCAATATGTTAAAAACCTGGCACTTATGAACGTTATACAACTCGAAAAAGGCGGCGAACGCTGGTCCATGATTGCCGACAATATTTGGGATATGATATTGGGCAAATCGGGTAAATTACCAGGTGAACTGGCTCCCGAAATTATACGCCTTGCCAACGAGCAATGTAAAGAATTTTACACCGGTACACCCCAGGAATTAGTGCCCGATAATCTTGAATCGTTCCGTAACGAGATGAAAGAAAAAGGCTGGGAAACAGGTAAAGACGATGAAGAACTTTTTGAACTGGCAATGCACCCCGAGCAATACCGCGCATACAAATCGGGCAAAGCTAAAGAGGATTTTATTGCCGACCTTACAGCTAAACGCGAGGCCGAAAAAAACAAATGTAAAGATGCTGTTGATAAAGCAAAAGCCCAACTAACAGTAAGCTTTGAACCAAAAACACTTAATGTTGATGTTAACGGCGAAAAATTTGTTGTTAAAGTAGCTTACACCGAGAGCGAAATTACAGCATCGCAAGCAGTGCAGGCTGCCCCGGTTTCGGCATCGACACCTGTGGTAAACACCGCCGATGTTAAAGAGGTTATTGCCCCGCTCGAAGGGAAATTCTTTTTTACACGCGACTCGTCGGAAACGGCAATTAAAATTGGCGATACAATTAAAGAAGGCGACCTTATTGGTTATATTGAAAGTATGAAAACATATAATGCAATTAGCAGCAATGAGGCGGGTAAAATTGTTGAAATATGTTTTGATAATGGCGATTCGGTTGAAGAAGACGATGTTTTAATTAAACTTCAATAAAATGCCCGAAATTTTTCAACGACTATTCGAAATGACAGCTTTTGGGGCTATAACCTACAAAACTGTTATTATGTGGATAATTGCTTTTGTACTGTTGTACTTAGGCATAAAAAAGAAATACGAACCACTTTTGCTTGTACCTATTGGGTTTGGTGTATTACTTGCCAATTTTCCGGGTGCCGAGATGGGTATTGTTCCTGCCGAAAATATTGAGGTTGGCGATGGCCGTTACCTTAACCTGTTCGAAATTGCACACGAGTACGGAATACTTAACTTTTTGTACTATTCGTTAATAAAAACAGGTTTTTTGCCCCCGATTATTTTTATGGGTGTTGGCGCGTTAACCGATTTTGGCCCAATGTTACGTAACCTTAAACTTGCATTTTTTGGGGCCGCGGCTCAAATAGGTATTTTTTCGGTACTTATAGTTTCAATGCTTTTAGGTTTCGATATTAAAGAGGCAGCCTCGCTTGGTATTATTGGTGGTGCCGACGGACCAACTGCAATTTATACTACAATTAAACTTGCACCGCATTTACTGGGTCCAATTGCTATTGCAGCATACTCGTACATGGCTTTAGTTCCGGTTATTATTCCTTTGGTGGCTAATTTGCTAATAACAAAAAAAGAGTTCAGGATAAATATGAAAGAGATGGATAAAAAATATCCTGAAAAGCACCAGATAAAAAACCTAAAGGCTGTTAAAATTATGTTCCCAATTGTACTTGGTACTGTGGTTGCCATATTTGTGCCATCGTCGGTGCCATTATTAGGAATGTTGTTGTTTGGTAATTTAGTAAAAGAAATAGGCACATCGACAAACCGTTTGGCCGATGCTGCAACAGGGCCTATTATGAACTCGGCAACAATATTTTTAGGTATTTGCGTTGGTGCAACCATGACCGAAGAGGTTTTTTTAACACCTAAAACTTTAGGTATTGTTGTTGGCGGTTTTATTGCTTTTGCTATTTCAATTGCCGGTGGTATTTTTGCCGTTAAAATTTATAACATTTTTGCTACCAAAAAAATAAACCCGCTTATTGGGGCTACCGGTTTAAGCGCGGTGCCTATGGCATCGAGGGTTGCAAACGAAATGGCACTTAAACACGACCCTGTAAACCATATTTTGCAATATTGCATGGCAAGTAATATTTCTGGCGTTATAGGCTCGGCTGTTGCTGCAGGGGTTTTAATATCGCTTGTGTAAAAAATAAGTTGTTACTAATAAAAAAACCGTGCATTTTTTATGCACGGTTTTTTTGTTAAAAGTAGTAGATAGCAACTTGCGTAACCAGCAAGTTAAAGATTTTAAATTTTGACAAATTTTGATGTGTATATTTTGCCATTAACAGCTTGTATTTTAATTATATAAATGCCGCTTTTGAGTAAAGTAATATCAATACTATTGTTGTTGTTTTGTATATTGTTGTAGTTGTTTTGTCCAACAATATCGGTTATTGTTATATTACTGATATTGTCGGTAACATTAAATTCAATAATGTTGTTTGCGGGGTTTGGGTAAACATCTAAATTAAAGTTTAATTTTTTGTTAATAACCCTTGGGTTTATAACCGGTATAGTAAGCTGTTTAGTGGTGTAAAGTTTATATTCGCCGGGTTGCAATGTAAAAGGAGCATTGGCATCGGTAATATTAAGGCTTTGTCCGGTATAAAAGTCGTACCAGGTACCGGTATTTTGAAATTTTGGGTCAATACTTTGTTCAACAACATCAAAATTACCAATTATAGTTACATTCATATCGGCATGGTTTAGGTGCATGGTTTTTACCGCGCCGCTAAATGCTATGTCAAAGTTGGTTGTGCTAAAAGCAGGTTCGGTAGTTTTTAGTTTTGCTAAGGCCGAGTAAATATCGTAAAGCCGTTTGCGCGAGTTGCTTTCAAAATAGTTCCACAAAATAGGTTTCTCGCTTACGCGGCCGCCCTGGTCAATTGAAATGTCGTAACCAAGTTCGCCAAATTGCCAAATCATTTTAGGTCCCGGAACGGTTAAAAAAAAGTTTGCACAAAGTTCGTTACGGCGCAGTGCAGTGTAGCGTTCTTTAATGTTATAGTTTCCGGCTGCATTGCCGTACTCAAGGTTTTTATACTGCATACGTTCTTCGTCGTGGCTCTCCATGTAACCCACCAAAGTTGGGTTGTCCCAGCCGCGGTTTATGTACGATATGCCCGAAAAATTCGAGTTACTGTTCCAACCCATCGATGCTTCGTTGTAGTTGTAATTCATGTTGCCCCACAGCATAATACCATAGTTGGCAAGTTCTTTTTCCTCGGTATTGTCCGACAAATGTTCAAAAATTACATAAGCATTTGGGTTTGTTTGCCATATTTTATCGGCCATGCGTTTAAGCAGGCGCACTCGGTCGGCATCGTATTTGCTGCCCCAAGGGTCCGATGCATCTTTAATATTATTGCCAAAACCTTTTGTAAAGTCGAACCTAAATCCGTCAACTTTATATTGCGTTAGCCAAAACGAGTTAATGCTGTCAACTAAAGCTTGTGTATGGGCACTTTCGTGATTAAAGTCGTAACCCCATTGGGCATCGGTATTTGTAAAATTGTGGTTTACGTTGTACCATGGGTTGTTTGTGGCAGGTTTTCCATTTTCGAAGTACATGCGTGCTAACGGGCTTTGGCCGTACGAGTGGTTCAGAACCATGTCGATAACTACGGCAATACCTCGTTTATGACATTCGTCGATAAGTTTTTTAAGGTCGTTTTTGTGGCCATAATATTTATCGGGGG
>CAZJCR010000286.1:0-4201 GCA_964544385.1 uncultured Bacteroidales bacterium
ACGCTTTACTTAGGTATAACCCCGATGTAGAGTTTGTTGTATTTCACTAACAAAGCGTAGTGAAATACTTAAAAACTCTAAATTGATTGAACGAATCGCTCAATTTGGGTTTTATAAAGCCAAACATTTGTAAATATGCAAAATTCTAATGCCATTGTATGGTAAAAATGAGCCAACAATTATGGTTATATTATTATTCCGACAGTATAGTAGCTTTTACCTAAGTTGAGCGGTTGGAGCTATGTGAACAAACGCTTTACTTTGGTATAATCCCGATGTAGAGTTTGTTGTATTTCACTAACAAGTGTAGTGAAATACTTACAAACTCTAAATCGATTGAGCGAATCGCTCAATTTGGGTTTTATTAACCAAATTATTGCATAAATCATATTATATAAATTCAATAATTGTTACTTTTCAAAATATTTTGCTACTACTTGTAAACTGTTGTATATAATACAAAATGTTACAGGATTAAATTATTTTAAAAATACTAATTTTGATGAAAATGAAAAAAAAACTAATCTATGGCATTGCATTAACATCATTGTTTTTTTCGTGCCAAAACAAACCAACGCAAATGGATAATCCATTATTAACAAATTATACCACACCTTATCAGGTTCCTCCGTTCGATATAATACAAAACGAGCATTATATACCGGCATTTGAGGCTGCCATTAATCAGCAAAACAGTAACATCGAAACAATTGTTAATAATACAGCAACCCCCAGTTTTGAAAATACTATTGAGGCTCTTGAAAATAGCGCATCTTTAATGCAAAATGTTTCATCGGTGTTTTTTAACCTGTTGTCGGCAAATACAAACAACCAAATGATTGAATTGTCGCAAACAATAGTACCAATGCTTACAGCCCATAGCGATAATATTTTACTTAACGCGCCACTTTTCGATAAAGTTAAAGCTGTTTATCAAAAACGCGACCAGCTTAACCTTACTGTTGAGCAAACAACTTTATTAAAAAATACATACGATAGCTTTACACGTGGTGGTGCAAACCTTGCCGATGACAAAAAAGAAGAGTTTCGCGAAATAAATAAACAGTTATCGCTTTTGTACCTCAAGTTTGGTGACAATTTACTTAACGAAACAAACCGTTTTAAACTAATTGTTAATAATGTTGATGAGCTTGAAGGTTTGTCGGAAAATGACATATTATCGGCATCGCTTGCAGCCGAAAAGACCGGTTATACTGGTAAATATTTATTCACAATACATAAACCAAGTTTATTACCTGTGCTCGAAAATGCAAAAAACCGCGAATTACGCCGCAAAATGTTTAATGCATATATAATGAAAGGCGACAATAACGATTCGCTCGACAATAAAAATACTATAAACCAAATTGTAAACTTACGTCTTAAAAAAGCTAATTTATTAGGCTTTAATAGTTTTGCCGAATATGTTTTAGATGTTAACATGGCCAAAACTCCTGCAAATGTTTACGATTTACTCGATAAACTTATGCCATCGGCACTTGAACTTGCAAAAACCGAGGTTGCTGATATGCAAAAAATGGTTGTTAACGAAGGAAACAGCTTTAAAATTGAACCCCACGATTATGCATATTATGCAACAAAAGTTAAAGAACAAAAATTTTCATTAAACGAAAACGAGATAAAACCATACCTTAAGCTCGATAATGTGCGCGACGGCATGTTTTGGGTTGCCAATAAACTTTATGGCATAAATTTCGAAAAACTCGACAAAATGCCTGTTTACTTTCACGATGTCGAAGTTTATAAAGTAACCGAACCCGATGGTATTTTAACTGGTATTTTGTATCTCGATTATTTTCCACGCGAGTCGAAGAGAAGTGGCGCATGGTGTACCAGTTACCGTTCGCAAAAATATGAAAATGGAAATCGCGTTGCCCCGGTTATGTCGGTAGTTTGTAATTTTTCGGCACCGGTTGGCAATAGCCCCGCATTGTTGAGTGTTGACGAAACCGAAACACTTTTCCATGAATTTGGACATGCGCTCGACGGCCTTTTTAGTAATAAAAACTACGAAAGTTTAAGCGTACCACGCGATTTTGTTGAGTTGCCATCGCAAATAATGGAAAACTGGGCTTTTGCCCCCGAAGTATTAAAACATTATGCCAAACATTATCAAACAGGCGAGCAAATGCCCGACAGGTTAATTGAAAAAATTCAGAATGCCGGAAAATTTAACCAGGGTTTTGCTACTACCGAGTATCTCGCAGCATCGTATTTAGATATGGATTGGCACACAATTAATCAACCTGTCGATTTTAATGTAAACCAATTCGAAAAACAATCGATGGAAAAAATCAATTTAATTAATGAAATTGTACCTCGTTACCGCAGTACTTATTTTCAGCATATTTTTTCGAGCGAAGGTTATGCATCGGGTTATTACTCATATATTTGGGCCGAGGTACTTGATGCCGATGCCTTTGAATATTTTATGCAAAAAGGATTATTTGATGCACAAACAGCAAGTTCGTTCCGTAAAAATGTACTCGAACTTGGCGGTACGCGCGATGCTATGGAACTTTATGTTAATTTTAGGGGACAAAAGCCTGATATTGATGCATTAAAGCATAAAAGGGGATTAAACTAAAAAATATCTATTTTTTTATAAAGTATTGCAGGTTAACTCAAAAAGTATTATAAATTTGTTAAAACAAAAGCTTATAGTTTTTAAGCTTTTGTTTTTAGTTTAATTTTTTTTAATTATTTATTATGAACATTTATGTAGGTAACCTGAATTACAAGGTTGATGAAGTGAAACTTAAAGAAGCTTTTTCGAATTACGGGGTTGTTGAGTCGGCCTCGATTGTAGTTGACCGCGAAACCGGGCGTAGCAAAGGTTTTGGTTTTATTGCCATGCCAAACGACGATGAAGGACAACGAGCTATTGAAAGCCTTAACCAGTCGGAATTTATGGGACGTAAAATGGTTGTAAACGAGGCGCGTCCAAAAAATAAATAGTTTTGGATTAGGTATTTTTACCTTTTATTTTTGAGTTACAAAACGATATTTAATATATGCAAAAAAGAAATCCGGGCATTGACCCGGATTTTTTTAATTCATTAAGCTTTCAAACTGGCCAATTGAGTCTGTTTTTTTACTGTAAACAGCACTTGAGTACGCCATTAAGTTTGAAATAGTTTTTTGCGATGGCTCAAACTGGTCAGTTATTCCTTTATTAATAAAAGCACTAACAGCATGTTTGTTTTTATGAACCATGATTGTTTTTAAATTGTAAAAAAAAGTAATAATATTATACATAGGCACGCACGTTTTATAATCTGCATTTAAAACGCAACCTATTTTTAAATATTATAATCTTATATACTTTTTTACTTTTTAAAATTGCAAGGTTCGTGTAAGGTCAAGTTTATTTTCGGTTGCCAGTTTTCGCATGTTCATAATTGCATAACGCATTCGGCCTAATGCCGTATTAATACTGACATTGCTAAAATCGGCAATTTCTTTAAAGCTCATATCGTAATAATATCGCAGTACCACTACTTCTTTTTGTTCGTCGGGCAACAAATCAATAAGTTTTTTTATATCGTTATGTATTTGTTGTGTTACTAAACTATCTTCAATTGTAATGTCGGAGTACCTTGGTGAGTTAAATAGTGGTACATCTGTATCGTCGTCCGAAACGGTTTTAAGGTGTTTGTCTTTTCGATAAAAATCGATAATCAAGTTATGCGATATACGCATTATCCATGATACAAAACGCCCTTCTTCCTTATAAGTACCCGAATGGAGCGAGTTTATAACTTTAATAAAAGTATCCTGAAAAATATCTTCGGCAAGTTCACGGTTTTTTACAACCATCATTATATACGAAAATACTTTGTTTTTATGACGATTTATTAAGGTTTCAAAACAGCTTTGGTTGCCGTTTAAATACTGCTTAATTAAATCATAATCGTTTTGATTATGAATATTCATAACTACCTCCTGAATTTATTAATTTAGTGTAATTATGTTTCTATAAGCAGTTCCTCCTTTTTTTAGGTTTGTTTTTATTTTTACGAAAGCAAATATATAAAAAATAATATGTAAACCAATTAATGTAAAAAAAAATAACATTTTTTAACTTATCAATTATCTGTTACTTTTGTGGCTTACCACAAACCATATAATAAGGATTATTATGTTACAATCTGAAAATAAATATATTGAAATTAAAGGT
>CAZJCR010000287.1:0-4198 GCA_964544385.1 uncultured Bacteroidales bacterium
ATAAAATATTTTTTTATTGTTACCCAAATTGAGATAATGGCTCAATCGATTTAGATTTTGTAAGTATTTCACTACACTTGGTTAGTGAAACACAACAAACTCTACATCGGGGTTAACCTAAGTAAAGCGTTTATTAGCATAGCTTCAACCGCTTAACTTAGGTGTTAATTTATTTATTTATTGGTGCAGCGTTTTTTTGTACTAAAAATTTGGTATCGCTTAAATATTTGGTTGTTTTATTATTAACATAAACAAAAAAAGTTTCGGGCAATTCAACTGGTATATCAATAAAAGCCCAGTTTGAGAACCTGTATGCCGACACCAAATTGGGCGAGCGGTACGGCAAATGAAATTGGAACAGGTTGTTTTCGAGCGTATCGCGTATAATAATAAAAAACATTTTGTTATTAGTGGCATAATTATCGTCGCGTTCAACGTATAAAACCAATCGTCCGCCCGGGGCATTTTTCGATATATTGTTGCGCGACATGTTGTATTTGTTTTGTTCCCAGTTATTATGTTTGGCAGTATCTTGTAATTGTATAATTAGTTGCTGATATGTTAAATAAGCAATGTTTGTTTTAGGAAAAACACCTTCGCCGGCAAAAAACTCTAATTCCGAAAAAACTTGTGTTATACGGTGCCCGTAGGTTACATATCGCGAGCCATCGTAAAGTTGCATGTTTTTTAACGATTGGTCGACCTGAGGTAATGCAACATTTATTATTAGTGCCAAAAAAAGTGTTATTGTTAAGCGCATGTTTTTACAATTTATAAGTAAAACCTGAATATGCCTGTTTGCTCAACCAATTTATACTTTGTAAGTATTAGGTTAACTTGTTTAGTTAAACTTAATAAAAGTATAAATACCTGTTATACCTTAGTAAAGCGTTTGTTTGCTATGTTTTAACTGCTAAACGTAGTTAAAATATAATAATGTACAACAAATACTAATGTACTAAAAAAAATGCATCTTTGGGCACATTTTTAATAATCGATGGGCAAGACATTCGAAAAATACCGCGTAAGTGCCATAGTTGTAATTGCCATGCTTTTTTGGAGTTTAACTTACATTTGGTACAAAGTTGTTTTTGAGGCATTAAACCCAATAACTGTAATGCTTATAAGGCTGTCGTTCTCGGGTGGGTTTTTGCTTTTGTTTTCGTGTTTTACCGGTAGGTTCAGGTTTCCTGGGCGTAAAAATTTTTGGTGGTTTATATTGTTATCGTTTTTTCAGCCGTTTTTGTATTTTTTGTTCGAGAGTTATGGAGTAAGCATGGTTTCGAGCACAATTGCATCGGTAATAATTTCGACAATACCTTTGTTTACACCAATACCAGCATATTTGTTTTATGGTTCAAAAATATCGGTTTTAAATATTGCCGGCCTTTTAATTTCGTTTGTAGGTGTTGTACTTGTTGTTGTTGGCAAAAATTTCATGTTCGATGGTTCGCTAATTGGTATAATATTGCTTATAGGGTCGGTAGTTGCATCGTTAGGGTACTCGGTTGTAATTGTTAAACTAACAAATAGTTACAGTTCGGTAAATATTATTGGCTGGCAAAACACTATTGGTGCATTTTTGTTTTTACCGTTATTTATAATTTTTGATTTGCCCGGTTTTAGTTTAAGCCAAATTAACCTTATTACAGCTTTAAACTTGTTTTATTTAAGTTTATTTGGTTCGTCGCTGGCATATGTTTGTTTTACATACTCGATAAAACTGATAGGAGTAACGCGGGCAAGTTTGTTTACAAATACAATACCTATATTTACCGCAATATTTGCTTATATAAGGTTGGGCGAAACGCTTGACATTGCCCAGGTTTTTGGTATTGTACTAACGCTTACAGGTTTATTTTTAGGACAAAAGCAGGTAAGCCCCTTAAAACAAGCCATGTAACTGGGCATCAATTTTATTTATTACTAAGCTTAAATGTTCGGGTTTTTCGGTAAAGTTTACTTCGTCAACTTCAATAATTAATATTTTACCTAACGAGTATTTCGATATCCACGCTTCGTAGCGTTCGTTAAGGCGTTTAAGATAGTCGAGCCTAATTGAGTTCTCGTACTCGCGGCCACGTTTTTGTATCTGGTTAACCAAAGTTGGTACCGATGCGCGTAAATAGATAATTAAATCGGGTGGTTGAATAAGTGAGCTCATTAGCTGAAAGAGCGAGAAATAGTTGTCGAAATCGCGGGTACTAAGTAAACCCATTGCGTGCAAGTTTGGTGCAAATATATGCGCGTCTTCGTATATTGTGCGGTCTTGTATAACTGTTTTGCCCAATTGCCTGAACTTTAATATTTGGTTAAAGCGGTTATTAAGAAAATAAATTTGCAGGTTAAAACTCCAACGCTGCATGTCGTTATAAAAATCGTTTAAATAAGGGTTGTCATCAACATCTTCGAAATGAGGTTCCCATTTATAATGTTTACTAAGTAAACGTGTAAGGGTGGTTTTGCCCGAACCAATATTACCGGCTACAGCTATATGCATAACTTTTTTTTTATGATTTTACTAAAATACTGTTTTTTATTAAACCTAAAAATAAACAGGCTTAATAAGTGGGCTAAAAAATCAAATAATTTGTTTAATTATAAAATGTTATAATATTTAAATAAGTTTTTTTGCCTCAAACAAAAGCTGGTTTTTATTAACAGGCACCACGCCAACTTGTTCGCAAACAAGGCCGCCGGCAATATTAGCCAGTTTTACCGACGTGTTAATGTCTAACCCGGCAGCTAATGCACATGCGGTAACGCTAATAACAGTGTCGCCAGCACCCGACACATCGGTAATTCCACGCTGTTGGGCTGGTGTGTGGCAATAAGTATTGTTGTTGGTTACAAACACGCCAAGTTCCGACAATGTAACCATAACATGTTTAGCATTAAGCATTTTACAAAGTTTTAATGCCGAGTTGTTAAGCTCATTTATATCACCCTTTTTCAATTCTATTTTAAGCCCTTCGCAAATCTCTTTAAAATTTGGTTTAAACACTGTTACGTTGTTATAATTTAAAAAATTGCGCTTTTTGGGGTCAACTAAAGTTGGAATATTTTTACTATTGGCTTTTTTAACAACATGTTCTATTATGCTTGGTGTAATGTTGCCTTTATCGTAATCTTCAAAAATAATTGCATTAAAATTATATGTTTCAAATAAATTATCGATATGATTAATAAAAGCCTGTTCGGTATCGTTATCAAGAGGTTTGTCGGTTTCGTCGTCAACGCGCAGCAAGTGCTGGTTATTGCTAATAATACGTGTTTTTACTGTAGTTTGCCTTTTGTTGCTTGTCATTATGCCTTGCACGGGCATATTGTTATTTTTTAAAAGGTTTGTAAATTCATTACCATAAGTATCGTTACCAATGCAGGCACATAAAATTGGTGTTGCACCAAGTTCATTTATATTTAAACCAACGTTTGCAGCACCGCCTAAGCGGCTCTCGTGTTTTGTTACCGATATTACCGGCACAGGGGCTTCAGGCGATATACGGTCAACTTTTCCCCACATGTAGGCGTCAATCATAACATCGCCAATAACTAATATTTTAAGGTTGCTAAATTTGTCGAACGCTTTGGTTAATATGTTTTCCACTTTAATAATTTTTAATGCACAAACCTACTTTAATTTTGTAAATGATACAAATAAGTAATTGCTAAGTTGAACGATACTTGTATAACTATATTGCGTTTTACTTATTTGCAGCTAAAACCTAAGTTGAGCGGTTAAAGTAAAGTTAACAAGCACTTTACTTAGGTTTAATTTTGGTAACAAGCAAAAAATTACAATGGTAACAGGCTAAATTATGTGTAGTACCAATTATACTTTTAACAACAACGGAAACCTGACCGCCGATGCCAATAAAGGAATTACAAGCATTACCTATAACCACATAAACTTGCCTACTCAGGTGAACATAGGGAGCAACTCGGTAATTTACACATATAGTGCCACCGGATCCAAGTACAAAAAAACTACCAGCGACGGTTATGGAACCCGGTATTATTTTAGTAATTTTGAGTACGATAAAAACATGAAACTGGAATACATACATACAACGGAAGGCCGAATACGGGCAAAAAGCAATTTTGTTTACGATTACTACCTTAAAGACCACTTGGGCAATACCCGTGTTGTATTTACCGACAAAAATAACGACAACACCCCCGAAGTTTTACAGGTTGA
>CAZJCR010000288.1:0-4184 GCA_964544385.1 uncultured Bacteroidales bacterium
GGGTTAACCTAAGTAAAGCGTTTATTTGCTACGCTTTAACCGCTCAACTTAGGTTTTAATTTAGCTTTTATAGCTTGCCAGTTATTTTAGTGTTAAAAATATGTAGGCTTTGCTAATAAAAACTTTTTATAAACCTATTACTTTAGTTAAAAAGCTGACGATGTTGTGTTTGTATTATTGTAAATAAAGGTTAAGACTGGTAATTTTTGTTATCGTTATATAATAACCAAATGCAATGCGTCGGTGGTTTTTTCGCAATAGCGGCATTTAAGTTTAATGTTTTTATCGTCGGTAACAAAAAATTGTGTTGTAATGTTTTCGTGGTTTGTAATGCATTGTGGGTTCATGCATTTTGCAATTCCGGTAATTGTTTTAGGTACGCTAACTTCGCGTTTTTCAATAACCTCGTAGTCTTTAATAATATTAAGTTTGGCATGTGGTGCAACAAGTGCAATTTTGTCAATTTCAATATCTTCAAAAAATTTATCGCTAATTTTAATAATTGCTTTGCGGCCAAGCTTGCTACTGCGGTAATTGGTGCCAAACGATATTTGGTTTTCGGTAATTGCATCAAGTTTAAGTATCGATATTACTTTGAATAAATTTTCGGCCGGAATATGGTCAATAACAGTGCCATTCTGAATAGCACTAACATTAAGTACTTTTTGGTTTTTCATAGCAATTATTTTGCTCATTTACTGGGTTTTATTTTAGTCCTAAAATTTTTGATATAATGGCTTGCCTTGTATAAACTCCGTTTTGTGCCTGTTGAAAATAATATGCTTCGGGTGTGTCGTCAACATCGAGGCTTATTTCGTTAATGCGGGGCAGGGGGTGTAAAATTTTAAGGTTTGGTTTTGCAACCTCGAGCATGTGTTTTTTTAGTATGTACACGTTTTTAACTTTCTCGTACTCGAGCGGGTCGGCAAATCTTTCGCGCTGAACCCGGGTCATGTATAAAATATCGGTATCGCAAATATTTGGGGCAAGTTCGGTATGTTCTTCAAATTTAATGTTGTGGTTTGTAAGGTATTGTTTGTACTCGTCGGGCATGCGTAGTTCGTCGGGGGCAATAAACTTAAATTTAGGGTTAAAGTACGACATTGCCATAAGCAGCGAGTGTACGGTTCGCCCGTATTTAAGGTCGCCAACCATTGTTATGGTAAGGTTTTCTAAAGTTCCTTGTGTTTTTTGTATCGAGTATAAATCGAGCAGGCATTGCGACGGGTGTTGGTTAGCACCGTCGCCGGCATTAATTACCGGCACTTTAGCTACCTCGCTGGCGTAACGTGCAGCACCCTCTAATGGGTGGCGCATTACAATAAGGTCGGCGTAATTGCTTACAATTAGTATGGTGTCTTTAAGTGTTTCTCCTTTTTTTACACTGCTCGACGATGCGTCGGCAAAGCCTATAACTTTGCCGCCCAAACGGTTAACGGCACTCTCGAAACTTAAACGGGTACGTGTCGATGGCTCAAAAAAAAGGGTGGCAACAACCATCCCTTCTAAAATATTTTGTACCGGTTTTTTTTCAAATTCGGCGGCTACGCGCAAAATCTCTAAATAATCTTCTTTCGAAAAATCATTTATCGATATTAAACTTTTGTTTTTCATTAATTTAATAAGTATTGGGTAAACTCATTATTACTGTTGTAAATATAATAAAGCAAAGCTATATACCTGTATTTTTTTTAAGCTTTTATTTTTATACTATATAACATTTTGTTTTATATCTAAGTAAAGCGTTTGTAGTAAAGCAAATAAACGCTTTACTCAGGTATAACCCAATGTAGAGTTTTTGATAAAAAAGTTAAGTGGGTTGGTTTGTATACTGTTTGCCTTTTGTTTGCTATTTAAAATAAGTGTGTGTAATATTGCGGCAATTTTTTAATTTAAACAGGGTGTTATGAGCAAAGTTATAATTAAGAGTTTTGATGAGCTTGAAAAGCTTATTGGTAAAGAGATAGGTGCATCTGATTATATTACAATTACACAGGAGCAAATAAACAAGTTTGCCGATGCAACTTTAGATTTTCAGTGGATACATACAAATCCCGAAAGGGCAAAAATTGAGTCGCCTTTTAAAGATACAATTGCACACGGGTATTTAACTGTGTCGCTTTTGCCTTATTTATGGGAGCAAATTGTTGAGGTACAAAACCTTAAATTGCAGGTAAATTATGGTATCGAAAAACTGAAATTTAACCAGCCGGTGCTTGTTAACAGCCGTATAAGGCTTATTGCAAGGGTTGTAAATGCTGTTAATTTGCGTGGTGTTACTAAAGCAAATATTGGTTTAAAAATGGAGATTGAGGGCAATAGTAAATCGGCTTTCGATGGCGAGGTTGTTTTTCTTTATCATTTTATTGCTTAGTTTTTTATAATGACTATTGACGAGCGTTTGGCATCAACCAATTTTCCTTTGCCGGCAATAAGGCAGGTTAACCAAGCAAAACACCCAACAGCAATAGGTTTAGGCCTGGGCGAGCTGCGTAATTTTAAAGCCGACAACCAAATTATTGATGCCCTTGCAAAGTCGTTATTTACTGATGGCGTTTTTTATAGTGCCAATGCGGGTCTGCCACAGTTACGTCAAGCTATTGCCGGTGCATGTAAAATTGCCGACGGTTATAATTATTGTGCCGATAATGTGGTTGTAACAATTGGTGTTCAAAATGCTTTGTACGCAACTTTACAAGCACTTAAAACTATGGGTGCACAGCGGGTACTTATTCCGCAAATATATTTTGGCATTTATAAAAATATACCACAACAGTTAGGTTATAATGTATTAACTTATAAGTTAACCAGTAATTACGGTGTCGATATAAATGAACTTGAGCAATTGTTACAGCCCAACGATATTGTAATTATTAACTCGCCGTCAAACCCAACCGGCCGCGTTTTTAGTTTTAACGAACAAGCAGCACTGGCATCGGTATTTAATAAAAAGCTTACAAATGGTTATGTAATTTCCGACGAAATATACAGTAAGCTTGTTTACGATGGTATTTACTGTGGTACTTTTTCGGCTTTTTTTAACCGCACAATAGTTATCGACGGGGTTTCGAAAAGTGGTGCTGCAGCAGGTTTACGTGTTGGTTGGGCTGTTACTTCCAATGCTAAACTGGCATCGGCAATAGCATGGGTTAATGCTTTAATAATTAGTTGCCCCCCAACTGCAAACCAATACGCTGCACTGCCTGTTGTCGAGGGCAAAACTTGTAATACTATTGACAATTATAATAAAACCCTGTTGCAAAACCGTAACATTGCAACAAAAATACTCGACAATAATGATATTGAGTACGTTAAACCAACTGGTAGTTTTTACCTATTTGCCAATGTATCAAAATATACCGGCACCGATACAAAAAACTTTTGCATAAATACCGCGAAAAAAAACGATGGTGTTGTTGTTATTCCAGGCGAGGCTTTTAACGCCCCCGGCTTTGTACGTATATCGCTGGCAACCAATAGTACCGAGCAGGGTGTAACCCGTTTAGTTAATTTTTTAAAAGCAAATTAACTTTTTAAATATAAAGCTCGAAAAATTGAATTACTTTTGCGCCATTAAAAAAATAAAATAATACATATAAATTAATTAAGGCTCTTTTAAAAAATGATTAGTAGAAGGTTGTTGAGAATTAAGGTTTTGCATATTTTATACGCATACTTTAACGGGAAAGAAGAGGGAATAGCAAAATTCGAAAAAGATTTGATATTCAGTATCGATAAATCGTACGATTTATATCACCTGTTTTTTCTATTGTTAATTGATGTTAAAGACTACACCCTTAACCGAATTGAGCTTGCAAAAAACAAGCGGATACCAACCCAAACAGACCTTAACCCTAACCTTAAATTTGTTAACAACCGCGTTATAAAGCAACTAACAAGCAGCAACAGGCTGTTTAAATATGCCGACGAAAAAAAGCTGAACTGGACAAAATATCCCGAAATTGTAAAAAGCATTTATAATACAATGGTTGAGTCCGATATTTACAACAGGTATCTGTATGCCGAAACCGACAGCTACGACCACGACAAAAAATTTATTGAAACATTTTTTGAAGAGTTCCTTGTAAACTCCGATTTATTATACCAGATACTCGAAGAACACTCGATATTTTGGAACGACGACATTGAGTTTGTTTTAAGCATGAACATTAAAACAGTTGAAA
>CAZJCR010000289.1:0-4151 GCA_964544385.1 uncultured Bacteroidales bacterium
GGAAAATATGCTTTGCCGTATCTGATTTCAATTCCAGTATGGTGCGATTAAAAGCGTTAATGCTTACGTCCCTATACCAATTAATTATTCATTTCAATTCCAGTATGGTGCGATTAAAAGCTTTAAGGAATACTCGATTGTTTTCAACCTTGGTAATTTCAATTCCAGTATGGTGCGATTAAAAGCCTTATCCGATGTTATTTCTGCTTCAAGATACATAAATTTCAATTCCAGTATGGTGCGATTAAAAGGCCATTATCAAAAAAATATAAACATATTGAATATCAATATGTTTATATTTGCAATTATAGCATTTTTTTATCCTTTTATTGTCGATATTTAATAGTATTTTTTTTACCGGAGTACGACAACTTTGTTAAGTTATTAGTTTTCAATATGTCAATGAACTTTTTTGTTTTTATAAAAACCAAATTATTTTATTTATATTAAAAATTGTTGTTATCGACAACTATAGTATATTGCTCAAATTGTTTTTTTCGTTGCCAAGCACTTCTTTATCAAGCCAATCGGAGCTACGGCTTTTAAATAATATTATACTATCATCGTTTTGGTCAATAATTTTTTTTGCTGATATTAGCATCTCTTTAATTTTAACCTCGCTTATCTCACCTTCAAAAACCGAGTTTTGTATCCAGTTTAAATACCTGCGGCATAATTTAAGCATCTTACCTACTCGCTTTTGCCCAACATCGTAAACTAATATTACATACATTACCAATACATTTTAAATGGGTTATAATCCTCAATACCAAGTAAATGTTTTTGAAGCTTGTAACACTCGAGTTTTATTAAATGGCGATAACTAACATCGCGCTTAAGCGTGCGGTGTTTAATGGTTTCGAGCAACCTGTCATTATAGGCTTGTATGTATTTTATGCGGCCTTTGTCGGTGAGTATTATTTTATCAATTTTTTTATCAAAATCGTTTTCTTGTATCTCGCGTTTGTTCAGTACTTTAAAAATTACACGGTCAACCAACAAAGGCTTAAATATTTCGCTAATATCTAAAGCCAAACTATAGCGTCGCTCGCCGGGTTCGTGCAAATAACTAATTGTAGGGTTTAACTGAGTTTGGTTTATCATACGCAAACACTCGGTGTAACAAAGCATGTTGCCAAACGATATTAAACTGTTTACAATGTTTTGTGGAGGACGTTTGGTACGGTTGCCCATTTCGAAATTTTGAATAATTATATTAAAAGCACTATAATATAAATTACGTATGTTACCCTCGATACCCATAAGTTCGGGTATCTTTTGCGTGGTATCGATATTTTGCATTAGTTTTTCGATATCGAAAATAATACCATCGAGCTGCTTGCCCCGGTTATTATAGTATTTAAGATTTTTTAGCATGTTAAATGCTGCCGCGCTAATTATTTTTTTGGCTATTTGCTGCCGTTTATTTTGTTGAAGATAATTGGTGGCTTGTGCTATAATCATGCGCCCCGATAACAATTGATCTTTTGGCATAAACGAACCGGTATAGTTTTCGTAATAATCGAAAAAATGTACGGCTATATTATTTTGTCCCAAAAAATTAAAGATAGCCGAGTTTGTATCAAGCGACCCAAAAATATATAATTGGTCGGTTTGCTCAACCGGCAGGTAACGTACATCAACGGCATTACCCTGGTCACTTACCGGGGTAAACTTAAGCGTGTTGTCGGTACGCGTTAACCGGCCGGGGTTAAACATGTAATACGATTTTTTCACTGGTAATAGTTTATTATTAAAATTAATGATTATTTCAATTATCGGTATTTTGTTCGCCGGCATAACAAAAATCGTAATACGAACAGTTTGCACACATTTTTTCGGGTATCGATGCCGGGCAAATATTGCTTTCGACAAGGTTTTTAATATCGATAAGTTGCTTTTCGATAGTTAATATATCGGCATCGCTTAAAGCTACTTTTGTTGTTTTACGTATTTTTGGGTACTCGAGTATACCGGTAACGCCTGTAATGCCATGTTTTTTAAGAATATAGATGTAATATTTTAATTGCCATTTATGGGCTTCTTCTTTTTTATCGCTTTTTTTTATCTCGTGTATTACTTTGTTTTTTGTGTCGTAATAATCAATTTTAATACCGTCAATATCAACCTCTTCGTATTTTGGGTTACGTTGCTGATATGTGTTTTGGTGTATTAGATTGCCCTCGTGTACAAGTTGGCTTGTTTGTTCCATTTGTATATTGTTGGCAAAAAGCCAAACTTTACGATGGCATAGTTGGTAATAGTTAAAATGCGTGCCGGTTATATACATTTTTTTGTTTTATGATATAGTTTTTCAATGTCTGGCTTTCGATAATTAAAACATGGCCGGGCAACCCCATACAAAAACGCGCAACGCCTTGATAGTCTGCAACATTACAATCGAGTATATAGTTATTTTGGTTTAACTGGGTTAAATAACTGTCGGCTCCACAAAATTCCTCAATAAGTAAATTACGGGCCAATAGCGTGAGTTGTAGCTTTATAGGCTTATTAACTGTGCCACATATTCTAAAAATATCGGTTGGTAACGACTGGTGCAAGTGCCCGTTTTCCCATTTTATTTTTGTTACTGTAACCGACTTGCACCTCGATATTTTAAACATTTTATTGGTTTGCGACTCTATATCGTAGCACATTACATAACTATAATTGTTTTTTAGCTCGAATGGTTCAACATACCTGTCGAGTATTTTTAAACTGCTACCCGACGAATAACTGTTAAGCATTACTACTAATTTATTGTTTATTGCATAATTAAGGCTTTTTATTATTTGGTTATCGGTTTGTTCAATTAACATGTTATTGATAGTATTGGTATCGAACAAGCCAAGCTTTTTTTGCAACTGGTTTTTTATGGCATTGCCTGCATCAACCATTTGCAAAGCTTTATTTAAAACAATTGCCTCGTTAGTAGTTATTTGCATAATATTACAAAGTACATTATTGTTATAGTTATTTAAAACTACATTATTATTTTTTATTGAAATATCGAACCCTATGGTGTTTAAATCGGAAATATAACGGTAAATAGTACGTTTATCGGCATCAAAATAATTACAATAATGCGTTAAGCTATGAGGCGTTTTGTTTAACAGTATTACAATAAACTTAAACAAACTAATAACTTTTGGATATAGCGGCATAATCTATCGGTTAAAACTGTGAGTTATTTTTTGGGCTTTTGGTTTTTTGTTGTTTTTAAATTTAACCATTTGGTTATTAAAACAATATTTGAAAATTACATTTTAACAGTGTAATAGGGATATAAGTTATAAAAAAGGCTGCCTAAAAAGTACCATAAAAAAATAAAAAATTATCTCGCGAAGACACTAAGACACAAAGTGTGAAAATTTAATTATTGAACTATAAATTGTTATGTATCAAATTATCAAACTTTGTTCTTTGCTACTTGGTGAATTTGCGAGAGTATAACCTAAGTTGAGCGGTTGGAACGAAGTGAACAAGAGCTTTACTTAGGTATAATCCCGATGTAGAGTTTGTTGTATTTCACCAACGAAGTGCAGTGAAATACTTACAAAATCTAAATCGATTGAGCGATTAGCTCAATTTGGGTATAAACCTTTTTAGACAACCTTTATAGTAAAGTATTATGCTAACTGATTTTCAAAATCAAAAGCCATTATTTTATCATAAATTGATTTTTCTGCTTTTTCAAGTGCGTCAATTGTTTCTTTTTTTGTACGGATATATCCGCCCGCTTGAAGAGTAACAAAACTTTCAACTCCAGCCATATCTTCTTCTATGATTGGTTCTGCTTTATTCTCTTCTTCCTCTTTCAATTTTGCACGTATGCTTCCAGCAATTTTGTTTGCATTATCAGAAATTGAAACAGCGAGTGTTTCCATTAAACTAAATGTGCGAGATTGATTTGAAGTAATTGTCCAGTTTATTATAGCATAAGCAAGAGCTTTTGCCAATTCTTCTCTTTTCTCTTTTGGAGCAACTAAACAAGTTCCAAACACAGTTTGGGTTTCTTGCCAGCCTTCTTCACGTAATTTTGCTTCTGTCTCTGGAGTAATTTCGGGTTCTAATTTGTTTAATAATACACAAAACAAACGGCGTAAATCTATTGCCATGTCTTGAACAAAAAGACCTGTAGCACGATGTGA
>CAZJCR010000290.1:0-4140 GCA_964544385.1 uncultured Bacteroidales bacterium
GCCCTGTCGAACAAAGGTTTTAACGTGTCGCTTTTTAGATAATTATAATTATTTGCACGTTCGCGCCCAACAAGTAAACCAGGGTCGTAAGCCGGTGCCGACACAATTGCAAGTATCTCGCCACTCTCGGGTTCAATGGCCACAATACTTCCAATTTTGTTTTGCATTAAAAACTCACCGTATTGTTGTAATGCTACATCAATTGTTAGTGTAATATTTTCGCCATTAATTGCCTGTTGGTCAAATTTTCCATCTTTATAACTTCCTTTTATCCGGTTATGAACATCGACCATAAAAATTTTAACACCCTTTTTCCCGCGCAAAATTGTTTCGTACGATTTTTCGATACCACTAATGCCAATGTAGTCGCCGGGGTTATAATAGTCGTCGCCAGTTGCAATTTTTTCGTCAACCTCGCCAACATAACCTAAAACGTGCGGCGAGCTTTTGTAAGGATATTTGCGCAAAGTACGAGTTTCGATAAAAAAACCTTTAAACAGGTGCATTTTTTCCTGAAAAGGTGCGTATGTAACGGCCGAAATTTGTTTTTCGAAAACCGATGGTTTGTACCAACTGTAACGTTTAGCTTTTGTTAACCTTGCATCAACTTGTTCTTTTGTAAGGTTTAACATTTTACATAACATGGCAGTATCAAAAGCTACAAGCTGTTTTGGCACCACCATAAGGTCGTAAGCAGCCTCGTTGTATACTAATAATTTACCTGTGCGGTCGTAAACTAATCCACGCGACGGGTATTGCGTAATGTATCGCAAAACATTGTTCGATGCCGATGTTTTGTAGGTTTGGTCGATAACCTGTAAAAAAAACAACCTAATAATATATACTAATACTAAAAGGCTAAATATACCCCCAATAATATATTTCCGGTTTAAAAAAGGATTCATATTACTTGCGGAATATTACAAATTGACTTAACAATATTATTAATGTTGAAAAAATAGTGCTTAAAAATGTTCGCCAAAGAACAAGGTAAAAACTATTGAATTTAAATACCTCGATAAAAAACAAAAACAAATGATGAGCAAAAACCAGTACAATAGTGTATTTAAAAAACCAAGCAAGCCCCATTGTTGATATACGTGGTGCTGCACCCTGCTCATACTCACCGCGGTTCGACAAAGCAAGCAAAACAGCCGGGCGCAGTGCTGCCATAAATACAGTTGCCGATGCATGTACACCCAACGTATTTGTAAACATATCGATAGTTAACCCTAAAAAAAACGATACTATTATTAATAGCCAACCCGGTATTGTTATTGGTAGCAATAATATTAACAGAACATAAATATATGGGTTAATAAAGCCACTAAACTGTATATTATTTAACACTAATACCTGTAAAAGTATCAGTACAATAAACCCAACTAAATATTGACCAAAATTTTTAATCATGTAGCGATTTTTGTTCTAACAATAATTGTTCCGAGGCCAAAAAATTATGCACAACAAGTACTTGGTTCAACCTTCCAAAATCGACATTTAATTTCACTCTCAACCTCAAAAACTCGCCAGTCTGCCCATCGTCGGTTTCGTCAACAATTCCAATCATCAAACCTTTTGGAAACATTGTCGAAAAGCCGCTTGTAATAACCGTGTCGGCGGCTTTAACTATTAAATGCCCGGGCAAATCGGTTAACTCGGCGTACCCTGCATCGCGCCCGTTCCATTCAAGCGAACCAAAATGGCCCGATGTTTTTAGCATGGCACTTATTTTAATGTTTTGGTTTAAAACACTTATTACCGATGCGTAATTGTCGCTTGCATCTTTAACTATACCGGCAACTCCGGTTGCAGTAATTACGCCCATTTGGGGATAAACGCCCTGTTTTGTGCCTTTATTTATTGTAAAATAATTATTTTGACGGTTTGTTGAGTTATTAACCACATTAGCGGTTATATAAGTGTACTGTTGTAAATAAACCGAATCGTAAATATCGGTAAGTTGAACTTTGTTTTGTTTATACGAACCAATTTGGTTGTTTTTATACCGGGCCAACTCGGCAAGTAAAATTTGGTTCTCGTAACGCAGGTCAAAATAACGATTAACAGTGTATTGAATATTGTACACTTTGCCTGCAATAGTGTTTGATGAATTAAGGAAAGCTGCTTTTTGATAATCGTTGTAATTAACTACAAGTATTATCGATAATAATTCAAACAGCAAAAACAGGATAACAAAATGAAACCGTATAACAAAGTTCAGTAAGCTCCGCATTTTTGCTGTTTGATAAAGTTTTATTTAATAAGGAACGAAAATTTATCGGAATTTTTAAGTGCAATACCGGTACCGCGAACAACTGCGTGCAATGGGTCGTCGGCAACATGAAATTTTATTTTGGTTTTTTCGGTCAAACGTTTGTCGAGCCCACGAAGTAATGCTCCGCCACCGGCCAAATAAATTCCTTTTCGGTAAATATCGGCATAAAGTTCGGGTGGAGTATGCTCAAGGGTTGCTAAAATTGCAGCTTCAATTTTGCTAATTGAGCGGTCCAAACAATGAGCAATTTCCTGATACGAAATTGGAATATCCATAGGCAATGCTGTCATTTGGTGAGGGCCACGTACAACAAAATCGGCAGGTGGTTCGTCGAGTTCGGGTAGTGCCGAACCTACGGCAATTTTAATTTCTTCGGCAGTACGTTCGCCAATTTTAATATTATGTTGATGCCGCATATACTCGCGAATGTCGGCGGTTAAGTCGTCGCCTGCAATACGTATCGATTGGTTCGATACAATACCGCCTAACGAAATTACCGCGATTTCGGTTGTACCGCCTCCAATATCAACAACCATGTGGCCTTCGGGGGCTTCAACGTCCATACCTATACCAATAGCAGCAGCCATTGGTTCGTAAATCATAAGTACCTCGCGGCCACCGGCATGTTCGCTCGAGTCGCGCACGGCACGTATTTCAACCTCGGTTGAGCCCGACGGAATACATATTACAATTTTAAGCGCCGGGGTAAATAACTGTGTTTTGTTATTTATCATTTTTGTCATGCCGCGTATCATTTTTTCGGCGGCATCAAAATCGGCAATAACGCCATCGCGCAAAGGCCTTATTGTTTTAATGTTCTCGTGAGTTTTTCCGTGCATTTGGCGGGCTTTTTCGCCTATTGCAATTACTTTGCCTGTAGGCGAATCAATTGCAACTATCGATGGTTCGTCAACAACAATTTTATCGTTATGAATAATAATTGTGTTTGCTGTACCAAGGTCGATTGCAATTTCCTGGGTTAAAAACGAAAATAGTCCCATGCTTTTATTGTGTTATATTTTTAGTGTTTAAAATGACGTACGCCTGTAAAAACCATTGCCATATTATTATTGTTGCAAAATTCAATTGAGTCTTTGTCGCGCATTGACCCGCCTGGTTCAACAACTGCTGTTATTCCTGCTTTATGTGCAATTTCGACACTGTCGGCAAACGGAAAAAATGCATCAGATGCCATAACCCCGCCGTTAATATCGTTTTTAAATTCTTTAGCTTTTTCAATTGCCTGTTTAAGTGCGTCGACGCGCGATGTTTGCCCAACGCCGCTGGCAGCCAGTTTTTTATTTTTTACCAATACAATGGCGTTCGATTTTGTATGTTTAACAATTTTAAGAGCAAACTCTAAGTCCGACAATTGTTCGTCGGTTGGTTTAGCGTTGGTAACTGTTTCCATTTGCTCTTTTTGTTCAATTGCGAGGTCGGTATCCTGAACTAATAAGCCACCGAGCAACGAGCGTAATTGAACGGTTTGTTTTTCGGTACGTTTATCGATAAGTATAATGCGTTTTTCTTTTTTCATTAACAGGCTTAATGCCTCGGTAGTGTACATTGGGGCAATAATAACTTCGTAAAAAAGTTTATCAATTTCGGTTGCGGTTTCGCAGTCAACAGTTGTGTTTGTAACTAAAATGCCGCCATAGGCCGACACGGGGTCGCCTGCTAAAGCTTCGCGCCATGCGTCAATAAGTTTAGGCCGCGATGCCAGGCCACAAGCGTTGTTATGTTTAAGTATTGCAAAAGTTGTTTCGTTAAACTCGTCGATTAATTTAACAGCGGCTTCAATATCGAGCAGGTTGTTGTAGCTAATATCTTTACCGGCTACTTTTGTAAACATTGCATCAAAA